>JAPKDW010000052.1 GCA_028822375.1 Opitutaceae bacterium | reverse complement strand
GGGCACGATGCCGGATCCTCGTATTCAGCTCATTCCTTTGGGCGGAGATCCTGTAGAGAATGATGATTGGGATATCGGAAATGACTTGGATCTCGTCGCAAGGCTTTCCGCTAGATCAGGAGCTGGGCCGTTGGTTGCCGGTAGTGCGGATGCGGTTATCGCTGGGTCGTTTCCTGTAACTGGATACACGGCATTGATCACTCCAAAATCAGGCAGCCCCGGCGGGGTGGTTTTAGCGGAGGTTTTCGATGGGGATGAGGATAATGTGAATAGTCCCGTTCGCATCGTAAACATATCTACTCGCGCGGAAGTGGGAACAGGAGACGATGTCTTGATCGCCGGATTTTGGATTGTCGGGGGAGAAAAGGCTAATCTTCTTATTCGTGCGATTGGACCAGGTTTGATTGCGAGTGATGTTAATAACACGCTGGCGGATCCTCAATTTAGGGTTGTCAATGGAGCGAATGAAACTGTGGCAACCTCCGACAACTGGGAAGAGGGGGCGTTTAAAGACTCGCTGATTCGTGAAATGGAGGCTGCAGGCGCTACGGTGTCTGATGAGGGAAGCAAGGACGCTGCAACGATCGTGACGCTTGATCCTGGCGGTTACACGGTAATCGTTAGTGGGGTTGGCGATACGACCGGTGTTGCTCTGGTCGATGTTTTCGAAGTCCGTTAAGCGCTAGAATAAATCGAGCTGCTCTTGCTCGTGTTCTTCATTCTTGAAATCGCTTGCGAATTTAGGAAAATTGCCGAGCAGTGGATTGAGTTTTTTCAATTGTCGATGTAGGCGGCGCGCGAAATACGGCGCGTGCGCTTCATTGGGGCAATGAAGGAATATGTAAGGTCGTTTATTCTCAAGTATCCATTTATTGATGATCGGGGCCCATTCTTTGATCCAAATATCGTTAGCATCGAGGTCGTTGCTTCCTACGAGTCTTAGGAATGGATGCGTTGCGAGAGCTACTTTCCGAACGGGAGTTTGCGGTTTTCGAGATTGAGCGTCGCTTTCGTCCTGATCCTTGGCTTCGGATGCGAAGAGGGGGCGACTGTCGAAGATAACTTTGTCTATCCCGAGATTTTGCAGCATATCGTCTAGCTGCCGTTCGTTGTCACCGTTATCGTACCAAGTGATGTGCCGTGGCTCCACTGCGTATTTGAACTCCTTGGGCAATGCCTTCAAATAGCCTTCGAGAGCATCGATACTGTGAGCATTGAAGGATGGCGGCAATTGCAGGAAGCTTGTTCCAAGGCGATCTCCATGTAGAAGCATTTCGAGGATTTTGATGAATTCATCAGTTTCGCTTTCGGCCTGAACGAGTCTCCGGTCATGGGAAATAGCCTTTGGGAATTTAGGGCAGAATCGAAATCCGTCTCCGGATTCCGCCATCCATCTTTCCACAGTTGCGGCTGGAGGAATGGCGTAGAAGGTCGAATTACCTTCGACGGTGTTAAAGCGTTTGGCGTATTCGCGCAAAAGATCTCCTGAGTCCGTTTTTTTGTCGAAGACCGTGCCAATCCAATCGCGACAAGACCACACAGGGCATCCGATGAAGTAATGTGAGGGGTCAATCATTTTTTGGGGAGTGAACTAAGCGAGAAAAAGCCGCTTAAGGATTCATAAGCGGCTTCTTGGTTTAAAATGATTATGCTTTGCCGTAAACGGCTTCGGGATCGAAGAGGGGATCTCCTCCATCGTAGATCAATTCTCCAGATTCGATTTCGAGCTTTCGATAAAAACAAGAGCGGTATCCATTGTGGCAAGACGCGCCCTTTTCACCAATGTCGGCCTTGCAGAGAATGACGTCCTGATCGCAGTCGGTCCGCAATTCCTTGAGCCATTGTACTTGGCCAGAAGATTCTCCTTTGACCCAGAGCTTTTGGCGAGATCGGCTGAAGTAGGTGACCTTGCCGCTTTGGATCGTGTGTTCGAGAGCTTCTTGATTCATGAATGCGAACATGAGGACTTCATTGGTATGGACGTCCGTCGTGATGCAAGGAATTAGCCCATCCTGATCGAATTTGGGCTGAAGTTTAAGGCCTTTTTCAATATCCTCGTTCGAGGATCGTTCGTGGAGACAGCTCTGTGACATAGTGAGAGGACTGAATCGGAGAGCGAGGGGCGTGTAAAGCCAATGATGAGACAGACGATTTGAAAACATGGACTAGCCTACTGGAGTGTCGCTTAAGCTTGACCCAATCGTCTGAGCAAATCGTAGCCGTAAATCCCCGTGTTGTGGCCGTCGGAGAATTGAAAGCGGATCGCGTAATTCCCTATACTGGTCCACGAATCGATGGTCACCCCGGAATAGCTCTTCTGGAATTCACCCCCGTATTGAGTACCAAAAATATCGCGTTCTCCAGAGACGGAAGCGCTGGGCGAGTTCGCTCTCAAAGCTTCAGGCGAAATGTAGCCCTCTTGGCCATCTTCCCAGATAATCGCGAGATCGGAGCCGATCACTTGCATAGTCTTCGGTTGATTCATTGAGCGGACGCTAGGAGCGCCTCCTCGAAGATTCAATACTGCGATCGGATTATTTCAAATTGCAGATAAATACCTGTTTCGAAGCCCTGTTTCGAAAGTTATTCACAGCTTGTTTGGAGGTGTTTTCAACCTATGGAATTCGAAGCCTATTTCGAGCTCCGAATGCTTGTGAATAAAATCCGGTTTTCGCGGCGATTGGCGATTTGAGACGAGAATTGAGGCGTGATTGCTCGGTTATCAGGGCTCCTCCCGTAAAAAGGCCGCTAATTGGGGGCATGTTAACAACTTGTTGATGTCTCTATGGGGTATTGTGGAGAAAAATTTTGACAAAGTGGGGAATAATGGGGAGTTTTGGGGCGGTTTTCCACAAGTTATCACACAAAACACTATGACATCACTCGCCAGAACGATTTACGTTGGGAAGCACCAACGAAATCTTGATTCGAAGAGCCGCTTAGCGATTCCTTCGAAATGGCGCTTTGATGGGGACACGGAAGACGGCTATTTGGCCTTACCGGATCCTAGCGGATGTATCCTCGTGCTTCCTCCTCAGCAGGTGGCGAAGCTCTACGATAAGATCGAGGAGCAACAGTTGAGTGACGAGGACGCACAGGAACTTCAGGACAAGTTGTTTTCTCAAGCGGCTTTCTTCAGCTGCGACAAGCAGGGTCGCATTAACATGCCGGAAGAATTGCTAGAGCACTCAGGCATAACGAAAGAGGCGGTCTTGATTGGGCGCATGATCAATTTCAGAATTTGGAGCCCGGATCGGTGGAATGTCATCGACCCGAAGGTGAACAACGACGATTTGGGCAAATTGATGAAGCGGGTGAATCTTTAGTATGAAGGGGTTGGGAACAGTTAAGTCTCCTTCGCGCGGTTCGGTGCTTTCCTCGCTATTTAGTTTAAAAGGCGGACTGAGCCGTGGCCGTAGTGGGCCAGGCAAAATGCAGCTTTTCGGAATGAGCGGCACGTTTGGACATGGTTCGATTAAGCATTGCGACACCTGGGAGTTCGGAGAGGGCAACCCAGAGAATGCAGCCGTGCGACAAGACATTCAAGATATCGCCGAGCGGCGTCGAGCGGAAGCGTCCGAGCGTCTCGCTGGCGAGAAGAAGAAAGGCTTCTATGATTTCATTGTCAGATAGCCTGATCGAAAACGCGCCGATGAACGGTCACGTCCCAGTTCTTGCCGAAGAAACGCTCCGCTTGCTCGATCCGCAAGACGGAGGTTTGTACTTGGATTGCACCTTTGGAGGGGGCGGTCACGCACGCATGATTCTTGATGCAGCTGATGTTACAGTTGTAGCCTTGGATCAAGATCCGCAAGCCGTTGAACGCGCTGCGGCATTTGAAGCCGAGTATGGCGAACGTTTTCGTTTTCGCCGCATGAATTTCGTAGATCTAGAGAACTTGGAAGAAGGACCCTTTGACGGCATCCTATTCGACTTTGGAGTTTCTTCCTTCCAGCTCGATCAACTCGATCGCGGTTTCTCCTTTCGCGGAGAAGCGCCTCTAGATATGAGAATGAATCCTGAAACCGGAATATCCGCTTCCGATTGGCTGTCGACTGCAAGTCGTCATGAGCTGGTCGTGGCGATCAAGGTTTACGGAGAAGAAAAAAACTGGCGTCGCATTGTCGATACCATTCTCGAAGCGAGAGCGCTGTCGCCGCTACTCACCACAAAGGTCCTCGCGGACCTAATCCTATCCTGCACTCCGGCTAGGCTGCGATTCGCTTCGAAAATTCACCCCGCTACTAAGACCTTTCAAGGAATTCGTATCGCGGTGAACCAAGAGCTCGACGTCATCGAGCGTGGACTTCCGGCTGCTTTCGAGCGACTGAAGCCAAACGGTAGGTTATGCGTGATCAGCTTCCATTCATTGGAAGACCGGATTGCGAAGAGACTATTTCGCCGCTTGGCAGGGAGACCCGAACCTGGGGACCACAGACCTCAGGATATGCGCGAAATCAAGGCGGATCTTCTGACCCGTCGACCAGCAATGGCTAGCGATACGGAAATCGCAGCAAATTCGCGGAGTAGATCCGCGAAGCTCAGGGCGCTAAGGAAAGCGGATACACAGTAATAAACGCGTCACACGCAAAAAAATCGCAGGATAATGAATAACAATATAACGCTTAAAGAAGCTTTAAACCGTCAATTCGTGGCTTTGTCCACTTATATGCCGCTCGATCGCGGAAATTTCGATTGCAAACGCAGCGAACAAATTGGAGCGAACAAATTGGAGCGAACAAACCTTCGGTTTCGTTCAGGTCTTTCGAATGTGCGTATCCACTTTTCAGGGATACGCCCTCTATGCCCATTGAAGTTAGATGAATAGTAACAAAAAAAAACGCGCCGCTAATCAAATCCTTAATCGGATTATCGTATACTCGCTATTAATATTAGCGATTGTGGGAGGTTTCGGCGTGGTTACTGTTTGGATGCGTCACCAAACTTCGCAGTCCGCGAATAGACTCCAAGCGATAGAGCAGCAAATCAGAGAAGAACGCCGCGAACTCGCTCAATTGGAAGTAGAACTCACGGTAGCTATGTCTACCGATAAGTTGATTGATCTCAATCGGACGCTGAAGCTTGAGCTTCGCGAGCCTGCGTACACGCAAATCGTTCATGTAACGGATAACGTGGAAACAAGACTTTACGATAAGAACGCCAACAGCGTGTTCACCGCTTCGATCTCGTCCGGCAACTAAGAGGTACTCATGGCCAAAGGCTTCGCTCCAAGAATTCGATTCTGGATGCTCGCTCTTTGTATTCTAATAGGATACGGAGCGATTGGATATCGCCTTGTCGAATTACACGTCATTGACGGTCCGGGCCGCGTTGCGGAGATCCAGAGCAATCGCAATCGAGTGATTCCTCTGAACTCGCGTAGGGGAGATATATTTAGCTATGATTTGAATGGCGGGCGAGAGCTCTTCGCGACTAGTCAGACGTTTCTGGAGGTCGGTGTTGATCCGGTTTCTTTAAAAGAGTCTGACTTGGTGAAGTTGCCTGAACTAAGTCGAGCGTTGGGTTTGGAATTGAGGCTCGTTGAAAAAGCTTTCAGCGCGAGAAATGGCCGTTTTACTGGGGATGAATCATCACGATCTGATCGTTGGCGTTTATTGCGTCGCCGTGTGGATGAATCGACCTATCAAACAATCGTCGAATTGAAAATCAGTGGTGTATATGGAACTAGGCAGTATGAGCGGGTGTATCCAAAAGATTCGTTGGGAGCGCATTTGATTGGTTTCATCGGTGGCGATGGAGAGGCGGAGTCGGGTATCGAAAAAGAATTCGATTTCTATCTTAGCGGCCAGCGTGGATGGAGAGAATCGGAAGTGACTGCCGGTAGAGAAATGGCGCAGTTTCGTCGCCGTCACGTACCGTCGCGCGATGGGATGAGTTTGGCTTTGTCGGTCGATTCCTACGTCCAGCATTCGATTGAAGAAGAGCTGAAGTTGATCGCTGAAAAATACAAACCGGAGTCGGCTACAATAATTGTCTCAGATCCGCATAGCGGTTTTATTCTTGGATTGTCAAATTATCCGACTTTCGATCCGAATCACTATTCTAAATACGAAGTGTCGAGCCATAGGAATCGGGCATTAACGGACCCTCTCGAGCCAGGTTCTACTTTTAAGATTGTTGCGGCTAGCAGCGCCTTGGAAGAAGGGCTGGTAAGTATTCATGACGAGTTTGATTGTTCGATTTCTACTTTGAGAATGCCTACGGGTTATGTGGCAAGGTTGCCGAACGATTGGAAGCCGTTTGGCGTGCTTTCGGTTGAAGGAATCGTGACGAATTCCTCGAATCGCGGCGCGGCTCACTTGGGCACATTAGTTGGTTACGAAGAGTTTTACGATTACGTGCGTCGTTTTGGGTTTGGAGAACGGACTGGTTTGAATCTTGGAGTTGAGTCGCGTGGTATCGTGCATCCAGTTAAACATTGGGATGGTTTGACTCTGTCGCGTATGACTATGGGGCATTCGCTTTCGGCGACTCCCTTGCAGATTCATAATGCAATGGCTACGATAGCGAATGGAGGGCTTTTGATGCGTTCGCAAATTGTAACTAAAATTTTGGATACGAATAACAAGGAAACGGTTTCGTTTGGGAAGATGGTTCGGCGAAGGGTTATTTCGAGAGAGACTGCACGTACGATGTCTAATTTGCTGGTGAAGACCGCTTCACCTGGAGGTACGGCTCACAAGGCGGGAATACCGGGTTATCTCGTGGCGGGGAAAACGGGAACGGCTCAAAAATTGATCAATGGTCGTTTCTCTTCTCGACACCACACAGGTTCGTTTTCGGGGTACTTCCCGGCGGATAATCCGGAAGTGGTTATAACCGTTATAGTGGATGGGTCTACTATTGGGATGCCGGTTTCCGGTAGTGGCGCAGCGATTCCTTCCTTCAAACGTATCGCAGAGAAGCTCATTCCGTATTATGCGATCACTCCTATTGAATCGAACGAAGCATTTGCAATGAATGCAGATATTCGTAGACTAGCAGCTAGCAATTGATGACTGAAGGGTTATGGGATTGTTACTTAGTCGAAAAACGGATCATTCAACAAGAACGTTGGGTCGAATCGAGAAAGGAGGGCGAATGAAAGCGGAAGGGAAAAAGTTAAGCGCATTGTTGAAAAACTCGGAGTCGAAATTGAAGCGTGGGTCGGCGGACCCAATCGTGAATCGTCTCGTTATTGATAGTCGCCGCGTCACGCCTGGGAGTTTGTTTTTCGCGCTTCCCGGGATACGTCACGATGGAACGTCTTTTGTTGATGAAGCGTTGACTCGCGGAGCGGTTGGGGTGATTTCGAATGCTCCACGACGATTCGGTAATTCTAAGGCGGTATTCGTGAAGTCTGCGGATCCGCGCATAACCTTGGCAAAGGTGGCTCGTCGGTTTTTTGGAAAACCTGACAAAGCGTTGACGCTCATCGGAATCACCGGAACGAATGGCAAGACGACGGTTTCCTATTTAGCGAAGCATTTTCTTTCGCTTGACGATGTGAAAACGGGTTGTTTGGGGACGATCGGCTACGATCTCGTAGAAAGAGTATTGCCTTCGTTTCGAACGACTCCGGAGGCGCATGATCTTTGCGAACTGCTCGCTCAGATGAAAGGCTTCGGATGCGAGCGAGCGGTGATGGAAGTGAGCTCTCACGGCATCGACCAAATGAGGGTTGCCGAATTGAAATTCGATGTGGGCGCGTTTTTGAACCTCACTCGGGATCACTTGGATTACCATGGGGACATGGATTCCTATTTCGAAGTGAAGCGTCGCTTTATTGTCGGCGAGCTGGGCCGGAGGCCGAAGAAATTGGCGATTAATGTCGATGACGTATATGGTCGAAGACTTGCTGAGGAATTGGATGATGATTCGTTGATCTCATTTGGGACCGATTCGAACGCTAAGATGCAGGCGGTGGATGTCGATATGGCTCCGAATGGAACGACTTTCACGTTTCGCTACGAAGGAACGGACCGGTTGGTTCGCTCGCCGTTGATTGGTCACTATAACGTGAGCAACGTACTTGCTGCGATGGCGATTGGCGCGGCAGTGGGATTGGACCTCGATTCGTGTATCGGAAGTTTGGGCGCGTTTGGTGGAATTCCTGGGCGCATGGAGCGTATTCAAAATGGACAACCGTTCGAGGTCGTCGTTGATTATGCTCATACGGGAAATGCGCTCGAAAACGCGTTAAGCATGTTGCGGGAGATTATCCCTGGAAAAGTGAGTGTCGTTTTCGGATGTGGGGGAGATCGGGATCGAGGAAAACGTAGCGAGATGACGCGCGTTTCCCAGGCTTTGGCGGATCGATGCTGGGCGACGACTGACAATCCGCGCTCGGAGGCGCAGGAGCAGATATTCGATGATATGCGTGAAGGCGTCACCGATCCGTCTCGGATTGATTTCGTTGTCGACCGACGACGGGCGATTGAGTTGGCTCTTAAAAACGCTGAACCGGGTGATTGCGTTTTGATTGCTGGTAAAGGACACGAGCCATTTCAAGAATTTGGAGATACAGTAGTGTCATTTGACGATAGAAAGGTCGCGAGCGAGTTGCTTGAATTAATGAAACTCGGCGGGCGTTTCTGATATGTCCGAATTCGATGCAGAATTTCTAGCGGAAGCAAGTGGTGGTGAATGGCTAAAGCGCCTTCCTGCGTCCCCTGTTACCGGATTCTGCTTTGATACTCGGAAACTGAAACCGGGAGACCTGTTTATCGCTATCAAAACGGAAACGAGGGACGGTCACGATTTCCTAGAGAATGCCCGTGAGAAAGGAGCTACTGGTGCCTTGGTTCAAGAAGAGCGACCTTCAAGCTCATTGCCTCAATTGTTAGTCGATGACAGTGTTGTTGGTTTTCGAACGATCGCCGCGCGTTTTCGGAACCGTTGGAGTTTTCCAGTTATTGCGGTCACTGGAAGCTGTGGGAAGACGACAGTGAAGGATTTGCTATCTCTCTTGCTGGGAGGGGAGCCTATCGTTCAGGCAACCTCCGGCAACCTCAATAATTTGATCGGCGTCCCTGCGACCATGCTTTCCATCGAAGATACTTCTTGTCGTTTTGCGGTTGTGGAAGCTGGGATAAGCGAACGAGGAGAAATGGCGAAGTTGGCAGAGACTATCCAGGCTGACACGGTTGTGTTTACGGCAATTGGGCCGGCTCATTTGGAATATCTTGAGAATGTCGATACGATCGCATCGGAAAAAGCGAAGTTGTCTGAAACATCTTCAACTAAACGCGTTTATCTGGGGCCGACGTGGAAACCTTATCGTTCACGGGTTTTTGGAGGAGAGGGTTTGTTGTTGGAAGAAGATGACTCGCTGGGTTCCTTGCGGAGCTATCGAAGGATTCTCGAAAACGGAGGTACGCGTCTTGAAATGAAAGGTCCCGATGGCGTTGAATCGTACCGAATTGAATCGATGGGGAAGGGGAGCGCTTCAAATGCGGCGTTGGCAATTTCTGTAGTTCGCGATTGCGGTGTCTCGGCTGAGGATATAGCGCTACGATTAAAATTTTGGAAGCCGAGTGAATTACGGGGCGAGTGGAGGACGTTTGGGAATACCCGTGCCTATCTAGATTGCTATAACGCGAATCCGCTTTCGATGAGCGATGCTTTGGATGTATTTCAATCGGCTTACGAGCCAGGGGGTTCTCGACTATTTGTCATAGGAAGTATGGAGGAGTTGGGGGAGCAGTCGGCTAACTGGCACGAGCGCTTAGGCTGCGAAATAGCGGTCGAAAAAGAAGACTATGTCCGTCTCTTAGGAGATGGATCGGAATATATTTTGGAAGGAATGAAGAATACAGGTAAGCATCTCGAGAATACGGAGATCGTTCGAAACGTGGAAGCGCTGCAGCCTCTATTGGCAGCATTTTCCGGAGATGTATTTTTGAAGGGAAGCCGACGGTACAGACTGGAGACTGCGATCGATTTCTTGAAAAATGAACCCTGTAGCGAAGGAGTATCATGTTAAGTTATCTGGCCCAATACGAAGAGTTTTTCGGCCCGTTGCGGCTGTTGCGGTTTTTGACATTGCGAATGCTTATGGCATCGGGCACGGCGTTTTTGATCGGGTTTGTTTTAGGACCTTGGTTGATTGCGTTGCTTCGCAGGTTGAGCTTCAAGCAGAGTTTTCGAACCGAGTCCGAAGTTGGTAAACTGGCTGAACTGCATTCTGGAAAGAAGGATACTCCGACAATGGGAGGGTTGCTCATCTTTTTTTCAGTGAGTATAAGCGGTTTGCTTTGGGCTCAGTTCAACGTTTGGACGCTGACTGCGCTATTTGTTTATACGAGTATGACCGCGTTGGGTTTTCTTGACGACTACCTGAAAGTTTCGAAGGGCAGCAGCAAAGGGTTTCCGTCGCGCGGCAAACTGATTTGGCAGAGTCTCACGACAGCAGCGGTATTGGTGATTCTGTTAAACAATCCGACGAGTGCGGATAAAATGTATGAGCTTTGGTTGCCATTTCTAAAAGACACAGTTTGGAACCCGATGCCGTTGTGGTTTTTGGCCGGCTTTCTTTTCTTGGTTTTGGTCGGATCGAGCAATGCTATCAACGTAACGGATGGAGTGGATGGTTTGGCGATCGGTTGCACGATCACGGTCGCGATCGTGTATGCGATTATGGCTTACGCAGCTGGCAATGTCATTATATCGGATTATCTGTTAATTTCCCATGTTCCAGGAGTGGGCGAACTGGGCGTTTATTGCGCGGCGATTGTCGGTGGTGGTTTGGCGTTTCTATGGTTTAACTCCCATCCAGCTGAAGTTTTTATGGGCGATACGGGCTCATTGGCGTTGGGAGGTTTGGTTGGCGTCATCGCGTTTATGACGCATCAACCGGTAACTTTGGTTATCGTCGGCGGGATTTTCGTTATGGAAACGGTCTCGGTTATTCTACAGGTCGGATCGTATAAGAGTACTGGAAAGCGAATATTCCGAATGGCTCCTATTCACCATCATTTCGAATTAAAGGGGTGGGCTGAAACAAAGGTTGTGATTCGGTTTTGGATACTTTCGCTAATATTCGCATTCGCTGGATTGGCGACTTTAAAAATCAGATGATGGTCGCCTCGCAATTTATTCCTGAATGGCTCGAAACAAGCTTGAAGCGATCGATCGCCATTTTCGGGCAAGGTCGGAGCGGTTTGGCCGCAGCTTCCCTAATCAGGAAGCATGGGGGCAAAGTGCAGGTTTTCGACGAGAACGGTGGCGATTATTCGGAAAACGAGTTTAATGAGGAGATTGCTAGAGCGTACTCATTGATTATTTGTAGTCCCGGATTTGGATCGTCGCATTCATGGGTCGTTGCGGCTAGGGACGCGGGGTGCCGTCTGATTCCGGAGTTCGACCTCGGCGCTGTATTTTGGCGAGGGCCTGTTGTGGCGATTACGGGGACGAATGGGAAGACGACTTTGGCGTCGTTTTTGAACGAGGCATTTCAGCAGTCGGGAATCGAATCTTATGCGGTTGGAAATATTGGATCGCCGCTATGTGAAGTCCTTTCGGGCGAATGTAATCCGGAGGCGATTGCCGTATGCGAAATAAGTTCCTTTCAAGCGGAGCAAATGAGTAAGTTTCAGGCGGATCATGTTTTGTGGACGAATTTCGATGAGGACCACTTGGATCGACATGAATCGATGCAGTCGTATTTTAGGTCCAAATACAATTTGGTTTCGAACGCACGGGGAAAAATCGTTTTGATTGGTCGTTCGGTTTACGAGTACGGCAAGGAAATTGGAGTAGACTTTCAAGAGTCGTGCGTCGTAGAAGATGAGCGGGATGTGGAGTCTTTGGGGATTGTAGGGAGCGAATTCGAGACGGTTCCGGAGCGACGAACGTATCTGATGGCTCGGGCTTTATGGTTGGCATTGAAATTGCCTGAAGCTGATTTGGTTCGAGCGGCGTTTGCGTTTCGTAAAAGTCCTCATCGGATCGAGTTAGTTGGCAGCGTTGATGGGGTTCGATTTTGGAACGATTCGAAAGCCACTAATTTTCATGCTGTTTACGGAGCGCTTGAACGTTTCGAAAAGCCGGTTTTTTGGATTGGCGGGGGTAAGGACAAAGGAGGTAATCTTGAATCGTTTGTTCGGCGGATTTCTCCGAAAATTAAAGCGGCTGCGGTTATTGGGGAAACGATGGAACGTTTGAGCGAGGCTTTCGAAAATGAAGTCTGCGTTGCATCCGTTCAACCCACCATGGAAGCTGCGATTCGATCGATTGCGGAAATGGCGAAAACGGGAGACAATGTCCTACTTAGTCCTGGCTTCGCCAGCTTTGATATGTTTAAAAGTTATTCGGAAAGAGGAGAGGTTTTCCGGAAGGTCATTGACTGTTTACAATCGGAAAGGAGCATGAAAGATGTCTGATTTTTTAAGTAAGGGTAATAATATGAATTTAATTCGATTTGGAATCATCGCAGGGGCCCATTTGGTCGTACTGGCGATTATTTATTTGATGAGTGGAATCGGTAACGGTGACATTAGCGACGAGCGGATCGCGACGGCTGGCGCGAACGGAATCGTGAATTGGTCTAGCAAGGATCCGGGGGCTCAGACGACGACAGTGTCGGCAAGCGGTTTCGATTCTCGAGCGAATGACCTTTCGGGATATAACGAGGGCGATGCGATTCTCACTGTTCAGACTGGAACGCCGACGATTTCAAGTCGTCAACGGTTCGAGCCTACTCGCCCGGCTGGATCGTCGCCGCAACCGCAGCAAAGGTTGCCTCGTGGTAACGATGTTTTAACACCGGTGGGTGGACAACCTGCGAGCGGGTATCAGCAACCAAGCGATATTATCGCTCGAGATAGGCCGTCTCAGGTAATTCGATACACGGTAACCACAGGCGATAGTCTTTGGGGCATTACTAGGAACTTTGGCGTTACGTCGGCAGAGCTTCACTCTGTTAATCCTGGTTTGACCAATAATATTCAGCTGGGACAGATTTTGAATATTCCAAGGCAGAGTTCGGAAATGGCTAGCGCCGGTGCTGGTTCTCCGGCTCCTCAAGCAGTGGAAGGCACGTACTATACCGTGAAAAAAGGAGATGCTTTGTCTCGCATCGCCGCGAGCCAGGGAGTGACGTTAAGCGAATTGAGGTCTGCAAATAATTTCAGAGGCGATTTGATACGCGTCGGACAAAAGCTTGTTATTCCCAATAGCTCGGGCTCGTCGAGAGCGTTTTCCCGTTTGGCGAATCGCAAACAAGGGCTTCAGGTGGTTGTCGAGCCGGGAGATAGTTTGTCTTCGATCGCAGCGCGTTACAATGTTTCGGTGAAGGATTTGATAAAGCATAACAACATTCAAAACCCTCGCCTGATCAATGTGGGGCAGACGTTTTTCATTCCCGGTAAGAATTCTGCCGCGGCTCCCCCGGTTAGTCGTTCTCAGGCAGATCCGACACCAGTTTTGACGCCTCCAGTCATCGCTCCGCCTACGCGAACTACGCGATCTATCCCGGAGGATAAACCGCTTCAGTTGATCGATGAAGATGATGTTTTCCAAGATGAGGATTTGATCGAGCAGCCGGTGATTCCAATCGAGAATTAGAAATTCGGTATTGTATACGTTTTTCAACGACTAATGGCGAAGCGCAAAACGAGAGAAAGCCATACCGGCCAATTGGGTATTCTGAACCCAGCGGTCGTTATTGTTGTCTGCGTGTTCGCGTTAGCGATGCTAGGGGTATCGGTTCTCTTTAGCGCGAGCTTGCCGGTGCATACCGACGATCCTTATCAGATCATTCACAAGCAAGCGATTTGGATGGGTTTAACGTTCGTCGCTGGCTTGTTGGCTTTGAAGATCGATTTGGAGTGGTTTCGGAAATTCATTTGGATCGGTTATGCTGTATGCGTGATCGGTTTGGTCTTAGTTTTAGTTCCTGGTATTGGCTCGACGATAAATGGAAGTCGCAGTTGGTTTCGCTTTGGGCCCTTTGGATTGCAAATAGCGGAATTCGCGAAGATTGGCTTAGTTTTCTTTTTGGCTCATTATTTTAGCTTGATTCGGAAGGAATCGAATACCTTTTGGAAAGGCTTCGCCTTCCCTTCGATTGCGATTGCAGTAGTCGTTGGTCTGATTATGATGCAGACTGATCTGGGGACGGCTTTGATCATTTCCATGGTTAGTTTTTGCGTTCTTTTTCTCGCTGGAACGAATGTGTTCTACTTGATCGGGTCAACGATTGTTGGTTTTGGGTCCGCGGCCTTGTTGATCTCGAAAGACGCGGAGCGCCTGAGCCGCTTGACCGCATTCATGGACATGGAAGGAAATAAGGCAGGCGACGCTTATCAAGTGTGGCAGGCGATTTTGGCATTTGGAGCTGGTGGAGTAGATGGTGTCGGAGCTGGTAATGGGCGTCAGCAATTGCGGTCGCTTCCTGAAGCTCATACGGACTTTATTTTCGCGATTGTCGGAGAAGAGTTGGGCCTAATAGCCACTTTGGCGGTGGTATTGGTTTTTATGCTACTATTCGTCGCGGGAGTTTCTCATTTAAGGAAAGCGCCTAATGCGTATCAATTTCTTTTGGCCTCGGGCTGTTTGCTAACGATAAGCATTCAAGCATTGGTTAATCTGGGAGTCGTTACGGGCTCATTGCCGACGACGGGTTTGCCATTGCCGTTCATTAGTTATGGCGGGTCTAATTTTCTCGTGATGGGATTGTGCGTAGCTTTGATTTTGAATACGAGTTTGGCTTGGCGTTCGCCGGTATTGAATGACTCTAAGCGAAAGCTGAAGGAAATCTAAGAATGAAAAGAGCTCTTATCGCATGTGGGGGAACGGGGGGGCATCTAGCTCCCGGCATCGCCCTCGCCGAAGAGCTGGTTTCTCGAGGATGGTCGTGCGAATTGCTGATAAGCAAGAAGCAAGTGGATGCTCAGCTGGTTAAAAAGTACAGGCAGTTCGAATACGATTCGATTCCCGGATGCGCGATGAGCTTTTCGCCAGTTCGATTTTCGAAGTTTTTGCGAGATCTATTTTCGGGTGTTCGTATTTGTATCCGAAAAATTCGAAAGACTCAGCCCGATGCTGTAATTGGTTTTGGAGGGTTCTCGTCAGCGTCGGCCCTTCTTGCGGGCATTTTTACGAAAATCCCAGTAGCGATTCACGAAGCGAATCGAGTTCCTGGACGTGTGACTCGTTTGTTGAGCCGCTTTGCGAATCGAGTTTACCTCCCAACGGATGTCTATTTGAAATCGGTCCGGTCGGGCCGAACGTTTAATGTAGGAATGCCAATTCGAACTGAAATCGAAAAGATGGCAAAAGATGAGGCGAAGCGTCTCTTGGGTTTCGACCCAAATCGCAAATTACTTTTGGTCTTTGGAGGAAGTCAGGGAGCTCGCTCTTTAAACGAATGGATGGCTGCGTCGATGGAGCCTTTGGCTCTCGATTCAGTGCAAATGCTTTGTTTGACAGGAAATCGAGAAGACGAAGCGGAAGAGCGTATGTATCCTGCAAAGGCCGGCGAACCAGTGAGGTCGCTTATTTTGGGCTTTAGCGATCAGATGGCTTTGTTGCTTTCGGCTGCCGATTTGGCGGTATCGCGTTCGGGTGCCGGCAGTATTGCTGAGATTGCTCGATGCCGTACTCCTTCAGTTTTTATTCCGTATCCGTACGCTGCGGATGACCACCAATTTTATAATGCGAAACGGGTGACCGATGCGGGGGGCGGATTATTGCTGAATCACGAATCGATGGATGAGTTGTTCGAATTGGTTCGAATAACGATTTCGGATGATGATGGATTGAGGGAGTTTGAATCTTGCCTGGAGGCAATCGATGGAATCGACGCAAAGTCGATTATAGCTGATGACATTGAGATGTCGCTCGTTTCGTCGAAATCTGCATCTAGAACGGAGGTAGGGGCAAGGTGAAGGATTTGGAATTAGGTGAATTGCCCAATCGGGTTCACTTTGTCGGCGTTTCCGGTGCGGGAATGTTGCCTCTGGCGCTTTGTATGAAACAAGCAGGTTTCGATGTGAGCGGCGAAGATGAAATGTTATCGAAGACTGCGCGTGGATTCTTGGATGACAATGGTATTGCCATTACATCGCTAGAATCGGCGAAAGGGGAAGGTCTTGTAGTTCGATCTTCTGCGATTGGCGATTCACATCCAGCGATGTTGGAGGCTCGCCGCAAAAACTGGGAAACAAAACGTCGCGGTGAATGTTTGGCTGCGCTTGCCCAAAGGAAAAAGCTGATTGCGATTTCTGGTTCCCATGGGAAGACCACGACTTGTGGGATGTTGATCGATCTTTTCGAGCAATCAGGAGAATCTCCTAGTTATGCATTGGGCGGTTTGTTCGCAGATGGAAAAGCCCCCGGGGTTTGGAATGATTCGGAATGGTTGATAGCCGAGTTGGATGAAAGCGATGGGACCATTGATCTCTTTTCGCCCGAGATTACGTTGATACTCAATGCGGACCTAGATCACCATAGTCGCTATGCAAGCGAAGAAGCTTATCGGACCGTTTTTAGGGAATTGGCAATTCGTACTAACAGGCATGTTGTTGTAGCCGCATCTTTGGAGGAGTCGGTTGGCCGAGGTCAGGAGACTGTTTCGTGTCCGGATTTCAGTGATGCAGAACCAATTGAAACTAATCTCTTCGGCGGTTTCAATCAGGAGAATATTCGATTTGCGATTGCCGGATTGGAAGCTGCTGGAATAGATCGGCCAGAACGGACTTTCTTCCGATTTAGTCAAATTAGGCGCAGGCAAAATTTCTTGTACTTTTCGCCTCAGGTATTGGTTCTTGAAGACTACGCGCATCACCCGAAGGAGATTCAATCGATAGCATCGGCTCTCTCGGAAGTCTCTTCCGCTCGGAAGATTGCAGTGTTTCAACCGCATCGCTATTCGCGTACTAAATCACTGAAAAAAGAATTGGTCGATGCATTGTCGGAATTCGACTCGGTGTATTTGATGGATGTATACGCTGCTTCGGAAGAGCCTATTCCCGGTGGGACTGGCGAGGATTTGCATTTGGCCTGCAAAGAGAAAATTCCAGATTGTCGGTTTTTCGAATCGGACGAAACTTTGGTTCGGGAATTGATAGAGAACTGCGTTAATAATTCGAATTCGATTGTAACGTTTTTGGGAGCTGGTCGCACGGATGTTGTCGGTCAACGATTTGCGGAGGAACTTAGGTTCAAAGAGCAACGTTGGGGGAGGCTATTTGATGAACTGGCTCCGAAGGCGAGTTTTCAATCGCGTCTTCGTTCAAGCGAACCGCTCGCTCGAAAAACGACTTTGCGCGTAGGCGGAGAAGCGGAGTTATACTTCGAGCCTTCGTCTATCGACGAATTACAGGTCGCTCTAAAAGTTTGTCACGAAGAGGGTATCCCTGTTTATCCTTTGGGGCGCGGTTCGAATTTAATTGTTCCTGACGAAGGTGTGTCGGGAATGGTGATACGTTTGTCGCAAACCGCTTGGAAGGGATTGGAGCATTTAGGCGATGGCAAGATTCGTGTTGGAGCAGGAATGCGGATAAAGGAACTTTGCGGTATCGCTTGTCGTGAAGGCTTGGAGGGATTCGAGTTTTTGGAAGGTATTCCGGGAAGCGTAGGTGGGGCTTTGAGAATGAATGCTGGGGCAATGGGCGGTTGGATGTTCGATGTTGTCGAGAGCGTTCGGTTCGCTACTTTGGAGGGAGATGTGATTGAGGCGAATACTACGGATCTTGAAGTCGGGTATAGGCACTGTTTGGAATTGAAGACGGCGATCGCGTTAGATGCGGTTTTAAAGTCGACTGCGGTTGGGCAAAGCGAAGCGGCGTTGCGCGAGGCGATCGACGTATATCAGTCGAAGCGAAAAGAATCGCAGCCTCGAGAACCGAGTGCTGGGTGCATCTTTAAGAATCCCGAAAACGAATCGGCAGGAAGGTTGATCGAAGAACTTGGGTTGAAGGGGACAGTCGTCGGCGGCGCGGAGATCAGTGAAACGCATGGAAATTTCATCATCAATCGAGGAGGCGCGACCAGTGATGACGTGATCGAATTGGTGAAGCTCGCGAGGCGAGTAGCTAAAGATCGTCGTTCGATCGAACTTGAGCCGGAAGCGTTGCTTTATGGAGGTCAATGGGAGGAGGCATTGTTATGAGGAGAGTGCCTAAAATTGCGGTTGTTTGTGGAGGAACCTCAGCGGAACGTGAAGTTTCTATAGGTTCTGGCATCGCGACGGCGGAGGCATTTTCGGCTTTGTTTGATGTCGAGCGAATGGAATTGGATGCGTACGCTTTGCCAACTGGTTTGGACGCGGATCAGCATATCGTATTCTCCACCTTGCATGGTACGTTTGGAGAAGATGGCGGGTTTCAATCGCTCATGGATGAAGCAGGGATCGAGTATGCAGGTTGCGGGCGTGAATGCAGCGCGTTGACTTTCGATAAAGTGAGAACCAAGGCGGCCGTGGCCGAGGTCGGCCTACCAGTGACCGATCAGATTGCATTTTCGCGAAGCGCGAGTCCGGATGTTGAATCGGTATTCGAACGTCTGGGACCGTCCGTCGTTTTGAAGCCAGTTTGCCAGGGAAGCAGCATCGGTTTAGGTTTCGCTAATAGCACGGCTGAATTGAAGGCATTGCTGGCTCGATTGGAATTCGAAGACTGGATGCTGGAGCCGCTGATAGTGGGGAAGGAAATCTCGGTAGGCGTATTGGACGGTGAGGTGATGGAGATCGTTGAAATCCGCCCAATGTCGGGACAATTTGACTACGAGTCCAAATATACGAAAGGCATGACCGAGTACATCGCTCCGGCTCCTTTTTCCGAGTCGCTCGAAGCGTTTATAAAGTCACTCGCTATGCGCACTTACGCGGCTTGTGAATGTCGCGATTATGCTCGGGTCGATTTTATGTTGGACGAGCAAAATAATCCTTTTGTCCTAGAAGTGAATACGCTTCCGGGGATGAAGGCGACCAGCCTTTTGCCGATGTCGGCGGGAGCTGCAGGAATAAATTTCGAGGAGCTAGTGAAAAGGCTGGTAGCGCCAGCCTTTTTAAGGTTTCAAAGTAAGTATTCAATCAGTTGATATGGCCACGAAAAAACCAATGAAGACCGCCCGTAGATCCAAATCGTGGAAAGACATCGATCAAGACGTTCGGGCAAAGAGTATGAGTTCTACGGCATTCAAGCGGATGTTTTTCGCTAGATGCCGAAAATCGGTTATCACGATCGTCGCGATTGCCGCTATCGCCGTCGGCGCAAAATTATTTCTCGAGGCGGAAGATGTCTCAAGCGCCTTGACTCAAGCGGGACGAGCGCTGCCGCTTAAAATGGTTGAAACCGAGAGCGATGTTCTTGATCGCGAATGGATTTTGCATTATTTGGATTTGAATCGGGATGGACTGAATTTACTGACTCTCGATTTGGGGGAGATGAAGCAGAGCTTGGAAAGCTATTCGCAAATCCGTTCGGCGGAATTAGCGCGTCAGCTTCCGGATACATTGTTCGTTTCGATTCAGGAGCGCGAACCGATCGCCAAGATCATCGCATCGGATGTCGATCGCGCTCGGATAACATTATTGGTTGATCAAGAGGGAGTGGTTTACGAAGGAATTGGTTACGATTCGAAAATGGTACGTTCGTTGCCCTCATTGGATGGAATTCGTTTGAAGCGGAAGGATGGTGGATTCGAGCCGATCTCCGGGAT
>JAPKDW010000314.1 GCA_028822375.1 Opitutaceae bacterium | reverse complement strand
CGCATATTCGTACCGAGTATTTTAATACGACACCTCAACGAACGCAGTGAGAATAACATCTAAGAGGCCTAGGCACACGCAGAAGACAGGAACGCAAACGTTTCAAAAACCACGGAGCAAAGGAGGCTAATTGATGAGCTATTCTCCTTATCTCCGTGCCCTCCGTGGTTAAAAGTTCTATACAGATTTAATTAATGGATTCCCACAGAAATTTTAACCACAGATTTCACCGAGCGAAATGCTCAGAGCATTCGTATCAACTTAAGTTTAAATAGTTACTGATTTTGCAGATTCCACGCCGAGGTCTCGTCGTAGCTACCCCGACACGTCGGGGTGGTTTTGCTTCGCCATCTGCGCTCCACTCCGTCAGACGATTTCAGTTAAGTTGACGCGTATGCGCTCAGCGGGACGGCGTGGTTTTTGGTTTAGACTCTGACTGCAGAAGGCTCTGCTTAAATTAACAGGATACGCCCGCAGTCGCGGGCTGCATGATGCCTCCTTCCGTCTTCGTTTCACTGCGCCACTCCATCCATCTACAAAGTCGATGGGAAGCAATACATCGTGATCGGCTACGGCGGCGGACGGAGTACGCCCAGCGGTGACCTCTACGTCGCCTACGCGCTTCCGTGAGCTTCAACAACGAGAAGCATCCCTAGACTATCGAAACGCCAACAAATAAGTGAACATAAGGATGCTCTATAAACCCACATATGTCATTAAGTGGGTTTATAAACCTTGCTATCTGAAGCCAACAGACGTCTAGGCGAGCTGAATGGCCTTTCCCTAATCGTTCCCGAAATCGATCGATTCATCGCCATGCATGTAGTCAAGGAAGCTCAAACTTCCAGTCGAATCGAAGGCACAGAAACGGGTATGGACGAAGCTCTCCAGGATGACCCTGAGGCAATTGCCCCGGAAAAGCGAGACGACTGGCAAGAGGTTCGCAATTACATCGCGGCCATGAATCAAGCATTAGAGCAGCTTCATGAACTACCATTGTCCAATAGACTTCTTCGCGACACGCACCGCGCTCTCCTTAGTGGCGCCAGAGGAGAAAAGAAGACGCCTGGGGAATTCCGACGAAGCCAAAACTGGATTGGCGGAGCCACGCCCTCAGACGCAGCCTTCGTCCCACCACATTGCGATGAGCTACCCGATCTCCTCACTGATCTCGAAGCGTTCTGGCACAACGAAGCCATTCAAGTCCCTCAACTGATACGCATCGCTATAAGCCACTACCAATTCGAAACCATCCACCCCTTTCTCGACGGCAACGGAAGAATTGGCCGACTGCTTATCACTCTCTATCTCGTCAATAAGGATCTTCTACAGCACCCTTGCCTCTACCTCTCCAGCCACCTGGAGAAAAATCGAGCGGCCTACTACGATGCTCTTATGCAAGTGCGCCAATCTAACGACCTCGGGCATTGGATACGCTTCTTTCTCGTAGCCGTCACCGAAACCGCTAAAGCCTCCATCGAAACCTTTCGGTCCATTTTCGCTCTCCGCGAAACCGTAAACCGGAAACTCGCTACTCTCGGCAGAGCAGCTCCCAACGCCCAACGAATCGTCGAATTCCTCTACCAAAAGCCATTTGTTACCTCTCACGAGATTAGTCAACGTCTCGAACTTGGTCGCACCACCGCCGATCGCCTCGTAGCCACTCTCGTCAAACAAGGCATCCTCCATGAATTGACTGGTCAACGCCGCAATCGCGTTTTCGTGTACAAGGAATATTTCGAACTCTTCACAAAATAGCGACGTTCAATTCGCTCTTCACTCAACGGAGCATAGCTACCATATTATCAAGGGTCGACAGGTCGGGCAGGTTTTCATAAACCCTTTGGGTTAATTGTTCCGATACCGAACTCTATGTAGTTGATTACTGAATCCAATTTGCGGGTAGGAATCGGCAATTCACTCGAACAGGACCAGGTTACCCCATTCGAGTGGATCCGTGTCATCATTGGGTAACTACAACATGATCGAAACTTATCCCAAGCGATCAGAACTGCTCACAGTTCACGCACCCAGATATTGCGGCCTGTCTCGGCGTAGCAGCGCGAAGACGGAAGCGAGGACTCAAGTGACGAGGGCCCTGAGGAACCTTGACAAAATATTTTCTAACAACGCTCCGCTTGTTGCTGCCGTGCAGCAAATAGGTGTCTCTTCGAGACAATAGATTCGAAATTCTGCAGTAGAGAAAATGTGTTTCCAACTGTCGAAAGGTAGGGTTGCCTGTCCCTAGGCAACCGCATCAGTTAATGCGGATACTCTCCTTAAGTTAGATAAGCGTTAGAACTATTGGGCAGGGCAGCGCGTGCGCCGCATAACCAGCGAATCGAAAGGGGAAACACCTACACAAGTAGCCGGTATCTCGTGCTGCGACCGCCTCCGTGAGGCTCTAAAACGCCGAGCTCTACCAACCGCTGAAGGTCTCGTGTCGCGGTTGCTTTGGAGGTTTTCACTATCGAAATGTACTTTCGGGCATTCATGCCACCCTCGAAGCCATCCGGGCCTTCGTCGAGCATACGCCTTACGACTTTGAGCTGCCTGTCGTTAAGGTCGCTTCGGAAGCAATCGAAGAACTTCGTCTTTCGCAAAACGAATTCGACCTGCCGTTCCGCATCTTCTTGAGCAACCAATGCCACTTCCACGAAGTAGCGTATCCAAGAACTAATTTCATTCGATTTCTGAGCGTCTTCCAGAGCATCGTAATATCGGTTCTTCTTGGCTTCGATCGTCCGCGATAAGCTAAGGACGGCAGGACGGCCCAAGCCTTGCGAAATAGCCTTCTCGGATATTGCCCGGCCAATCCTTCCATTGCCGTCTTCGAATGGATGGATGCTCTCGAAGTACAAATGGGCAATCGCCGCCCTCACCGGAGCATGGACGATTGTATTCTCACTCCCATTAAACCAATCGACGAAACCCTTCATTTCCTCGGGTACTCGGCTTGACGGAGGCGCCTCGAAATGAACTTTCTGATTTCCGTACGGGTTCGACACTACCTGCATACGCGTCTCACCAGTCCGCCATGCCCCCACCTTATCCACCCCGCGAGTTCCTTTCATCAACATGCTATGCCATGAAAAAAGCATCGCCTCGTTCAATGGCTCGGCCCATGCGTCTCGCGTCGCCACCATCAATTCGGCGGCCCCCTCCGACACGGTGTCCTTCACACGCTCATGAGGATCATTGAGGCCAAGCTGATTCCGCATTGACGACATTACATCCTGACGGCTCAGATACTCTCCTTCTATCTCCGAAGTCTTCATGGCCTCAGCGATCATGATTTGCAAAGTCGCTTCCATCCGGGTCGCATCGGGCAGCCCCTTCAGCATGCCATTGACCTGGCCCGCTTTGTCGACAAACGCAAAAAGCGCCTCCTCGACCCCCGAGAGATCGAAGCAAAATGAAGGCCAATCTTTTTGCTGCCAATTGTATTCCATGAGCCGAATACAACTCTTATTCGGCTCATTGTAAACGAAATAATGAGCCGATTAAAATACTCAATTGGCTCATTCCACAATATTATCCGACATCATGCGTAGGCCGCATTGGCGTGAGTTCCGGATTATCCTCTTACCCAAATTCGAACCTTTTATCCGCGCAGCGGATACCTATTGGACTCGCGTAGCGAGGACTCAAGTGACGAGGGCACTGAGGAACCTTGACAAAATATTTTCTAACAACGCTCCGCTTGTTGCTGCCGTGCAGCAAATAGGTGTCTCTTCGAGACAATAGGTTCGAGATTCTACAGTAGATAAAATGTGTTTCTAACTGTCGCATGGTAGGGTTGCTTGTCCCTAGGCAACCGCATCGGTTGATGCACCTTCCACGGCTGCTTGGGGACAAGCAAACGACCCTTATCGTCCTAGCGCATCGCGACCCACGAACCTTGCGTGTCACGCGGAACCGAATACAAAAGCTCTATCGCAAATCCATCAGGTAAACGAATGTCCTCAGGGGGAAGTCGCGATCCCCTGGGCAGAGGCTAAAGGAGCGCTAATCAACAAAGCCGCAGCGACTGTCAGGATTTTTTGGGTAGGTTTCATTAAAATTTATTTTGGGGCTTTTATTATGATTTAATTCCTTCTGCCTCTAAACTGTAGGAGCGGGTTTACCCCGCGATTTCACCGGTACTCTCTATTGCGAATCTACTCAATCGCGGGGTAAACCCGCTCCTACATTTAGAAGACCTTCAATTTTATTTGTAGGGCCGGCGCTCGCACAGTGCCGCGTTGTCAGGTGGAAGATTCTATAGCGGCAG
>JAPKDW010000313.1 GCA_028822375.1 Opitutaceae bacterium | reverse complement strand
GTACCGAAAAAGAGGTATCCCCCTGTTTCGTCTTCATCCTGAGCAAATAAGCTCCCTCCAAAAGCGAAGGGGATAAACGCTATCGCGAACAGATTTTTAAAGCATTGAACGGTTTTCATAATATTGGAAGGGATTGGAATTACGTTTCTAAAAGGATAACGAAGACAAACGCGCTTTGGTTTCGGGTTTTCATAATTGGTCAGCATGCCCCCGAGTCGCACAGCTCGATGACATCCTCTTTATTGGGCACGATGCACAAAAACTCGAAGCCCTCTTGAGCGTCCGCCTCGTACCAATGCGGAACGCCTTCGGGGATGAATACCGCATCGCCAGCCTTCACCTCGAACACCTTATCGCCAATCCCAACCCGCGCCTTGCCTTTCAAAATGTACTGCTCGTGCTCAACGGAGTTCGTATGCCTGGGCATCCCTCCAGACGGCTCCATAATAAAGCGTCTCAGAGCGAAATTCGGCGCATCCTGATCGCTAATAAGCACTTGTCGTTTCGTTCCCGCACCCGCTCCCACCACTTCGGCTGGAACCGAATCCGAGCTCTTCACTATCGGCTCGTTCGACATAGCCGTTACAGTGCCATTATTTTTCTCGATGGCAAACTCCGATTCATCGTTTTGCGAAGCTACGAACCTGCGCTTTATGCAGAGAATCTATCCACCAATCGCACCATTGCCGAACTGATCTTCCGACTCGAAATCAACTCCTTTTCATTGATAAACCATCAAAT
Source organism: Opitutaceae bacterium (assembly GCA_028822375.1). Classification (GTDB taxonomy): domain Bacteria; phylum Verrucomicrobiota; class Verrucomicrobiia; order Opitutales; family Opitutaceae; genus Pelagisphaera. The sequence goes on along the minus strand of JAPKDW010000313.1, from coordinate 3,560 downwards.
AGAGGTCCTTTCGCGGCAAAGCGCATTATTGCGTTGCCAGACGCTAAACTATCTATACGCGCGTATGATTCCGTGAGAGAAATCTCGCTGAACGCAATTTAACGAAAAGCATTATGGCAACAGACCTATCACGTTATAGAAATATCGGAATCTTCGCCCACGTCGACGCAGGCAAGACGACCACAACTGAGCGATTTCTCAAGCTCACTGGCAAGATCCACAAGATCGGCGAAGTTCACGATGGAGCTGCAACGACCGACTTCATGGAACAGGAGCAGGAACGTGGCATCACGATTCAGTCCGCTGCGACCACTTGCTTTTGGAAGGACTACCGATTCAACATCATCGATACTCCCGGTCACGTTGACTTCACGATCGAAGTTTATCGTTCGCTGAAAGTTCTCGATGGCGGAGTCGGTGTATTCTGCGGTTCCGGCGGCGTAGAGCCCCAATCCGAAACTAACTGGCGCTACGCCAATGATTCGGAAGTTGCGCGTATCATTTACGTAAACAAACTCGACCGTATCGGCGCTGACTTCCTGCGCGTCGTCAAGCAAGTCGAAGAAGTGCTCGGAGCAAAGCCGCTCGTAATGGTATTGCCAGTCGGCAAAGAAAGCGAATTCAAGGGAGTCGTCGATCTCCTCACTCGCAAAGCTTGGATATGGGACGAATCTGGCGATCCGTTGAACTACGAAATAGTCGACGTTCCTGAAGACATGAAGGACGACGTCGAAGAATGGCGCGAAAAGCTCATCGAGACAGCCGTCGAGCAGAACGACGACTTGATGGAAACATATCTGGACGGCGTAGAGCCTGCGATCGACGACATCAAGGCTTGCGTTCGCAAGGGCACCATCGCTCTAGACTTCTTCCCAACCTACGCCGGTTCCTCTTTTAAGAACAAAGGCGTACAGCTGATCCTCGACGCAGTCGTCGACTACCTGCCTTCGCCTACTGAAGTTAAGCCTCAGCCAGAAATCGATCTGGAAGGCAACGAAACGGGAAAAGTCGCTATTGTCGACATCGACAAACCTCTCCGCGCTTTAGCATTCAAGATTATGGATGACAAATACGGCGCCCTCACCTTCACTCGTATCTACTCGGGCAAGATAGCCAAAGGCACGAGCGTTCTCAATACATTCACTGGCAAGACCGAGCGTATCGGTCGTATCGTCGAGATGCATGCCGACTCTCGCGAGGAAGTCGATTCCGCTCAAGCGGGCGACATCGTTGCGCTTCTCGGGATGAAAAACACTCAGACCGGTCACACGCTCTGCGATCCAGACAATCCTGCGACGCTCGAGCCGATGGTCTTCCCAGACCCCGTTATCTCGATCGCTATCGCGACCCGCGACAAGGCCAATGCCGAAAAGCTCTCGATCGCCATCGGCAAGATGGTTCGGGAAGATCCGTCTTTCCGCGTCGAAACCGACGAGGATTCCAAAGAAACGATCATCAAGGGCATGGGCGAGCTTCACCTAGACATCAAGGTGGACATCCTCAAGCGCACCTACGGCGTAGAAGTTGATGTTGGAAAACCACAGGTTGCCTACCGCGAGTCTATCACCCTGCGCACCGAAGACAGCTACACGCACAAAAAGCAATCGGGTGGATCGGGGCAGTTCGGCAAGATCGACTACATCATCGAGCCGCTCGAGTCTGGCGAAGGTTTCCAGTTCGAATCGAAGGTCGTCGGCGGCAACGTTCCAAAGGAATTCTGGCCAGCTATCGAAAAGGGCTTCAAGCGCTCAATCGATCGCGGTGTCCTCGCAGGCTACCCAACGGTAGACTTCAAGGTTACGTTGACAGACGGTTCCTATCACCCCGTCGACTCTTCGGCAGTCGCGTTTGAAACGGCAGCCCGTGCCGGCTATCGCCAGACGATGCCAAAGGCAGGGGCTCAGATTCTCGAGCCTATCATGAAACTCGACGTTTTCGTCGGCGAAGACCACATCGGGGACGCCATCGGCGACCTCAATCGTCGCCGTGGAATTATCAAGTCTCAAGAGCCGGCCGCTACCTCGGTTCAGATCAAGGCCGAAGCGCCGCTTTCCGAAATGTTCGGTTACATCGGTTCGCTTCGTACGATGACCTCAGGTCGCGGACAGTTCCATATGGAATTCTCGCACTACCAAGCTTGCCCAAAAAACGTCGCTGAACAAGTGATCAAAGAAGCTAAGGAACGCGAAGAAGCGAAGAAGAAGAAATAGACGCTGGATTCGTTAAACCGATTTTTCAAACGCCCGCCTCCTTAATTGGAGCGGGCGTTTTTTTTGCCTCGGAAACAAAGATCGCCCCCAATCTTGCAAACCAATCAATCGTCAGTATATTGATGCACCTAAGCCGTGTTGATGAACGTTATACTCTTCATAGAGCTCACTACAGACCCTTTAAAGATCTCAGAACATTGAAAGCCTACCCCTTCAGAATCATCCGATTCACTGCCATATTCTTGGTGGCCTGGAGTGCTCTGCAATTTGCCAAAGCTCAGACCGAAGAGCCAACGACGCCTGACGAGAAAACCGAGCCGAGCATCTTAACGCCGGATATGATCTTCGCCAAGGAACGAGCCATTATTCGAGAATTAACGACGGGAGATTACCCCTTTCAACGCGGCCTCTTCGAAAACGATATTCTCGTTAAATCGAAATCCGTTCGTCTCGAATCGGGTAAGCGCGTCAATCTAATCTGGGGCCGGCCCAAAAAAGCGAAACTCGCTCCTGCCGTTTTCGTTATCGATGTAGAATCGGCTTCAATGACCACCGCTCCTTTGCGAGGATTCTTCAATCGCTCGAAACGTAAAGAACGTCGAGAAAGAGAAACCCGTTACTTAGTAAATTCGCCCTTCGGCAGCAACTTACTAGGACAAGGTTTCATCGTCGCCTACGCCATTGGGAAAGATCTCGAAACCCTACGCTCGGCTCGCATATCCGACTGGGTAAACATGTTCGACCAAATTCGCGACAGCAAGGAAGTCGACGAAAACAGCTTTTTCCTCATGTCCACTAAGGAATACGCGAATCTATCGACCTACCTTGCAGGCAACTACTCATTCAGCGGATTTATTCTCGAGGAACCGCACTATATGCTCTTCTCCAGACAAACTCACAAAGACATCATCGCTCAAAGCGACGAATTGACCACCGATGAAATATGGAGGCGCACCGACCCCAGTCGCCGCAGCATGTATCAAAAAGTTTTCAGCAATATCTATTCGCCAATCATACTCATACGAGCCGAAGACTCCCCCGCATTCCACTTCAGCGAAAAGACGCTCATAGACACACTCAGAACCTCGAATACGTATTTCGAAACCATCACTCTCAAGCGCAGCGCCCGGAATCTTCAATCTCTCAATACCTTTCAAGGGGTCATGGATATCGAACCCCGAGTAAGATACAACGCCCACTCAATTTCCACTTGGCTGGAAGGAATGATCAACTACCTGAAAACGAATTCCGACACCATACCGATCGAGCTGCAAAAGCGGGCAATCATTCGCTGAAGCCAGGACGGTTCGAAGTAGGAACTTGCCCTTTTCCCAAGCTCGTGCCGTATTC
>JAPKDW010000051.1 GCA_028822375.1 Opitutaceae bacterium | reverse complement strand
ACCGATATCGCCAACTACGACACCGAGTTCACCGCTCTTAAAGCGCAGCTCACCTCGCTCACGAGCGAGACGTTCAACGGCGTATCGCTCTTCACGGCAGACTCATCTGCGAGCACTCTCGCCGTAGGCACCACTGAAAGCGGAGCCACCACAGTCAACCTCGACCAGGCCGCTCTCGGCAACGCGGTTATGAAGTTACCTCACTTTAGTGGACAGTATTGATGCTCCAATTACGTGTTTAGTGTTTGTGAATTAGGTTTAGTTTTATGTCTATATAATTCCATCGCATGTGGGTGAGCGGGAGGGGAAGCTAGGGGTTGGGAGAGCGGCAGCGTCCCCGATATGTCAAGCTGCCATGTCCTTAGCGATAGCGTTGGATATTCTTTCCTTTGGAGTGCAGCGAATTGACGTATGCAGCCTGCTTGAGTTGTAGAACCCCTCGATATAGGAGAATATGGACTGTTCAGCTTGATTGAAATCGCGATAAGCGAGATTGAGAGTGCATTCGGCCTTAAGCGTGCCGAAGAACGATTCCATCGCCGCATTGTCGTAGCAATTGCCTTTGGCGCTCATGCTGGAACGGGCTTTGACTTGCCCGATGGCTTTTCTGAAGCCGTCACTAGCATAGGCGCTGCCCCTGTCGCTGTGGTGAATGAAGTCCTTGGGCGGGTTGAATGCCTTGGCCGCTTTCTCCACCGCCTCGATAGTCAAAGCGCTGTCGTTAGCAGCGGACATGCTCCAACCAACGATATAGCGGCTGTAGAGATCCATGGTGACGGCCAAATAGGCCCAGCCTTGGTCGGTTTTAATGTAGGTCGTATCCGAAACCCAAGCCTGATGAACATTGTTGCTGGAGCCGCCAAGCTCTTGCTTGAGCAGATTGCGGCTATAGCCGTATTCGTGATTGCTATGCGTGCATTGCGGCTTGTATTTGCCGCGCCTTCGGCCCTTGAGGCCGCGTTGCGCCATTAGTCGAGCCACGCGTCTTTTGCTATGGCCGCGCCCTTGTCGACTTAGATGAAGCCTAATCCGGGGATAGCCATAGACCCCTCGCGCTCTTGCGTGGATGTTCTCTATCTCGTCGCCCAAGGCAATGTCATCCTTTTGCCGAGCCGAAGGCTTGCGTGATCTCCGGGCGTAATGCCCGGATCGGGACACTCCCAGAGCGCGGCAAACCGCGCTGACGCCGTATTGCTTGGCTAGCATGCCGATCGCCTCCTGCCTGCGCCGTCCATTTCGTCGAATATGCGTATCGTTTTTTTTAGAATGTCTCGCTGGACGGTCATATCCGATAACTCTCTTCTAAGCTTGTCCATCTCCGCTGCCATATCGCTAGCGCTGCGCTCGCCTGGAGCGCCGCCTTGATCCATCTTCTCGAGCAAATTCTTCTTCCAGCGCCTCAGGCAGCTCAAGGGAATATCCAAATCCCTAGCCACTTCGGTAGGCCCGCGTCCGTCGATAACCATTTGCACGGCTCTTTGCTTGAATTCAATGTCATAGTGTCTGGGTGTTCTTCTCATGTTTATTTTTAGCTTGTTGTGAGAGCGTCACCCTGTCCACTTTTTCGAGGTAATATCACTTTTTGGCGAAAATTCTCAAAACGTACTCAATTTTATGGATACGAAAAAAGAGTACTTCGTCATTCGATTCCAACACATGCGCATCTCGGACCGCCTACGTAATGACCTAAGCGAAACCGCGATCAACATGGGCCATCCAGCGATCTCCTCGCTTCGAAAACAAGGGCAAACATTGTGGGACGAACAGAGCCTAACGTTAAAACAGAATTACGAAGATCTTGAAAAATCGATTGCCTCGCTAGATAAGCGAATTCAGAGCCTGCAAAATCAAAACGCGCAGTTGAATTCCCAATTGAAAAAAATCGAAATCGGAAATCGATCCACCCCCAGTCCTCAATCTCTCTCTGCAGCTGAAAACAACCAAAACGGTGCGCTAATCGCATTATTTCTAGGCCTCTCACTTATCGCTTTGGCAATCGGCCAAATGTTCAATTCGCCGGCCGATCTCATCGGTAATATCGGTGGATTTGCCTCCATTGGCATTTGCCTATTCCTTATTCCTGGATGGAGACAAAAACGGCTCGCGAAATCCATTCGAGCACGGGCCAACGTAGAAGGCTCTCAAGAAAACCTTCGCAAGGAAAGCCACGAACTCGCCCAGCAGATCCAATCGGGACAAAACGCTCAAGACGAACTGCAACGGCGGATGGATCATACTAAAGAAGCGCTTCTCCACCCCTACGTTTAGCGAACTCTCAGCGAGCCACGCAATACTCCAAGAATATCGCTATTTCAAAGCGATCCGCAGGACAGAAGTATCCGCCCCGCGAGCCACCAGCAACACGAATTCATTCTTGGAATCGTCCGCTTCCAGTTCTTCGATAAGAGCAATCGCCTGATCAAAATGGTCAATCGGAACTCCATCGATCTCCTTAATCAAGTCGCCCATCTGAGCGCCACCTGTATGGGCATTGCTGTTGGTCTTCACGAAGCTCGTTATAACCCCTGGAGTCTCTCCCGGTTCGACATCCAGTTTCATGGATACGCTATCGTAAACCAAGAACTCTCGAATGGTGAATCCTAAGTTCTCGAAATAAAACCGCGAAGCTTGTCGAACCGGTTTTGGAGCCTGACCTAAAACAATCTCTACCTCCAAGGTTTCTCCATCTCGAGAAATTCCCAATTTCATCGTTTCCCCAATACCGCGCTTCGCAATCTGTTGCTCTAGATCCGCAACCGCCACTCGCCGGGGCGTATAGCGCTTCAAGGGCTCGCCATCGATCGATATAATGAGATCTCTTTCACGAAGCCCCGCTTCGGCAGCTGGGCTATCGTTGAGAATTTGACTAATCGAGATTGCCGCCTGATCGCCCAAACCCATTAATTCAGCCACCTCGTCATCAATCGTCTGGAGTCCAACGACACCTAACCATGTCATGTCATTGGAATCTGGCGACGAAGGTAATCCTCCAAAAGTTTTAACGAGTTCCGACGCTACGAAAAATGTCGTCGTCTGATCAGGTTTCCTTAAGTAGGCTTGATAAAGTTGACCTTCGATAGTCAAATAGCGCTCCATATTCAAAGGAGCCGTTCCCCACCCCGCAAACGCGCCGGAATCGTCAAAGAGAATCGACCCAGGACTTGTAATCTCCCTCGTGGCAAACCCCACAGTTGCCGGAAGCAATTGAATAGTGGATACTTCCGCTCTCATAAAGTACGGTTTGAAGTCGAGGTTTTTCATAGCCACGCCGATTCCCCAAAGCGACTGCCCGGTCTTCATTTCAGCTAATTGATAATCTGTTACCGGCTTTAGACGATCCCGCAAAACCTCCTCAACCTGAACGAAATGCCAACCATAAGCGCGATCGCTACCGAGGTATTCAGCATCGTAAGCCTTCGATTCACCCAATACATAAACCTTGAATTCTTTTAGCTTATCGATCGACACCCACCCCGGAATAGCATTAGCCGCCAATTGTAAAACGCCATCATTACTGACCACCATTCCATTCACCGTCACTGGTCGTCGATCGACTTCCGTTTCCACGAAAAACTCGACAGCGAGCACCGAATCGCGTCGTTCTTCGAACAGTTCATCCAATGTGAACTCAGCCTTGGAGCTGAGTATCCCAATTGCTATTACCCCAATTGCTAGGGAACGAATAAAGCGTTTTGTCATTAAGGCTTAATTACTTTGAACGATACCGTTCGGTTGCGAAGCGTTTCCATTAACAGAGCCTCCGGGCTAGATTCATAGGCATCGTAAAAACCTTTGAGATCGTCCAATCCAGCGAGCTCCATTTGATTAATCTTCGAAATCACATCACCGCGTCTCAATCCAGCCTTTTCCGCCGGAAACGCAGATTGCGTACCGATAACGACAACCCCATCGTCCGACTCCAATTGTCGTTCTCGAGCAAAGGTCCGTGAAACCTCCCGCACAGTAAGCCCCCATTTCTCGAATGCCCACTCCTTGCCGACACGGCTCTCAAGCCGCTCGGTTACCACCACCACGGAGAACATTTCTTCCCCGCGTTTCACTTCCATTGAAATTTCCTCTCCAACCCCGTAGCTCGCTATCAAATTTCGAATCGGCGGAATTTGCTCAGGAAAACGTCCATCGAAATGCTTCCCATCGATCGACAGCACTATATCGCTCGCTCGGATTCCAGCGATCGCCGCTGGCGAACCCGGATCTACGCTATTAATCAGCAGCCCTTGATTCGCCTCCAATTCGTAAAACGCTTCCATGTCTTGCAAAAAACCAGGCGAGATTCCAATATAACTCCGCTTCACTTCTCCGTAGCTCTCTAGCGCTAGCATCACTTGACGAGCCGTTTTCTCCGGAATTGCAAATCCAAGATTGTCTGCTCCCAAATAAGTGCGCGTATTGATCCCAATAACACGACCATCTGCATCGACTAACGGTCCTCCACTATTTCCCGGATTAATTGCCGCATCGGTTTGCAGCCATGTATTGAAAAAACCTGTCTCGTATCCACGGATACCAGTAGAATCTCTATAATAGCGTTCCTTGTTTGAAATAATCCCCTTCGTAACCGTACGCGACAAGCCGTGAGGCGTACCGGCTGCGAAAACCGTTTGTCCTGGCTTGAGCGAATCCGAACGACCGAATTTCGCTACTGAATAACGTAGTTTCCGCTCTTTCACGTCTTCCATGTCGAGACGCAGCAGCGCTAGATCGGTCCAATGATCCCATCCAAGCAACTCTGCCCGAACCCGCTCGAGACTTGCCAGAGTCACCCAAATATCTACCGCCTGCGGACTGACCACGTGGGCATTCGTCAGCACCAATCCATCCTTCGATAAAATCACGCCAGAGCCGACACCTGAAATCAATCGGGACGATCCACCCTCGAAACTCGTCTCGCGAACGTCGATTCGAACCACAGCTTCCAATAGCCTGTCGAACGACGCCCTCGCTTGAGCCGACGTCACCAAAGCCGCCAAAATTGCGACATTCCAAACAAACCCAGCAAATCGAATACGAATCGCCCAATCCGAGCCAACCTGGCGAAGACTATTCTTAAGCATGATTGACGGGGGTAGCATTTTCACCAACATAACATCCTTTTTCCAATAAAATGTCCATTAGACCAGACTATAACTTTACCGAAATTGAATCTTCCTGGCAGAAATACTGGGAAGATAGCAAAACCTTTGCAGCATCCAGCGAGACGGACAAGGAGAAGTATTACATTCTCGACATGTTTCCGTACCCATCCGGCGCCGGATTGCACATTGGACACCCCGAAGGCTACACGGGAACGGACATTCTCGCCCGCTACCAAAAAGCAAAAGGCAAAAACGTTCTGCACCCTATAGGCTGGGACGCCTTTGGCCTTCCCACCGAGCAATATGCGATCAAAACCGGCAAGCACCCGAGACAAACCAGCGTCGATAACATCGCGACCTTCAGAAAGCAGCTCAAAGAAATCGGCTTTTCCTACGACTACAATCGCGAAGTCGATACCACCGATCCACGCTATTATCGCTGGACTCAGTGGATCTTCCTCCAACTTTTCAAACGCGGACTAGCCTACGTCGACAAAAGACCCGTTTGGTGGTGTGAAGAACTTGGCACCGTATTGGCCAACGAAGAAGTCATCGACGGCAAATCCGAACGCGGATCCTACCCTGTAGTTCGACGCAATCTCAGACAGTGGATCCTGAAAATCACAGCATACGCCGATCGATTACTCGAAGATCTCAAAGAAGTCGACTGGCCCGCCTCCACCAAGAAGATGCAGTCAGAGTGGATCGGTAAATCGACCGGTGCAACGGCTCGCTTCGAGCTCGACGGACTCAACGAAACGCTCGAAATCTACACAACTCGCCCCGACACGCTCATGGGCGCAACCTACATGGTGCTCTCGCCCGAGCACTCCCTCGTCGGACAATTAACCGTCGAAGAGCAAAAAACGGAAGTCGAAGAATACATCAAGACCTCCGCCGGCAAAAGCGACCTCGAACGAACCGACCTCGCCAAAGAAAAGACCGGCGTATTCTCGGGCTCCTATGCGATTCACCCAATCACCACGGACCGCATTCCAATCTGGATCGCCGACTACGTGCTGATCAGCTACGGAACCGGCGCCATCATGGCCGTCCCCGCTCACGATAAGCGCGACTTCGAATTCGCAGAGCAATTTGGCCTGCCTATCGTACAAGTTATTAAAGGCGAAAGCGACGAGCCACTTCCCTATATCGGCGACGGCTCTCTCATTAATTCCGGCGAATTTGACGGACTACCGTGGCAAGAAGCCAAACGCCAGATAATCGCCAAACTCGGAGCCAATGGCACAGGCGAAAAAAGCACCCAATACAAACTCCGCGACTGGCTCTTCTCGCGCCAACGCTATTGGGGCGAACCATTCCCAGTTGCCTGGGTCTCCGAGGAAAATTACCAAGCCGCAGTAAAAAGCGGAACCTTGGACGAATGGCTTCCAGAAGACCCCGTCCGTTATCGTGACGAGAATGGCGAACGATTCGCCCTGCCCGTTCCCCCAGCGTCTCTACCGCTAGAACTTCCCAACGTCGAATCCTACGAGCCCGCTGGAACCGGCGAAAGCCCGCTCAAGAACGCCGAGGAATGGATGGAAATCTGGTACCAATTCGAAACCGGCGCCTTCGTGCCGGCGACCCAAGAAAAGCCTGAAGGCAACGCATGGGTACGCGCTTCCAGAGAAACCAACACAATGCCTCAATGGGCAGGTTCGTGCTGGTACTATCTCCGCTACATGGATCCCCATAATTCCGCCGCGCTCGCATCGCCCGAAGCGCTTGAATATTGGAAATCTCCCGACATGTACATCGGCGGCGCAGAACATGCCGTCCTCCATCTTCTGTATTCGCGTTTCTGGCACAAAGTGCTCTACGACGAAGGCATCGTCAAAACGAAGGAGCCCTTCGCAAAACTCTTCCACCAAGGTATGCTCCTTGGCGAAGACGGTCAGAAAATGTCGAAGAGCCGCGGCAATGTCATCAGTCCTAGCGTCGTTATCGACCGCTACGGCGCCGACACTCTCCGCCTCTATTTGATGTTCCTCGGACCACTCGAAGCCATGAAGCCTTGGAGCTCCAAAGGCATCGAAGGCGTATACCGTTTTCTCAAGAAAGTCTGGCGCGAATCCATCGGACGCGACGGCAGCCTGAATTCAAAAATTCAAGACGGCATCGAAGATCGCAAGGAAACGGAAAAGCTCCTCAACGAAACGATCAAAAAAGTAACCGAGGATACGGAGAATATTCGCCTCAACACCGCGATCTCTTCGATGATGATTTTTGCTAATCACATGCAAAGCAGCGAATCGATCAGCCTCTCCGCTGCCAAGCGATTCCTTCAATTGCTCGCTCCCTATGCTCCTCATATCGCTGAAGAGCTTTGGAATCGCATGGGTGAAACGGAAAGCATCACGCTTGCTCCTTGGCCTACGGTGGACGAATCGAAATTGGTCAGCGACGAAGTTAAAATCATCTTCCAAGTAAACGGAAAGATGCGTGGCCAAACGATGGTTTCCCAGTCCGCAACTCAAGAGGATATTCTTGAAATCGCTCGCCAAGAACCACGTGTGCAAGCTCAAATCGATGGTAAAACTATCCGCAAAATAATCTTTGTACCTGGCAAGATCCTCAACATCGTGGCCAACTAAGAGCCGACTAATCCCTTCCCGTGGGCGCCATCTCAAAATTCCTTCCTGACGATTTCGACTCCTCCAAGCCTGTCGGCTTGATTGCGGGACGCGGCGTCTACCCGAAGTTGATCGCCGATCGCGCAAGGGCTAAAGGGATCGAAGTACGCCTTATCGCTTTCGAAGGAGAGGCGACTGACGAACTCTACGATTCTTTCCCCGAAGACCAACGTGCTCGCATCAACGTCGGGAAAGTGGGGAAATGGCTCAAAGCCCTCCGCCAATTCGATTGCGGATACACCATCGCCGCCGGACAAGTGAAACCCGGCAAACTCTTTCGCGGGCTCACCCCCGACATCAAAGCCGCCGCCCTACTCGTTAAACTCAAACGCAAAAACGCGCATACCATTTTCGGGGCCATCGCTGACGAACTAACCGCAAACGGACAAACCTCCCTCGATGCCCGCGCCTTCCTCGACGAAGAGCTCGCAACCGAAGGCTGGATGACTCCCCAGTTCGTTAAAATCGAAAAAATCGATCTCCAACACGGAATCGATATCGCCACCGAAATGGCCCGCCTCGACGTGGGACAAGGCGTTGTCGTTCGCAAAGGAACCGTAATCGCCGTGGAAGCCTTCGAAGGCACCGATCCCATGCTTAAACGCGCAGGGGGATTCAACACAGATCAACTTATATTCACCAAAACCGTCAAACACCGCCAAGACTACCGTTTCGATGTTCCCGTTTTCGGGCTGCGCACACTGGAAATTATGAAAGATGCCGGTATTCGGGCAGCGGCCCTGAAGGCCGATAGCGTCATTATTCTCGAAAAAGAAACCATCCTCGCAGAAGCCAAAAAAGCTAAAATTCAGCTATTCGGTTTCTGAGCGACGCCTTTCATCAAATTCCAGCGCTTTTCTCTATCTTTCGCTTAATGTAGCGTTTGAAGCAGACGATGCCTCTATAGGGTTGAGTCCGCACCAAAGCTTCTCCAAGATTCTCGCCTTAGAATACCTAATTATGAGTAACCGCGTTGTTCCAGTTTCCGTAAAAGGCGTTATGCCTACCGTCAATGGCTGTGCCATATTCCTCGGAAACGATGATAAAGCCTATGTCATTTACGTGGATCACAGCGTAGGCAATGCCATCTCAATGGCTCTAAACGGCGTAAAAAAAGAACGCCCACTCACTCATGACCTAATAAGCAGCCTTTTGCTCGGTCTAGAAGCCGATATTACGCGGATCATCATCAACGATGTTCAAGAGAGCACTTTCTTCGCTCGGATTTTCGTGGAGATGAAAAACGAAGTTTCGACCAAGATTATCGAACTCGATGCTCGACCAAGCGATTCAATCGTACTGTCGCTCCAGAATAACGTTCCCATCTACACAGCCGAGAGTGTTTTCAATTCTGTCGATGACATGACCCCGATCCTTGAACGCGTGCTCAAAGAGCAGAGCGAAGGGAATAAGGACTAGTAGCTAGAGTCGCTTCGTCGCACTCACTCATTTGGGATTGATTCCCACGCTAATTAGCCTCTTCTTGCGGCGAACATGAACGCCGATTCGAACAGAGCGCTCCCGCAAACGATCGTGCCCGGACAGCCAATCACGGCGCTCGCTCCTATGCAGGATGTCACAACCCTGCCTTTCATGTCAGTGGTTTCGGACATCGGCAGCCCTGACTATTTTTTCACCGAGTACTTTCGCGTTCACGTCCAGTCTCGCCTCGAAAAACACATTCTCGAAGCGATTACGGAAAACCGAACCAGTCGACCCGTCTTCGCTCAAATGATTGGCGAAGACCTGGAACACCTAAAGCGAACGACTCTCGACCTTCTCCAGTACGATGTCGCTGGCATCGATCTAAATATGGGTTGCCCGGCGCCTACCGTTTACAAAAAACATTGCGGAGGCGGACTTCTTAGAGACCCGCAAAAAATCGATCGAGTTCTCGGCACCCTACGCCAGACAATCCCCGGACTCTTCACCGTAAAAATGCGTATCGGATTCGAGGATACTCGTAATTTTCAAACAATTCTCGAACTGATCAATAAACACGAGATCGACCTACTCAGCCTACACGGCAGAACTGTTAAGGAATTGTACCGCAGCCAAGTACGCTACGAACACATAAAGCTCGCGGCCGAAACCGTCAATTGCCCCCTCTTGGCAAATGGCGACGTATCATCAGCCTCAAGAGCCTTCGAAATCCTCGAATACACCGGTGCCGCCGGAGTGATGATCGGTCGCCACGCCATTCGTAATCCATGGATTTTTAGACAAATCCGCGAACTCAAATCGACCGGGAAAACAGAGCCAATCAAATTGAGCGAGGTTTTCCAATACGTTCGCAATCTCTACGATACCCTGGCCAAACCATGGACGCCCGAGAAAGCTCACGTCAACAAGATGAAGAAGTTTCTCAACTTCATCGGCCAAGGCGTCGACCCGGACGGACGTTTTCTCTACGAAGCCCGTCGAGCTCAAAACAAACTCGACCTTTTCGCCATCTGCGAACGCTACATGCTTTCAGGCCCATTGGAGTTCTTCGCCGACGAACCCTACAAAGGCGTCATTGCTCGGCCCAACTGCGAATAGTCTAAATCTGCGAACTACTCCAAACCGAGTACTTTTTTGCCCGTTTCGGAAATCATCTGAGGACTCCAAACAGGTTCCCAAACAATCTGCACGTCAGCATTTTCAACTTCATCCAAATGCTCGACTCGATTCTTGGCATCCTGTGCGATCGTCGGCCCCATTCCACAACCTTGCGCAGTTAGCGTCATCTTTATGGCGATCTCTTTCTTGCCGCTTTCCAGGTCGTCGATACGCAAATCGTAGATAAGGCCTAAGTCCACGATATTGACCGGAATCTCAGGATCGAAACACTGTTTTAGCGCTTCCCAAACCGAATCTTCCGAAAAATTGCCATTCGACGAAACCGGATTCGGACTAGCAGAATCGCCAAGATCCAATCCTTCCAACGCATCCGTATCCATACTCGAAATACGATAGAGCGTCTGACCTATTCGAATAGTCGCATTACCGCCCAAGGTCTGCGTAACGAAAGCAGGAGTATCTTTCTCCAAAGTTATCGCCGTGCCTTGAGGGATGATCGTAGCGCTGCAATCTCGTAATAGTCGCGTTTCCATAATTTTTATATAAATTTAATGCGCTTCAATCCGGTAAGGAAGCACCGCATACACGCCTTTAGGGTCATTAAACTGACTCACCGACCGAATCTCGTCTATCGTCGACTCAATCTTATCCAAAATCGGACTCGAATACTCAACAGAAGTAGTAGGAGTAAAGTTTTCCATCAACTCCTGCAAGAAGTCTTTCGCCTGAGGATAATCCCGAACCGAAACATCCTCACCCAATCCAGCAGTCTCGGCAGCATATGCAATTGCATCTTCAAGCCCTCCCATCTCGTCGACCAACCCAAGTTCCAGAGCATCTATGCCTGACCAAACACGCCCTTCCGCAATCTTTGCAATATGTTCCGCCGGTTGATTTCGCCCCTCCGCAACCTTGCGCAGAAAATCAGAATACACGTCATTAACCTCTCGCTGAACAATCGCCATTTCCTCAGTCGACTTCGGTCGCGTGGCCGAAAGGGCATCGGCAAATTTTCCGGTTTTCACGACATCGAAAGTGAAACCGTGATTATTGGCAATTTCCTTGAAGTTCAAAAACATGCCGATCACTCCGATCGATCCTGTAATCGTATTTGGCTCAGCATAGATTTTGTCCGCGTAGGCCGAAATCCAATACCCACCCGAAGCTGCAACCGTTCCCATTGAAACGATCACAGGAATGTTTTCATTTGCTAGGCGAAGTTCGTGCTGAATCACCTCGCTAGCCAAAGCAGACCCGCCCGGACTATTCACTCTCAGCACGATCGCTTTCACTTCCTTGTCCTGGCGAATCTCACGAATCTCGCGAGCCAATCGTGAACCGCCAATTTGGCCCTCCCCACCTTCGCCAACAACTATAGGTCCTTCTGCATAAACAACCGCGATATGATCTCCAGACTGCGATTCTCGGCTCGCGAGAATGTAATCGTCTAACGATATGCTCTCGAAATCGAGTTTTTCCGAATCGCTGCCAGAAACCTCTTTAAGCTCACGAATCACACTATCGCTAAACCCAAGTTCATCTACGATCCCTGCCTCCATGGCATCTCGCGCATTCAACAATCCTTTATCATCCACCAAAGATTGAAACGCATCTTCGGACATTCCTGTCCTAGCCGAAACGACCTCCACGTACTCGCTCCACAAATCGTCCAGCAATGCCTGAGTTGCCACTCTGGCCGGAGCGCTCATTTTCTCCAACACGAAAGTCTCCGCCGCCGACTTGAATTCGCCAGCCTTAGTTACTTGAACACCGATTCCATACTTCTTGAAAAACCCCGCATAATACATTGGCTCGGACGCCATGCCCGCATTCATGACCAATCCCTCTGGGTTCATTATAATCTTGTCGGCAACGGAGGCCAAATAAATGTCCTTGTCACTTGGATACACGAGATTTGCAATCACGGGTTTCTCCGAAACTTCCTTGAACGACTGAATTGCCTCGCGCACTTCCTTCAAGGCAGCAAAGCCAGAACCATAATTCTTGGATTGAAGAGACCCTTTCAAATACAGCGCCTCGATACGCGTATCGTCCGCCGCCGCTTCGATAGCATTTAGCAACGCTCGCAAAGAATAGCTCTGAACACCACCGCGTCCCAACGCTTCGCTAATAATCTGTTCCTGAGTAATCGCCACCGGCCGGTCCTGAATGTTCGCGCTCATGTCGAACACCAAGACGCTTCCTTTTTTCACAACCGGTTCAGGAGTCTGAAACGTTGAAATGGCCCCAACAAAAATCACCATTAAAAGAAATCCTCCAAAACAGACCATCGCCATGGCCGCCAAGGAGGCGAAAAACATTTTTAGAAAATCCTTCATAATTTGATTCCTTCTTTGAAAACACACCCTACCCATTGCAGTCGCAATGAAAATTCGACCGATTTTCTTCTAATCCTAAGCATTGCCACCGAAAGTCAAATTCGACGGACCCAGCGAGCCAATTTTCTAGTTAGCAGGATCGTCCACCCTCAGTTTTCGCACCATTGACCACGGCAAGCGGCTCCAGGGTTTCCTCTAGAACACCCTTAGCTTTCGGCCAAGCCAGAAACGCTTCCGTCACCATCCAAATCTCCAAAACGAGAGTCACTATTCCAATTAGGATCAACGCCCAGTTCTTTTCTTCAGCAGCAAGCCAACTCGTCTCCATACCCACTCCCTGCACAAACAACTGATGCGTCATGGCCCATGCAGGCATGATGAGCATGAATACCGTCGGGATCACGATAAACCAAACCGGCAAACGGCGACGCCACATCCAAAAAGCGATTACCAAAAACGCCAATCCGCCAAGCAACTGATTCGTCGCTCCAAACATCGGCCATAAAATCAATCCCCCTCGCCCTACGTTCGCCCACGACCAATCTGCCCCTGAAACCGGAATCGCAGCCATAAAAAAGGCAACCGCCACCGCGAACAAAGTCGCTCCGTGGGCATTGGACAACCAACTGAAAGGATTTCCCGTCAGAGCGATAGAACCATTTTTATCACGCTTCACGAATGTCGAGGACAACTCCTGCACGACATACCGCTGCAAACGACAAGCCGTATCCAAAGTAGTAGCGGCGAACGACGCTACCAACACTCCCATCAACGCTATCGAGAATCCTCCGGGCAAGCCCATCGCTTTCAAGAAGTTAGCCGAACCGTCTACAAACGCGCCCACTTTCGCGCCCAGTCCGCCCGCTGATCCCCAGGAAGCATAACGAGCATTGAACGCATCCGTGCCGAGAAGAAATCCACCGTCGCCATCGCCAATCCCTAAACCCAGTCCCGCCACGCAAGCGAGTATGACTAACGTCGCCAAAAAGCCCTCTATCAACATCGATCCGTAGCCGACAAATTGCGCATCGCTTTCGCACTTCAGTTGCTTGCTGGAAGTTCCGCTCGAAACCAAACAATGAAAACCGCTAATAGCGCCGCAGGCGATCGTGATGAATAAAAATGGAAACAACATCGGAGCGCCCATATCGGCCATCTGAAACGCCGGCGCCACAATCTCCAAAGCTGGGCGCTCAGTTCCTCCCCCAACCGGAGCGCCACCCGTAAAAGCGGCCGCGAACAGTCCCACTACAACCAAAGCCAAAGCCGTCAACAGTTGTAGACTATTAATGAAATCGCGGGGCTGAAGCAGCATCCAAACAGGTAGGACGGAAGCGATATAGGAATAGATCAAAAGCACTCCCACCCAAGCCCAGAGCGGCCAGGACGAAAGCGTTGCGTTGAATGCTCCCAGCAAGCCGACATCGCCAAAACTGACGCTCAAATACATCAATGCCAAAGCGAAGATCGATGGAATCAGCAGATTGATACCTTTCCGATGCAAATAGAGCCCAATAGCTATCGCCAATGGTATTTGCACGATGCATGGAAAGATCGCGGCAGGATACAGTTGAAAAACAACCGCTATCACCAGGCCAAAAATCGCCAACACAATCGTCAACGCCATAAATAGAATAAACAAGAAAAGCAGTCGAATACGCGGATTCAAGACACGTCCCGCTATATCGCCGACAGTTTGGCCTCGATTCCTCATGGATACGATCAAAGACCCGAAATCATGAACGGCTCCAATCAGGATCGATCCGAAAATCACCCAGAGCAAAGCCGGCACCCAACCCCAAATAACGGCGATTGCCGGACCCACGATCGGCCCCGTACCCGCGATCGACGTGAAATGGTGACCAAATACGACCATTTTCGACGTGGGCACGAAATCCTTATTGTCATTAAGCTCCACACTTGGAACCACTGCATCCGGATCCAATTTGAAGATTTTTCGAGCCAAGTACTTCCCATAAGTATGATAAGCAACGAGGTAGAGAATGCCGGCGCCGAGAGCGATTAGTAAGGTCTGCATATTAGGCCAATCCGTAAAGAGGTTGAGGTAATGAGATCAAGAGCTCCCACCAAAAATCGAGAGCGAGCGTAGCGCAATCCTTTTGTAGACGACAATGCAGTCTGAAAGTCCCTTTATTTCCGCCGAATTGCAAGATTGCGTTGACTGTATAACTATCCAATCAATGGGGCGACAATC
This sequence comes from Opitutaceae bacterium, assembly GCA_028822375.1. Taxonomy (GTDB): domain Bacteria; phylum Verrucomicrobiota; class Verrucomicrobiia; order Opitutales; family Opitutaceae; genus Pelagisphaera. Next base: position 4,973 of record JAPKDW010000051.1, on the reverse strand, counting down.
CGAACCAAACCATGCAAAACGAATTGCTTACCACCAATCGCAAAGCGCTCTCTGTCAATCTAGACAACGCCAAATACGGAACCTTCGCCGAAATCGGAGCAGGACAAGAAACCGCCCGCGTTTTCTTCCAAGCAGGCGGCGCTGCTGGGACCATCGCCAAGACCATTTCCGCCTATGACATGACGTTTAGCGACGAGATCTACGGTAAATCCAAACGCTATGTCTCGCGCGACCGACTCACCACAATGCTTAACCACGAGTACAACTTGCTCGAACAGCGATTGGGCGATGACGACAAAGGAAGATGCTTCTTCTCATTCGCCAACACGGTAAAGACAAAACCGTATCAAGGTCCCAATGACGCCCACGGTTGGCTGGGCATCCGCTATCAAAGCGACCCGGACGGACAGACAAACGAAATCATCCTCCATGCCCGCATGTGGGATGACGACAATCTCAAACAACAGCACGCGATTGGCACCCTCGGCACGAATCTAATATACGGCGCCTTCTATCTCTACGAACGCCCCGACAAGCTAATCGAATCGCTTCTCGACAATCTAGGCCCCAATCGAATCGAAGTCGATCTCATCAAATTCTCCGGCCCCGACTTCGAGAGCCTAGATAATCGTATCATGAATCTCCTTTTGGTGCGCAAAGGGCTTACGCAAGCCGTTCTCTTTTCCCCGGAAGGCAAAGTTGAGTTGGCCGCAAACGCTTTATACAAAAAGGCCGTGCTAGTAGAGCGTGGCAGTTTTCGCCCGGTCACCAAAGTAAACATCGACATGCTTAGATGCTCCGGAGCTCAATTCATCCAAGAGCCCGCCCTTCAAGGAAAAGACATCATAGTCATGGCGGAAATAACGATGAACAACCTTCTAGCAAGCGGTGAAATCGATTACGAAGATTTCCTCCACCGCATCGATTCTCTAGCGACAACAGGCAATTACACTCTTATTTCCAATTACTTCGAATTCTACCGCCTTACACAATACTTCCGACGTTACACCAACGAGACCATAGGCATCGCAATGGGGATAAATAACCTCCTCGAAGTATTCAACGAAAAATACTATGCGCACCTTCCTGGCGGAATTCTCGAAAGCTTCGGACGCCTCTTCCGCAACGCCGTCAAACTCTACATCTACCCGATGAAGCAAAAGGCCTATCGTCACTACCTCGAAATACAGGCGCCCGACAGCGATGCTCCTCCATCGTCAACTCTCCAAAGCGAATCCGCCACCGGCGAACTCCTCATCACCTGCGAAAACCTTAGAATCGAAAACAAGCTCGTTAATCTCTACAAGCACCTGTTCGAAAATGGATACATCGAACACATCCGCGGCATCGACGAATCACTCATGAACATATTTTCACGCGATATTCTTGATCGCATCGCCAACGCAGATTCTACTTGGGAAACCATGGTGCCGGAAAAGACCGCTGCATTTATAAAAGAGGCCCAACTGTTTGGCTACAATACGGACCCCGCCAGTAATGCAGCCAAGAAACTTACTAAATAACCACATTCGAGAAACCAACAACAACTCGTGCCCCCTCAACGTAGGAGGCTCGACAGCATGCCATCTAAAAATGGATACCAAAGCGGATTCACGATTATCCTACAGCCTTTCTAAACATCAATCCAACGCTTGGCATTTTGCCAAACGCGCATAAAGTTCTAACCGAAAATGAGCGACCCGATTGACTCCAAACAACTCAAAGCTAACCAGAAAAACCAGCTCAAGGAACTCGCTATCCGACTAGGAGTCGTCCAGCGCGAGGCGAAAGATCTAAACATCCCCACCCTGGTCATGATCGAAGGGCTCGATGCCTCCGAAAAAGGCCTCCTCCTCAATCAAATTCTCCTCGAGATCGATGCACGCTGCTACAGCGTCTACTCCACTCACGCGAGCCACAAGGAATTACGTGCGTATCCGCTTCTTTGGCGCTTTTGGAACAATACGCCACAACGCGGACTCATCCAATTCTACGACAGGGGACCCTACTATCTCGTCCTCGATGCATGGGCCGAAGGCAAACTTCACGAAGACGATCTCGATGCCTACTGGGAACATATACGCAATTTCGAACGGCAACTCAGTGACGATGGCGTCGAAATCATAAAAGTTTTTCTAACTGTTCCCAAAAAGGAGCAAGCTCGGCGCTTCGAAAAACTTGAAGACAATCCGAAAACCGCTTGGCGCGTTACCCCCAAAGATTGGCGCCGCCATCGGCAATACAAGCCCTACATGGAAAAGGTCGAAGAGATGATAAGCAAAACCGATTCGACACGGGGCAAATGGAAGACAATCGATACCGAGGACATTCGGGAAACGACCATCGAGCTCTATCTGACGATAATCGAACGGCTGGAAACCGCCATCGATCGTAAGAAAGCAAAAGACGCCGAACCAAAAGCTTCGCCAATTTGGATACCTTTCACTGGAAAAGATCGACTCTCCGAAGTTAAGTTCAAAGCGCCGATGGATCGGGCCGAGTACAAACAAACGCTTAAGCTTCGCCAGGAACGCATCCACGAAATCGTACATGAGTTCCACTCGAGCAAGATCCCCGTAGTCATGGTCTACTGTGGCTGGGACGCCGCCGGCAAAGGCAGTTGCATAAAACGCCTCGTACAAGGAATCGACCCTCGTGCCTATAGCGTCAATCCGATCGGAGCTCCCACTACAGACGAACTTCGCCAACACTATCTCTGGCGTTTTTGGAAGGAGTTTCCTCAACGCGGTCGCATCAAGATTTTCGATCGCTCCTGGTACGGACGCGTTCTCGTCGAACGCGTAGAGGGATTATGTTCGAAAGATGAATGGCAACGAGCCTACCGAGAGATCAATGAAATGGAAGCCCACTTGGCTGACTACGGAACGGTCGTCATCAAATTTTGGCTACATATCGACAAAGACACTCAAGCAAAACGTTTCGAAGCCCGCAAATCCAACCCGTTCAAACAATGGAAAATTACGGACGAAGATTGGCGCAACAGAGAGAAGTGGGACCTCTACGCCGAAGCGGTTAACGAAATGATCAAAAAAACCGACAAACCACACGCTCCCTGGGACATCGTTCCATCGGTTTGCAAAATGCGAGCTCGTATCCAGACGATCGACATCACGATCAAACGAATGGAACAAGCTCTCAAGAAGTACCGAAAAGCGCGGCTCTAACGCTTAAACGCCGCATGCTTCTCGAACACGGGCTCCATCGACTTCGACAAGCTCGTATGAAACGCCTGCAACTCTTCATAGCGGGCTTTTGCCGATTCATTCGGCTCCAATCTCGTCGATTCGTCTAACGCTGTTGCTGACTCCGTTATAGACTGAATCGAAACGTTGGGATCGCTCTGTCGACTCCAACACCACGCTGCTTGAAGCGCTCCTCCTAGGGCAGCTCCTTCATCTTCAAGCATAGATACGACTGGCGAACCAAAAACATCCGCGATTATTTGACGCCAAGCAGAACTGCGCGATCCCCCGCCGGTCAAACGAACTTCACTCGTCGATACGCCCAATTCCTTAAGACGCTGCAATCCGAAATTCATTCCCATCGTCACACCTTCAACGGCTGCCCTAACCATATAGTCAGGATTCATCGTCTTCCCATTCAATCCAATGAACGCTCCCGAACCATCAGGAATCGAAGGCGTACGCTCCCCTTCGAAATAAGGAAGAAGAACCAAACCGCCCGAACCGGCAGGAACCGATTCAATCGACGTATTCAATTGAGCATGATCCATTTCTAACAGTTTTCGAAAATGCTCAGAGACCGTCGTCACATTCATAGTACACATCAACGGCAAGTATCCATTGGTAGAATCGCAGAATGCCGCAATTTCGCCACGCGGATCTATCACTGGAGCATCGTTGTAGGCGTATATCGTTCCACTCGTCCCGAAACTCGCAGTTGCCACACCACTGACAACATTCCCCGTGCCGATCGCTCCCATCATGTTGTCGCCGCCACCAGCGCTTACCAATACGCTTTGGGACAAGCCATACTTTCGAGCGATTTCCGAACGCAAAGTACCGCACGCTTGATCGCTAGAAGACAATGCCGGGAGGTAGTCAGCTATAACTGGATCGATCGCCGCAATCACTTCGTTACTCCAAGTACGCGAGCGAACATCCATTAAAGCCGTTCCCGACGCATCGCCAAATTCCATGAACGCCTCGCCAGTTAAATAATAATTCAGGTAATCGTGCGGCAACAGGATATGACTCAGCTTAGAAAAATTCTCCGGCTCGTTTCGCTTTAACCAAAGTATCTTGGGAGCGGTAAAACCTGGAAGGATTCGATTTCCGATCTTTGCAATCGCGGCTTCCTCGCCACCCAAGGCTTCAGTAATCAAAGCGCACTCTTCTGTCGTACTGGTATCGCACCAGAGCTTCGCCGCTCGAATGACCGTTCCTCTTTTATCTAGCGGAACGAATCCATGTTGTTGCCCACTCACTCCGATTCCCTTGATCGCTTCTCGGTCGACCTGACTCACAGCCTGCAAGATCGCTGTATCCATCGCATCAATCCACTGCCCAGGATTCTGCTCCATGTGCCCGGCAGGAAGATCTTCAATCAAAGCATGCGGCGCACGGCCATCCGCCAGTACGCGCTTTGATTCCATGTCGTAAACAACTACTTTTACACTCTGCGTGCCGCTATCAATGCCTAAGAAAAGAGCCATAATTATAATCAGGTAAGAATGTTACAAATTTGAATCGCCGATAAAACAGCGCAACCTCCTCACATTCCAACTCTTCACCTCCAATCTCAACGCAAAAAAAGCCGAGACGAAACGTCTCGGCTTTGAAATAATTTAAGTAACAAGCAAGTTGCCTATTTCTTTTTCTTAGCTGCTTTCTTTGGAGCTGCCTTCTTAGCCGCTTTCTTTGGAGCTGCCTTCTTAGCTGCCTTCTTAGGAGCTGCCTTCTTAGCCGCTTTCTTTGGAGCTGCCTTCTTAG
>JAPKDW010000312.1 GCA_028822375.1 Opitutaceae bacterium | reverse complement strand
AATCAGCCCCTAAGATCCTACCTCGGCTGGAAACAGTTTCTTTTCTTCCTCATCGTGATCCACCCGTTCGATTGGCCGGTTATACAATTTGCAAAAAAGCACGCGAATATCTTCGAAAATCAAGGTAATCACAGGCACTAGGACCAGGGTGATAGCAGTTGCAAATATAATTCCCCAGCCCAGCGAAATCGCCATCGGAATCAGCCACTGCGTCTGCGAACCCGCATCGAACATCAAAGGCGCTAATCCGAAGAAAGTTGTAAGTGAAGTGAGTAGAATCGCCCGAAATCTCCGTACACCTGCCAATCGAACCGCCTCGCCAATCTTCAACCCTTTCTTCATTTGCCGATTTATAAAGTCTACCATCACAAGACTGTCATTAACGACAACCCCCGAAAGAGCCATCATGCCTAGTAGCGACATCATCGATACATTCGAGGCAGGACTTGCGGCTCTTCCAAGAATATTGAGAAGAATAAAATTCATAACCATGTGCCCTAAAAGGGCTCCAATGATCCCAAAAGGAATCGCAGACATTACGATCAACGGCTGAGCGTAACTCTTGAACGGTATCGCTAAAAGAACGTAGATAAACACCAGCACGAAATACACGCCTTTTATCAATTCAGCATTATTATCTCGAGTAGATCGCTCCCGTCCCTCCAAGCTAACGGACATTCCCGAATATTTCGCTACGAGTGGTGGTAGGAAATTATCAATAATATCCGCCTGAATAGCATCCACATCCACTGTTTCCGAATCACCATCGGCAGAAACGCGAATGATTCGATTTCGATTAACGCGTCGAATGGACGGTAATGCCTTTCCCGGTACAACCTCCGCCACCTCTTCAAACGGCACTTCCGTACCATTTTGCGTACGAATCATCATAGTGCGCAGCGAAGCCAAGGAACGCCTTTCTTCTTTCGGGTACCGAACCATCACATTTACATCATCTCGACCCCGTTGAATCTTCTGAGCTTCCGAACCGAAAAACGCTTGGCGCACCTGTGAAGCTAATTGCTGTGCCGTCACTCCGAGATGGGAGGCTGCTGGCTTCAATTCCAACTCCAATTCCTCAGTGGCGTTTTCAAACGAGTCCTCGATATCGTAGAGACCCTCATAACTAGCCATCTTCTTCTGAAGCACCAATGACACTTCTTTAAGATCATCAATATTCGGAGAAACAAGCTGCACTTCCAAAGCTCCATCCGATCCACGACTAAAAGAAAACGAAAACTGTTCAGCCTCTGGGATCGGGCCCACTAGATCGCGTAAAGCGAGTGTGACATCTCGACTGCCAATCTCCACGCCCGACTCTTCAGCCGATAGCATTTCAATGACAACCTCGCCTTGTTCCGCCACACCTGCCGTAGGTCCACGACCTCTTCCGGGACCACCTCCACCAAAAGGACGTCCCCCGGAAGTAGCGAAGATATCTGTTATAATTTCTACGCCGTGCTTTTCGTTCAGTTCTTTCCTATAAGCAAGCGCGTGCATCTCGACGTTGTTAATATGCTTCTGAGTTACTTCGAACGTAGTGCCAGACGGCATGGTCAGCCCAACCTGTACCCGATCACGCGGTATGCGAGGGAATGAGCTATAAGGCAAGCGGTCCCCCACGATCACGCCGATAAACACCAACAATAACGCTACGAAAAAGGCGGCCGTCCCATATCGGAACTTCAAACAGAATTCGAGTACAGGTTTGTAATAAACTAAAACAAACTTCTCTAGTCCATCAGCGAAGAAACGCTGAAAACGCATCAACCAGTTCTTTGAGCTCTCATTTTTTCCCAGATTCTTGCAATGCTTCAAGTGAGCAGGGAGAATCAATTTCGATTCGATCAGCGAGAAACATAGCACTGGAATTACAACAAGCGGTATCATCTTAAAGAATGAGCCCCGCCCCCCCGTCATTGTAGCGATCGGATAGAACGCTACCATCGTAGTGATGACGCCGAAAATGACAGGAGTAGCAATTTCCTGCGTCCCTTTGATGGCTGATTCCAAAGGCCCCGTTCCCCGTCTCATATGCTGATATATATTCTCCCCTGTGACGATCGCATCGTCCACCACGATTCCTAACACTAAGATAAAAGCGAAGAGAGTAATACGGTTGACCGAAACATCTATCAATGGGAGGATGAAAAACGCTCCCGCAAATGCGATAGGGATACCCAAAGCTACCCAGAATGCTAGCGTCGGACGCAAGAACAAAGACAGTATTATCATGACCAGAAAGAATGCCATGATCGAGCTGCCTTTTAACGCGCTCAGCATTGCGCCAACTCGCGCAGAATCATCTTGCCAATAAGTTAGTTCAATTCCGTCAGGCAGGGTCTCGCTTTTTATATCAATATACTCCTTAACATCGTTCCCTATTTCCATCAGGCTCTGATCGCCCGTGCGTACCACATCGATCGCAATCGCTCGCTTTCCATTGAATCGCGCTTCAATCGGCATCTCGTCAAACCCGTCTTGAACATGCGCAATGTCAGCCAGCGTAATACGAGTACCGTCCTCTGTAGTAAGCACCGGTATTCTGTCGAACTCCTGTTGAGTGTAGGCTTGCTGGGAGGTTCGCAGCAGAATATTGCCTCCTTCGGTTTTAATACTACCCGCAGAGAGATCGACCGAATGATTCCGCACCGCTCGCACCACAGTATCAAAGCTGAGTCCGTATTGCTTGAGAATCGTCTCGGGCACTTCTATCGCAATTTCATAAGGACGAACCGCTTTTAGCGAAGTCAGCGTAACACTTCCCAGGGCCCCGATCTCATCGCGAATACTCTCGCCAAGGACTTTCAACTCCGTCTCGCTGAGATCGCCAGCCAGGACAACTGTAATCACCCGCTCCTCAAAGCTTCGAAAAGTTATCTGAGGACGTTCCGCTTCAATGGGAAATGTGCGAATCGTATCGACGCGATTTTTTATTTCATCCAACGCTCGATTGATGTCATAGTTATCATCAATCGTTAAGGATACACTCCCACTGCTTGCACTGGCTCGAGCGTCCATTTCAGTAACGCCTTCGACATCGAACAAGTTTTCTTCGAGTCGCAGTACTATACTTTCCTCTATTTCAGTAGGTGTAGAACCGCGATACGTCACCGACACCGTAATGGTGCGGGACTTATAGTCTGGATACTCTTGTATGACGGTGTTGTTCATCATAGAATACGCACCGGACGCGATGATCGAGACCATCAATATATTGGCGGCGACACCGTTTCTTGCGAACCATTCAATTATTCGATTCATGACAGGATATGGGCTTGATATTCAGAGACTGATTGAGCTTTTAGCATTTCGATTTCGTGGAGCTTGTTTTTCGAAGGCCTGTCGAATGACAAGCAATAGCACTACCTATTTGTATTCACTTCTTTGATTCTAATTGGTCGATATTGCTGTAATTGATTTTTTGCTGATTCGGTAATTTCTTCTAGGTTTTAAATTGGACCTAAGTTCAACCTCCCCCGCCGCGGCCGCCTGCAGGCAACTCAATACCATTTTTCTCCGCCCATTCGCGCGCTTCAGCCATAACAGGACGCATTTGAGAAAAGTCCCCCGATTCCTTGATGGCGAGGAGCTTCGCCTTCAATTCTTCAGGAACGCCTTCGCCCAACAAGGCAAGTGTACTATCGACGCGATCACCGACTGGGCCTCCAGCTCCGCCCGCAGGCGCTCTGGGTGGACGAGCGCTCGGAGCCGCATCCGTTTCAACGACTGCCTCGACTTTCAATCCGGCTTCATCCGTCACATTAACGGGCCAACCTTCTAAGGCAAACGGCACTTCGGTCAGACAAAGCTTATCGCCAGCCTCCAAGCCGCCGTTAACGACGACGATATCGTCGGTCTCCCAAGCAATATCGACCGTTTTCCTTTCTAGATAGTTCTCTTTATCTACCATCAACAGAAACGCGTTTTCCCGCAAAAGCTTTCGCGGAATCACATAAACGTCTTCGAGGGTTTTACCGGTTATCTCCGCCTGAACGAATGATCCAACCTTCAGGGGAGGACGTCCATCTTCAGTACGTCCGTAAGGATTGCGAATCTGAGCGACAACGAATAGCTGACGACTCTTGGTATCCACCGAACCATCTTCTCGAACGATCCTGCCACGCCACTGATGGGTGGTCCCGCCAACAGTTGATTTCAAAGTCACAGTTGGACCTTCTCTTAAAGACGCGTTTTCTCCGCGATAAACCGAGGGAAGATTAAGAAACGAGTACTGAGTAGCTGTCAGCGGCACACGAACTTCCGCGAAAACCACAGCATAGATACGAGCCAATTGATTGCCCGGAGAAATGTACTGTCCCAGGT
>JAPKDW010000311.1 GCA_028822375.1 Opitutaceae bacterium | reverse complement strand
ATCACTTTCGCCGGTTCCGCAGTTTTTGAGTCTGTTCGACTCTCATAAAAAATTATCGGCATTAGCCAGCCAGTCCATCGAAGCCTGGAAGGTGTAGTTGGAACCTGTATCCGCGACTCGTTTCGGCGAATCAACGAAGAGACGAAGAGACGAAAGCGGATCCTGACAATTAAAGATTCAGTCGATTCATAAAATGACTAGATAAAGTGAACAATAAATGAATCACTATTTAATCAATTAATAGTTTCGAATCGCACGAAAACGCTAGTAAATGACTACAAAATCGCTAGAACTAATTCATTAATAGTTCATAAATTAGACAAGCAGCCTCTATGAATCAAAACACGCGCAGAACCGAGATCATCGTAATTGGAGCGGGTATTTCAGGCCTTGTAGCAGCGACAGAGCTGAAAGAAGCCGGGAAGCAGGTTCTTGTTCTCGATAAGGCGCGCGGGGTGGGAGGTCGACTGGCCAATCGACGTTTCGATGGTGCTGTATTTGACCACGGCGCTCAATTCATGACCGCTCGCGAAGAGCGATTTCGATTTTTAATAGAGGACTGGCAGGACAAGGGTATTGTGGAAGAATGGTATCGAAGCGACCCAGACGGAGGTGACAATCATCCACGTTTTCGTGGGAGCCCTACGATGTCGGCCATCGCCAAAGAACTCGCCCGAAACTTGGATCCGCTGCTGCAAAGTCCGGTGATTCGTATTGAGCAGGATGGTGATGAATGGTCAGTGAACTTGCAGGACGGGGCGCTAATCCAGGCCAAGGCTGTGGTGATGACTCCCCCTGTCCCCCAGTCACTGGCTATTTTGGATGCTGGCAACGTTCTCATTCCAGGAACAACCAGGACTCGCCTCGAAAAGATTCAATACGAGAAGTGCTTTGCCGTAATGGCGCTTCTGGATGGACCTTCGCTTATCCCTTTCCCCGGATATTTAAAACCTGAGACAGGGCCAATCGCATGGCTGGCGGATAACCAAACCAAGGGGATCTCCGGACTACCGGCAGTCACTATTCATGCTACTGGTAAATACAGTGAGACAAACTGGGAAGGCGACCGAAATGAGATCGCCAGGCAGCTTATAGAAATAGCCCAACCCTGGCTTGGTTCATCGGTGGTCGAGTACCAGATACATGGTTGGCGCTATAGCAAGCCGATCGCCACGGACAAAGACCGTTGCATAGCGATCAACCAACACCCTGCGCTAATCATTGCTGGCGATGCCTTTGGCGGCCCTCGCGTAGAGGGAGCAGTCCTCTCGGGCTATGCGGCGGCCGAAACCCTATTGCAACTGCGTCCTTCTGAAGAAACAAGGGGGATGATTTCGAACCGTTTCAATAAAACCAACCGATCAGAATCATGATACGATTTATAATTCCATTCGTACTTATTATCCATTCACCTTTCATTATGGCCTACGAACAAGCCTTCGAACAAACCGAACCAAATACCACCGAGCTCAAAGAACTTCCTGCCGGACGTCTACTTGAGAGTAGAGGCGACGGTTCTTATTTCGAAAGTTCTGGTAGTCTCTTCGGACCGCTCTTTCGATATATACAAAAAAACGACATTGCCATGACCACCCCGGTTGAGGCACGAATGGATCCGGGAGCCATGTATTTTTGGGTGTCCTCGACTCAGGAGGAAAAGGCGACGAGCGACACAGCCAATGTACGAGTGATCGATGTGCCCGAACGGACCGTTGCGTCCCATGGGAGCCGCGGCTCCTACTCGCAAAACAATTTCGAAAAAGCCAAAACCATCCTCCTGGATTGGGTGAATAACCAATCAAATATAGAAGCCATTGGTGAGCCATTTGGCGTGTATTGGAATGGTCCCTTCACACCCTGGTTCTTGAAGACCTTTGAAGTGCAGGTGGAGATACGACTCAAAGATACCGAGGCAACTCCCATTAAACGGAGTTAGAACGACAATGAAAGAAACCCTACACCAGGCCTTCCTCGGCTCTTTGGTCGCTGACGCGGCAGCCATGCCAGTTCACTGGTACTACGATGTACAGTCTCTTGACCGGGACTATCCAGACTTGGCTGTATATACGGCCCCTAAAAATCCTCATTCTGGCAGCATTCTCTGGCGTTCTTCCTACAAGCCACGCAACCAGCAAGCAGACATTCTGCACGACCAGGCACGTTATTGGGGAAAACGAGGTGTTCACTACCACCAATTCCTTGAGGCCGGAGAAAATACGGTGAACTACCGCTTAGCGGTTGAGCTTCATGAAAGCATTCTACGGAACGGTGGTTACGACCCAACCGAATGGCTGCAGACTTACATAAAACTTATGCAGACACCGGGTTGGCATCGGGATACCTACGTGGAGGAATACCATCGCGCGTTTTTCGACCGTTTAGCTTCGGGCATTGCTCCCGAAAATTGCGGAATCGATGATCTTCACATCGGAGCACTGGCAACCGTTCCCGCACTCCTTGCCGGCTTGAGCAAAGTAGAATCACCCGATCCTGAGCGCTGGGTACATATCGTTTCTCAGCATGTAAACCTAACGCACCAAAACGCTCATGCTCTTAAGGCCTCTGAAGCGCTGGCGCAGATACTCATCGATCTGGCTCATGGACTAGAACTCGATTCGGTATTGGAAAACAGAACCAGCGCTTGGAAATCTCCAAAGCAATTTAAGGCATGGTCTGATTTTGAGGATCGAACCATAGTGGGCCGTCACCTTACTCCTGCCTGCTATTTACCTGATTCGTTTACCGCTTCTCTTTTTCTTGCCTGGAAATATAGCGACGACTTCAAAGCTGGCATTCTTTCAAATGCTCTTTGCGGAGGCGATAACTGTCATCGCGGCGCCGTGGTGGGTTCAATACTTGGCGGCCTCAACGACATTCCCTCAGATTGGATAACCTCTCTAAAATCGACCTACCGGATATCGAAAAAGGGAAATCCCAATCCAGTCCCAACCCAACCGCTTTCCGATTCGTAATTTTTTTATTTATGTCCCGCAAGCATCCAGCCTTTAGACAAACGGACCATCGCCCTTGGCCTCTTCCAACAAAAAGCTGGTTGCTGTGCCAGCGATGGTTGAATCTCGCTTTCATACATTGGGAAATAAACCCAGCTCAGATCAGGGCGCAAATTCCCGCAGAACTGGAAATTGATTTGTATGATGGGAAGGCATGGATCGCGGTTGTTCCCTTCGATATGAAAGGCGTAACCTTACCTGGACTACCTGCAGTTTCATTTGTCAGTGATTTCCCCGAGATCAACGTAAGGACCTATGTGGAACATGAAGGCAAAAAGGGTGTTTGGTTTTTTAGCCTCGATGCGCCCAAGAAATTTGCTGTCTGGACCGCTCGCGCATTCTTCCACCTGCCTTACCGACATGCGGAGGTGGAGGTAATCGAACGGGGCCAATCTATTGAATACTCCCATAAAATGGATCACTGCGCCTTCGAAGCTAGCTATCAACCAATTGGCGCCTGCAACAACGACAAAGACTCATTCGAGAGTTGGGCCACAGAGCGCTACTGCCTTTACTGTCAAAGCAAGAGAGGGCAAGTGTATCGAACCGAAGTGCAACATCCGAAATGGCCCCTTGAAAAAGCAGAAATCTCCATTCGACAAAACACCTTACTCAATAGTTTTGAAATTGGCGAACAGCATCCTTCAGTTCTCTTTTCCAAGAGCATCGATGTAGTTGCCTACCCTCCAACGACTCTCTAAATCAAGCCAGTCTTTTCTCTTAAGACGATGCCGAGCTTCTTCATGCGAGAGGCAAGCGTGTTAGGCTTCAACTCAAGCAAGGCCGCCGCCCCGTCCTTTCCATAAACCTTTCCACCGCAGGTTTTCAAAGCGCGTATAATATTGGCTCGATTCAGTTCGATCAGGTCACTCTCATTTAGAATTTCATTTGTGTTCAGCGAAGAGATTGACGTCGGAATTGAACTGTTTCCAACAACCTTCGAGCCACTCCGGCTCTCCGGGAAATCGAAACGAAGCGACTGCCCTCGACTGACTATCATTGCCCGATCCAGGACATTCTGCAGTTCGCGGATATTGCCGGGCCAATGATAGGATTTTAAATTTTGTAACTGAGATTTACTTACACTGGATTCTGGAAGGTTCAGCTTTTTCGAAGTGAGCTTTACAAAATGCGGCGCAAGCAAAGCGAAGTCTTCCAAGCTGGAACTTCTATGGGAAAAACATTAAGCCGATAGTAAAGGTCTTCGCGAAATCGTCCTGCTTCGACTTCTTCTTCAAGCTTTCGATTGGTAGCGGCAATAATGCGCGTATCCACATTTCGAGTCGTGTCCTCCCCCACCCGCTCATATTGACCTTCCTGCAATA
>JAPKDW010000310.1 GCA_028822375.1 Opitutaceae bacterium | reverse complement strand
TGGCTAAGACCCAAAACGGTCGAGCTGCCCAATCCATTTGATGAACGAAAAATGCAAGTCCTACTGAAACGCAAACCCAACGAGACCATCGATTCAGAATTCCAATACCGATCGAACTAGTCCGATTATTGGCGAATCCAATAAAGATGGATAATACGATTAGCAGTGAGACAATAATCTCAATATCGAATTTTAGGTACTCATTCATGAATTTGGAGGTGAATGGCGAAAAGCATGCACGCCTAATTGTCAAGAGCGGCTCGGTTTACAGGTTGCAAAAAACCCGCATCCTAAAAAAGACACGGGTTTCGAAAATTTGCGTTCTCTCGAATTTTTGCGAAGGATCAGGTATAACGAACGGGCATTATAACGCAGAGGAAGCTTTCTAAGGTCTTGAAGACACCTGGACTAACCTCGTCCTTCAGTTCAAAGAAAATCTCGTCCTTGGTCAACGCCTTGAGCGGATCCATTAAAAATGCCGGATTGAATGCTACTTGTAAATCGGGACCACTGTAGTCGATCGCCAGAGATTCGTGAGATTCGCCGAAATCGGGACTCGAAGCGCTAAGCTCCATCAGATTATTACTGATCTGAATCTTTACGGAATTCGATTTGTCAGTGGCGACCAAAGCAGCGCGATGGATCGATTGAAGGAATAGCTCCCGTTCGACCTTAATCCGTTGATGCGTTTCCTTGGGAATTACCTGTTGATAATTCGGATAATTTCCTTCGACGACTTTGGAAACCAATTGGATATCTCCGACGAAACCATCCGTTTCGTCTTTGGTGTGAATTTGGAAAGCTACTCGACGATCATTGAAATCGATTTTCAAGCTCTCGCCTTTGTCCAGCAAACGGGTCAGTTCGGATACTGTCTTAGCTGGCAAAATCAAGCTTCCGGAAAGGCCTTCGCCAACTTCCATTTCGTGATCGATTTTCGCAAGACGGCGCCCATCGGTGGCGACCAAGCTAAGTCTGCCCGTTCCTTCGGCATCCTCGGACTCGGTGAAGGTGAAATAAACGCCGTTGAGCATGTACCGAGTTTCATCGGACGATTGCGCATAGGAAACGCTTTTGAGCATGCCTGCCAAAGTCGCTTGCTCGATGGTGAATGATCGATCGTCGCTGAATTCCGGAAGAGCGGGGAACTCGTCTCGGCCAATGCCCATGATTTTAAAATTCGATCCGCCAGAAGCGATTTTAACCTGATTATTAGCAGCCGCTTCAACCTTTACGTCGCTGTTAGGCAACTCTTTAACGATCGTCGCTAGCCTTTTCACTGGTAGCGTTATCGATCCTGGTTCTTCCACGTTTGCCTTAATTCGGGCACATATTCCGAGGTCTAGGTTCGTTGTCGTCAACGAAAGCGTTTCCCCATCGGCTTCAATGAGCACGTTGCTGAGGATTGGCATGGATGCCTTGGATCCGACTACGTTGAGAACTTGCTGAAGACCGTTGCTGAAATGGTCGCGGTGGATTTTGAATTTCATTGGGACTAAATTAGGCGGAATTTCAAGTTACTGACAATTCCAATGAATAGAGAATTAATATCTTATAAAGATTCTTAGTATTACTATGCTCTGTTAGTATGATGAATAACACAGTCAAAGCATTGAATGACAAGGAATAACTAGTGGTTGAGAATGTTGATTGGTATGTGAACGGTTGGGTAATTCACATCAACATGTTAAAAACTAATTAAATTTGGAGCTTTGTTGCGAGGTTTTTCACGGGTTATTAGCAGGCGTTTTTGAGTTGATTTGGCTGAATATTCTTATTGTTTGGCTTTTGCTTGATTTCGAATGCGTCGCATCATGAGAACGTGGCGGATAACGCCATAGAATAGGTAGCCAAGAAAGATAAGAACCAAGGCGTATTGCTTGTACATGTAGATTAGAGTGACGCACATGAGGAGGAGGACGAATGTCCGCAAACGTACTTTCGTGTTCCAATCGATTTCCTTGAAACTGGGATAGCGAACCGGGCTGATCATGAGGTACGAAATGAAGATCATCAGAAAGGGAAGGGCGATGGCCCATCTTTGCAGATCATGGGTGGTGATTACGAGGACGAGCGTGGCGATCATTCCGGCAGCCGCGGGAACCGGTAACCCTATGAAATCGCTGTTGGTGCGATCGATGTTCGCCGGATAAACGAGCGGGTGGGTGATAACGTTAAACCGTGAGAGCCGAACTCCTGCGCAAAGCAAATAGATGAAGCTCAAAAACCAGCCGATGTTTTTGAAAAATAGGCTCTCTTCTGGGTTGAGGATCAGAAACAGCACCATCAAAGCAGGCGCGACTCCGAAGGAAACCATATCCACGATAGAATAGAATTCCTTGCCGAAGAGCGATTCTCGTCCACCCATCCGAGCGACGCGTCCGTCGAGTGAATCGCAAACCATGCCTCCAAGGATGAAAAGGACTGCTTGGGTGTAGAGTTCCGAGGGACTTTCGAGTTCTACGTCGAGCATTACATTGTAGCGGGCTTGGATGCATTTCATGATCGCCATGAAGCCGCAAAATAAATTGCCCGCTGTAAACAAGTTAGGTAGCAGATAAATTCTACTCGCTTGCGAACTGTCGAGGCTCGCTGTTTCTTTTTCGTCTGAGCTCAAATTAGTCGGATCGCGTCAAGGTTTCTAAATATTTCCAGAATGAGGAGTGCTGCTCGATTAATTGCGCCTCCGAAATGGGAAGCTTCGTTCTAAAGATAAAATCGGTAAGCGTGTTTTTGTGAAGAATGCAAATCGTGTGCAAGTTGATGCCATTACGCTCGAAGTAGAGTCGGTATTCACCGGAATGGATTCGGTAGATGGTTTTTTTTCCGCGTGAAAATGACCCGAGAGGTTCTTTCGGATTATTTAGCTGCGCTTCGGTCAATAGGCTAAGCGGTGAGATTACATCGAGTTGCACGAGCGTATCGATTTTGTGAAGTTCTGTTAAACACTGATCGCTGAAAGTTACCTGGAACATGGTGATGAGCTTATTAAAACCTTAGCATTGATTGGATTTCATGCGGGAGGCAATAGCGTATTGGTGTTACCAACTTCGAAATATTACAAAGGTTTGCTTAAACGCCCCTTGTAACTTCGAGCGAGTTCGATGTTCGCTTCCATCGCCCCTTCGGTATTCTGACTTCGCAGCAAAGGCGTCGCATCACCGTTTTTTACTAAATGCTCAAGCACTTCCATTTGAAGAAGATTGATCAGCATAGCTCCGGCTAGAGTAGAAGTTGGCCCGCCTGATTGGTCGCGATCGGGCAACTCAACCGTTACGTCCCCCATAAAGCCACAATTGTCCAAAGTGTAGTCGGCAACTTCATACAGTTTTTGACCCGAAGCATTCGTGGTAGCGACTTGCTGCGTCATCGTCATAGAAGTTAAAGCGATAACGGTCAGTCCTTTTTCCTTAGCGTATTCAGCGATTTCGATTGGCGAACAATTCTTACCGGAATTCGAAATAACGATGATAAACTCGCCTGTCTTTAAAGCGTGATTTCGATCGTAGCGCGCCGCTAAAGCTTTTCCGTAGCCCGGCAAGTTCTCGATAAACCCTCCAGTCGTATCCAAAATAGCGCTGACGCAAACAAGTCCACCTGCGCGTCCAACCATTTCGCGTGCAATGATTTCCGAATGTCCGCTACCGAAAGTATGAATAACGCCGCCGGAAGCCACGGATTTCGCTATTAGGGGAGCGAGCGTTTCAATCGTGGATTGATTTTGCAGAAAAACGCGTTCGAGCAACGCCGTTGACGTTTTGAAATAACTTTCTTTGAGCATAGGAGAGAGATTGGTCATCAAGAACCCCAGTTTGAAGTCTTAGATTGCAATAAACCAACATTAAGCGAATCTACCGCAACGAAATTCACTTAGATCTTGGATCTAATTAACTGTTTTCAGCCTAACATTAATATTACAGATTAATCGAATATGAACCAATTGGATCAATTAAAACGCGTTACAACAGTAGTTGCCGATACAGGCGATTTTCAAACAATCAAGGAATATGCGCCGCAAGATGCGACGACCAATCCAACCTTGATTCTTAAAGCGGTCCAAAAAGAAGAATATGCCGCGCTCGCTGATAAAGCAGTCGAAGCTTATAAAGAGTGTGATCTGTCTGGGCAGGCCTTGACGGATGCGATTGCCAACGAACTTTTGGTTCTTTTCGGTATTGAGATTTTGAATATAGTTCCTGGTCGCGTGTCGACCGAAGTGGATGCTAGATTGTCTTACGATACGGAAAGCACAGTTGATAGAGCCCGCGAAATTATCCGACTATACGAATCTAAAGGAATAAGCCGCGAGCGTATCCTGATCAAGATCGCTTCAACTTGGGAAGG
>JAPKDW010000309.1 GCA_028822375.1 Opitutaceae bacterium | reverse complement strand
TTCTTCTACCTTCTAACCGGCAGTCACGCCTGGATTCCCGCAATTCCCTGGTTTCCTGCGTTGATCGTCTTGCTTCTATTCGCGGTAGCCATCGGATTATTGCACGGATGGCTTATCGCCAAAATCCGAATGCCCGCATTCGTCGTAACATTGTGCGGTCTACTTGGATACAGGGGTTTATCCCAGACTATGACGCAGGATACGGCAATCGGCTATTTCGATGCTAAGTTCAGCGTGACCAGACTAGAATCCGTCCTCACTGGCGAACTCTTCGGCCTTCCCGCTGCATTTATCGCGTTTCTCATCATATCGGCAATCATCTACTACGCCCTGCATCTATCCGTTTTCGGACGCTACCTCATAGCCCTCGGCAGAAACGAACAAGCTGCACGCTATTCGGGAATCAACACCGTCGTCGCAATGGGCTTCGCCTATATCATCTGCACGCTCCTAACCGCCGTTTCCGCGCTATTCTTCGCGCTCTATACGGCTGATGTGGTGCCCTCGATGCACGGGAACTTCTTCGAGCTCTACGCCATCGCCGGAGCAGTCCTTGGCGGCTGCAGTCTACGCGGCGGCGAAGGAACCGTAATCGGCATCATTCTTGGGACAACCGTTCTGCTCGTCCTTCAAAACATGGTTAACCTTCTCGGCTACGACAGCTCATTCAGCAAAGTCATCACAGCCCTAGTAATCCTCGGCGGCGTACTCGTCGACCGCTTCAATATCTGGAAAATCTTCGCCCGTTCTTAAATCGTTTTTAATAGTTTGCAAATTCCGAGGTAGGGAGGACCGGCCCAGTCCTCCGTCTAAAAACTTCAAAGAGGACCAAGCCGGTTCTCCTTACCTCAATTCATTCATGAAAACATACCTCAATATTCTCCTCACCCTTGTTCCGGTTTCTTTCAGAACCGGTCATATCGTCGCTTCGCTCCTCGGAACACTCTTCACCATTCACTTGTCATCATTCGGCGCTTCGCCGCCACCCAACATCATCCTCATCAATGCCGACGACCTCGGCTACGGCGACCTCAGCTGCTATGGAGCCACGAAAGTTCGCACTCCCAACATAGATCGTATTGCCAAGGAGGGACGGCGCTTCACGGACGCTCACTCATCCTCCGCAGTCTGCTCGCCTTCCCGATACGGGTTGCTCACGGGTCGCTATCCCCATCGCGAAAATTTCTGGGGCCCGATTAGTCCCGTGCAAAAGCTCACAATCAACCCTAGCCTAACGACCATTCCTAACCTGTTACAAGATAACGGATACGACACCGCCATCATTGGAAAATGGCATCTCGGCTTCGGCGACGAAAAACCGGATTGGAATGGCGACCTAAAGCCAGGTCCCCTTGAAGTCGGGTTCGATTCCTACTTCGGTATCCCAGCCGTCAATAGCGGTCCTCCTTTTGTCTACGTAGAGGACCACCGCGTAATCGGTCTCGACCCGAATGACCCACTCGTCTTCGGAAAGAAATCAGTCACTAAAAAAATCCCCGAAAAAAGCGGCTATGATCGAATTGGCGGAGGCGACGCTGCCCACCGATTATACATCGACGACCAGATCGGAACGACTTTCGCAAAACGTGCGGTAAAGTGGATTCAGGAGCGTGATCGAAAAACACCCTTCTTCCTCTATCTCGCTACCACCAATATCCATCACCCATTCACTCCTGCTCCTCAATTCGTCGGTACCAGCGATTGTGGACTCTACGGCGATTTCATTCACGAACTCGACTGGATTGTCGGCCAAGTCCTCGCAATATTAGATGAACGAAACCTGAAAGATAACACGCTGGTGATTTTTACGGGCGACAATGGAGGCATGTTTCACGCTACCGGTCAAAAAGCCTGGCAAGCGGGTCACCGAGCAAACGGTAAATTGCTTGGCCACAAATTCGGCGCTTGGGAAGGCGGACATCGTGTTCCGCTCGTCGCTCGCTGGCCTGGAAAAATTCCAGCGAACTCCACGTCCGACCAACTGATCAGTCAAATCGATTTCCTCGCCACTCTAGCCGCTGCTACCGGGCACCCATTGAAACCATCAGACCAGATAGACAGCATCAATCAATTGGATACACTAACCGGATCCCCCAAGACGCCTCTCCGCGAAACCTTGGTCATCATCCCCAACAGCCCAAAACACCTTTCCATACGACACGGCAATTGGATGTATATCCCCCAACAAGGATCCGGAGGATTCCAAGGCAATAAACCAGGCGCCCACCTCCTCGCCGGTCCAGCCTCGCTTGAATTCACAGGCCGAATAAACAGCGATGTCGTCGACGGAAAAATCCGCCCCGGCGCCGCTCCCGCTCAACTCTACAATCTCGCAAGCGACCCCTACCAAGAAACAAACATCCACGCCCAACACCCAGAGATCGTCAAAGACCTCGAAAAACAACTACAAGGCTACCGCTCACAGATACCTTCAGAAAAACCAATCGGTTGGATTAATCTCAAACAGTAAATACCGTCAATCCAACGCCGAAGTCTCGGCGTAGCGACACCGAGACATCGGTGTGAAGTCAGCCATCTTCAATTAGAAACCGGAATCGCAAAACGCCGCATAATGAAAGCTCTAATCAAATCGCTTCTTCTCATTTCACTCTTCACCCTTCACCATGTTCCGGTTTCTTTCAGAACCGGTCTTGTCGCCGCTACGCTCCTCGGAACACTCTTCGGCGCTTCGCCCTCGCCGCCGCCGAACATCGTCCTCATTTTCACCGATGACCAAGGTTATGGCGACCTGAGCTGCTTCGGAGCGGATCACGTCAGCACTCCACGCATCGACCAAATGGCCGCCGAAGGCGCGAAGCTCACGAGCTTCTATGTAGCCGCTCCCGTTTGTACGCCTTCGAGGGCCGCCTTAATGACCGGCTCCTATCCTAAGCGAATCGATATGGCGACCGGGTCCCGTTTTGGCGTCTTGCTTTCCGCTGACTCGAAAGGGCTCAACCCTAGCGAAATCACGATAGCGGAAACGCTCAAAAGCGTCGGCTACAAAACCGGAATATTCGGCAAGTGGCACCTCGGCGACCAACCAGAATTTCTCCCAACTCGTCAAGGGTTCGACGAGTATTTCGGAATCCCCTACAGCCATGACATCCATCCCTATCACCTCAGACAGGACCATTTCAATTTCCCAGCCCTGCCGCTATTAGAAGGCGAGACCGTCATCGAAATGGATCCCAATGCCGATCTACTAACGAAACGGATAACCGAACGCTCGGTAGAGTTCATAAAACAAAACAAAGACGCTCCCTTTTTCCTCTATATTCCGCACCCCATTCCTCATAGGCCCCTTCACGTCTCGTCGCCATTTATGAAAGAGGTGCCAAACGACATAAAATCTATCCTGAAAAAGGAAGACGGAAATATCGACTACCTAACGAGAGATAAGATATTGAAACAGGCAATCGCTGAAATCGATTGGTCCGTAGGCGAAATATTGGATACAATAAAGGATCAGGGGATCGATGATAGCACACTCGTCATTTTCACATCCGACAACGGCCCTGCGGTCGGAAAATCTGGCCCGCTAAGAGGGAAAAAAGGCAGCACCTTCGAAGGCGGCATGCGCGAAGCCACCGTGATCCGTTGGCCAGGCAAAATCCCCGCTGGCGCATCGAACAACGAACTGATGACCGCGATGGACCTGCACCCAACCTTCGCGAAACTAGCGGGTGCCAAGATGCCCTCCGACCGCGTCATCGATGGGAAAGACATCTGGCCTGTCCTAACCGGCAAAGCCAAAACGCCTCATAAAGCCTTCTTCTATCACCGGGGTAATAAGCTCCAAGCGGTACGTTCCGGCAATTGGAAACTACATCTGAAAGACGGTGAACCAACTGCGCTTCACAATCTAAAAACCGACATCGGCGAAAGCGAAAACCTCCTCACCAAAAACCCAAAAATCGAACGCAAGCTCATGACCTACATTCGAGACTTCGAAAAAGACCTCGCCAAAAACAGCCGATCCGCAGCCTTCGTTGACAACCCCAAAGCGCTCAAGAAACAGCAGTAAGCAAGTTCGCATAGAAACCATCTTCATTCCATAAAATCAATTGTAGGATGGGTCGCTGACCCGTCACAGCCTTGGCATAGTCGGACCAATCAATTAAAACAAGAATGTCGCCTCAGCGAGACGACCTACAACAGAAAACCTTCATCCTTCCGCCATCGGCACCCAATCCTATGAAAGCAGTGGCTCCTAACATGCCGCCCAACCGGCTCCCCGAAGACTTCAATGTCCCAAAAGTTTGGGGACATCCGGAAGTGGCTCTTTAAACATCACGCCGCCTGGCAATGAGTTGAATCGCAACTGGGTTCATTCCCCGCCGCTTGCGGCGAGCTATATCTTGCGAT
>JAPKDW010000308.1 GCA_028822375.1 Opitutaceae bacterium | reverse complement strand
CTACAGCCATTGCTAGGACCTGTTATGGGTAAGATCGTCGTGTTGTTCGCAATTATCTTATTCTTGCAGTGGAAGCCCGGGGGATTGTTCCCAACGAAGTCACGGAGCTTGGACGATTAGACGAGAGGATCCAGTATGAATATATTCGATACAAAAAGGGAGCTGAGCGGTTTCGTTTTGGCTGGATTGATTCTCATGGTGTTGCTACCGCTTTCGAATGCGTTAGCGCCTGAAGGAAGCATTTTTCACTTTGCGGGATACCAATTGTCGTTATGGGGAAAATACATTACCTATGCGACTCTCGCGATGAGTTTGAATTTGCTCTGGGGTTACACTGGTTTGCTGTGTCTTTGCCAGGGCTTGTTCTTCGCGCTGGGGGGATACGCGTTTGGGATGTACCTCATGTTGCAAGTTGGAGTGGACTCGGTTTACAATACGGCGTTGCCGGATTTTATGGATTTCCTTGGTTACAGGGAACTGCCTGCTTATTGGAAGCCGTTTAATAACCCGATTTTCACGATGCTGGCAGTTATGGCAGTACCTGGGCTGGTTGCGTTCGTCTTTGGGTTTCTTGCTTTTCGGTCTCGAATTAAGGGCGTCTATTTTTCGATTTTAACGCAGGCATTGACCTATGCCGTTTGCCTTTTGTTTTTTCAAAACAAATTCACTTTGTTTTGGGTCGATTTCACATTTGGAGGGAATAATGGTTTTACTGATTTCAAACAGATATTAGGGGCGAACATTAATGACGCTTCGACTACGCGGTGGTTATTCATTGGTAGCGCGGCGTTTATGCTTCTCGTTTACGCGCTTATATCGATGATGCTGAAGACGAAGTTCGGCAAGGTCCAACAAGCTATTCGAGACAGCGAGAATCGAGTACGATTTTCCGGGTACTCGACAACCACCTACAAATTATTTATTTTTGTTCTTTCTGGAATGATCGCTGGAATTGCGGGAGCATTATACGTCCCTCAGGTGGGGATTATAAATCCAGGTGAAATGACGGCGGCGAAATCGCTGGACGTGGTGGTTTGGGTAGCTCTGGGTGGGAGAGGAACCAAGTTCGGTCCGATCCTTGGGGCGATTGTGGTGAGCATGCTCAAAAGCTACGCGACGCGGGCATTTCCGGATAGTTGGTTGATTATCCTTGGAACGATTTTCGTTTTAGTGGTTTTGTTTATGCCGAATGGGCTGGTGGGGCTGCCTAAGCAATTGGCGCCTTGGATCAATCGATTCCGCGGGGAAAAGAAATCTGCAGAGCCAACTGAAACGTTAACTGCATCCTAACGAAAATGGCACAATCTTTAGTACATAAGAGCACGCCGTTCATTCTCTCTGTCGATGGCGTTTCGAAATCGTTTGACGGCTTCAAAGCGATAAACGATCTAAGCTTCTATCTCGAGGAGGGTGAGCTACGAACGATTATTGGTCCTAATGGGGCAGGTAAGAGTACGTTTATGGATCTGATTACGGCACGTACGCGACCGGACGAAGGAGAAATTACATTCCATCTCGAGAATGGGCATGACGTCAACCTGAGACGAGTTAGGGAGCATCAGGTAAGCCAATTGGGTATTGGGAGGAAATTTCAAAACCCGACTGTCTACTCTTCGCATTCGGTGTATGACAACATTCAACTGTCTCTGAATAATAACCGAGGTATATGGGCGTCGTTGCTTTTTAAAGAACAGAAGCAGGATCGCGATAAGATCTTTGAAGTGATGAAGACCATTCGGCTTCAGGACCAAAAGGATACTTTGGCGGGCGCTCTTTCGCACGGTCAGAAGCAGTGGTTGGAGATTGGAATGCTCTTGGCTCAGGATCCGAAGATAATGCTGGTTGACGAACCGGCAGCGGGAATGAGCGATGAGGAAACGGATCGCACGGGCGAGCTTTTGCTTAGCTTAGCGGGAAAGCATAGTTTGATAGTTATCGAGCACGACATGGAGTTCGTACGGCAGATTGCGAGCCGCGTGACGGTATTGCATCAAGGTTCGGTGCTGAAAGAAGGCGATTTCGATGCCGTGAGAAGCGATGAAAAAGTGATCGAAGTCTACCTGGGCCGCCAAGCGCGTAAACACTGATTACTCAGAATGGATACGATCATTGAAAACGAAATGAAAGCTGAGACGAATTTAGACAGTCAGGCCCTTTTGGGTATCAGTAACTTTTCTGCGGGTTATGATGCATCTCTAATATTGAAGAACGTCGATATGGTTGTGCCTCGAAACCAAGTGGTGGCATTGCTGGGGCGTAATGGCGTGGGCAAGACAACATTGCTGAATTCGATTTTAGGACTGGTTCCCTCAAGTGGTGGTTCGATGACTTTCGATGGCCGTGCGGTCGATTTGATGGCTCCGGATCAAAGAGCGCGCTTAGGTATCGGATACGTTCCGCAAGGTAGAGATATCTTTCCCGGATTGAGCGTATGGGAGAATCTTAATGTGAGTTTGCGCGTTTCGGGAGCGATTAAGGATGAGGCTGAAGGGCGGCTTAGCGAAGTGTATGAATTGTTTCCTGTATTGAAGGATATGCTCAAGCGCAAAGGAGGAGTGCTTAGCGGAGGTCAGCAGCAGCAATTGGCGATAGGCAGAGCACTTCTCTTGAATCCGAAACTGTTGATTTTGGACGAGCCAACAGAAGGTATTCAGCCCTCGATTATCGATCAGATCGAAGATGCGATCTATGCGATCAAGAAGAAAGGCAACATGAGCATCATCTTAGTAGAGCAGTATTTGGATTTCGCGAAAAATGCGAGTGATCGGTTCTATATCTTGGAGCGTGGCTCGATCGTTCAGGAAGGTTCGATTGATAAGTTGGACGACGATTTGATCGCCCGATACTTGACGGTTTGAGCCTCCCGCAGGGGTCCTTTGCGAAAGGTCCTGTTAAAACGTAGTGCCTATATTTCAATACGAGCTATCTACTGATTGGCTTCTTTTGTTTGAGGAGAATTCGATAGTTCTGCGTTCGATACTCGGTTTTGCGCAAAGAAAAAGCCTCTCTCGCGTTAGCGAAAGAGGCTTAGAAATGTTTTCTTTAGAGATCTTTTATCGTTAATCCCAAAGGACTAGAATGTGAAGATCGTTTCGAAAGCAGCAGATGTTACGGTACCTTCGGTTCCGTAGTCAGTTTGGCTGAGTTCGAAGAGCACACCGAGATTATCGTTGATCGATAAGTTCGGGCTGACCGTGAACTTGGTAGCTGTGTCGCCACCCTTGAAGTCTTGATCGTCTTCGCTAACGCGGAAAGTAATACCAGCTGTTTCGGTGAGACCGAGGTTGGCCATTACCAAGAATTGGCTTCCAACATCCGTTGGGCCGAAATCGTACTTATTGAACTCGAGTGCCCAAGTGACGTTACCAGTTTCGTATGAAGTCCAGAAGTTGATGAGGTCCTTGTCTTGAGAAGCGCCCTCCATCGAGTCCTTGGCAAAGCCTAGGAAAATGGTCCAACCTTCGAGGGGCGTGATCGCAATCTTGGCTTCGATTCCATGTCCACTATCTTGGATGGATCCATCTGGATCGTAAACGGAATCCAAAAGACCTAGACCGAGACTTAGGAAGTCGTCGTTGTAGTTGTAGCGTACGCCGTTGTGGTGACCAGGAATAGCGTTTCTGATATCGTAGGCATACGAGTACTGATAAAGACCGGTTGGCTCGAATGTTTCAAATCCCATGTAGCTAAGGAACTTACCCGCTTCAACGTCGCTTCCATCTCCAAGATCATAGCGCATGAATGCTTGTTCGAGATCGAACTTGTCGTCGTTGCCGCCGAGGTAGTTTAGATCGATTTGACCAGAGAGTTCATCGAAATTAAGAAGGAAATCAATTTCAACCTGATCTAAGTTAAAAGTCGAATTCGAGTTATTGTTGGGCTCGGAATCAGTCTCGACTGCAGACATATCCAAGAAGCCAGTAATCGAGAGGTTTTCGTTGATTTCGATCTGCCCTTGCAGAGCCGAGGTTGCGAGGAATAGCCCCGCGAGTGATAATTTGAGTAGTTTGTTCATTGTTATAGTGTGAGTTAGTGTGAGTTAGTGTGTGTTTTGTAACGAAATTCTAGTAATCTAGAGATATTCTAGAATTCGGAAAATAAGAAAGTTGCTGCTGTCCTTAATAAATATATAAACTGGTTTACTTATGGGTCGAGTATTATCTGATCGTAGGAAATGACTGGCGATAGGCTATCGCTTAGAACCACGAGATATATCACAATATATCAAGAATGAAATCTAAATCTCGACTGATAAAGGTAATATTCTACGTAAAAATGCCATAAACCTCTTTCAACACTTCTCCCGCACTCAAGGTTTCGAGAAATCCGTTGGGTCGCGGGGGAGTCGATTTAATAAGGGAAACGCTGAGGATT
>JAPKDW010000307.1 GCA_028822375.1 Opitutaceae bacterium | reverse complement strand
CCCGAAACCGAACGACGATAACCGACACGAATTCACCCTTTTTTCCTGGCTCGAACACCGAGATCCAAACGGACACAAGAACTGGAAGAATTATCTAACAGGCAAGGGTACGCCTAGCATTTCCTTCGATCAAATCGTGGCGAAGTCGGTTGGACATCAGACGCGTTTCGAATCCCTTCAAATTACCTGCGGTTCGCCGCCGGGAGGAGGCCAGATGAGTTTTACCAAGGAAGGGATTTTACTTCCTTCTATCGGTCGTCCTAGCGTCTTGTATGGAAAGTTGTTTAGCTCGGATTCCGATAAGGCTCGTATGGGCTACTTGCTAGATAGCGGTGGGAGCGCCCTTGATTTGGTTATGGATGAAGCTCGAGCGCTTGAGCGCAAAGTGTCCTCCCGAGACCGCGATAAACTTGGCGAGTACTTTACTTCAGTCCGAGACGTGGAACAGCAGCTCAAAAAGCAGCGCGAATGGTTGGATAAGCCGTCACCGAAAATCGACTACCCAATGCCGGAGTTCGACCCGGTTGCTCCGGATCTATCATTGGAGTGCGAATCGATTATGTACGACCTCATGACCCTAGCATTGGAGACCGATTCTACGCGTGTCATTTCCTTTTTGGTTCCAGGAAGCGGCCAGGTATTTTCGATCAATGGCGAACTTCTGAGCGCAGGCTATCATGGCTTGTCTCATCACGGGAATGATGCGGATAAAATTGCGGAGTACAATAAGGTAGGCTCGGAGCATGTGATTCGTTTCGGAAAGTTTCTCAGGCAACTGTCGAATCGTAAGGATCCCGAGGGACGTCGCTTGCTCGATACGACGGCGGTGATGTTTGGAAGTGGTATGGGAAATACGAATACGCATGACAATAGTCGACTTCCAGTGCTGGTTGCGGGTGGTCCCTTTAAGCACGGATCGCACCAAGCAATCGATCGTGACAATGTTTCCGATACGACACCGTTGTTGGGAGATCTATACCTGACATTGATGCAATCGATGGGCGTTGAAACGCATAGCTTTGCCAACGCGAAGCGAAATATGAACGACTATCTGCTTTAATAATGTCTCGCGCATCTACACGGGTGATGCTGGCTGGCATCGTCGCCTTATTCGTTCCCGTCTTCGGGATTACGAGTGAAAAGGAATCGATCGAGGCAATTCCTGAATTCGTCGATACGTTTTTAGTCGATTATTGTTTGAATTGCCATGACGAGATCGAAGAGAAGGGGGAGATCAATCTCGATTTTGTAGAGATCGATTGGAATGACCCTCATGCATCAACTCTTTGGGCAAAGGCCCACGACATGCTTGAGGCTGGGGAGATGCCGCCCGAAAAGGAGACGCAGCCGTCGGCAGCAGAGCGCCAGTCGATCGTAAGCTGGCTTGACGAAACGCTAAGCAGGAATGATCCGCCGGGCGGTACAGTGCTGAGGCGACTGAACCGGCAAGAATACGAAAATACCGTAAGCGATGTTCTCGGTATTCGATTCAAGGCTCCGGAGAGCTTCCCCTCGGATCTCGAGCATCATGGATTCGATAATGTAGGCTCTGGGTTGGTAATCTCTCCTCCGCTGATGGCGCAATATTTCGAGATAGCCGCTTCCGCGGCGGATATCATTATTGCTCCGGCGAAGAAAAAGGAAGTGGTTCCCATTGAAACGTCATTGGTCGGACCCAGTGATTTCACTTTGAACTTCACGACAGGCCATCCCATCGACGGAATTTTGCGGATGGTCAGCTCCTCGGATCCGTTGGCCCGCTCGTCGGTTTGGCCCAACCGCTTCGAGGCTAAAGTGACTGGACGTTACAAAGCGGCGCTAACGCTTTCGAGTTTTCGTCCGGTTGGCGGACGTAAGCCGATTGTTAAACTTCTGGCGTTCCGATCGACGCAAAGTAGTTTCTCTCGCGCTTCCACGCTGCGAGAACTTACTGAGCTACGCGTGGATGGCGAACGCGTTGAGACTCATGAAATCGAGGTTGATCTGCAGAAAGGGGAGACGGTTGTCATTCTCTACGAAAACTCAGACTTGAGTAGCGATACGGATGAAGGGTACCTGGAGCGGATAGCGGGCAATTTGCAGCAGATATTTAGAGAAGACCCGTTGCTTGGGGCGGCATGGAAAAAAGCCGGTTACCAACGTTCCGATCGTGGATGGTCCTGGTGGGATCGTATTCAGAAAATAAAGAACAAGCTCGATTTTTCTGCGGAAGGGTTTGATCCTGATTCGGCGGAAACGAGAGCGTTTACACTAAAAATGGCCCGAACGAAAACGAGTCTAGTAGAGACGATGTGTTGCTACCGATTCTTTCAAGGCCCGGGCTTGGATGTTCACGAACTTGTGATTACGGGTCCTATGCTGGCCGAGCGGAAGACCATAGAGCTGACTCCGAAGGATTTCACTTCCGTGGATTTTTCTGGGACTTTAACGGAGGCCCAGAGATATCGTCTGATTTCCTCGCGCAACACCATAAGGGGAAGCGTTGTCTGGCCGTCGCGCTTCGAAGCGAAGGTGAGCGGCGTCTACGGCGTCGAATTCGCTGCGACCTCTTTCAAGGATGCAAAGGCCTTGTTTGGTACGAAGAACGATACGTTCCTGGTCGAGCTATATGCCCGCGAGAGTGCGGGCAATCTCAATCAGCCTATTCAGTCGATGAGGAAATTGGCTGAGTTTCGATTGGACTCGAAGCGTCTACTGCCGCAGGAATTCGCCGCAGAAGTAGAATTGGCCAAAGGCGAAACGATTGGGTTTCGTTGGGGCAATAGTCCGCTTTATTCGGAAGAAGGAAGCACTCGGTTTTCGCCGGAGGTGTTAGGAGAGCTCGTGAAGGACAAGCGGATCCACGCAGCTTATATAAAGCTGGGCCGGGCGCGTGAGCTTACGCCGTCGGAGTATTACCTTGAGATTATGAAATTGGTGAAGAGTGGTGACTTGGATACAAGCGATCCGGCATTGCTTAAGTTGCCTGATTTGGAGGCGGGGGCCGTGTGGCGCCAGTTCGCTCGGATCGCTCGACAGGATCTGATTCGTCACGGACCTGCTTTGGATTTGATAAATGCAACAGTAGAGGGGCCTCTTCGTTTGGTTGAAGATAACGAGATGAAAGAGCAGCATCTCCGTACCGCGCGTTTTATGGGCGAGCGTCAGGGGAGGAGCGATCGCGAATACGCTTCCGCGATTCTGCAGCGTTTTCTTGATAATGCCTTCCGTCGTCCGGCTACCACTGATCAGGTGGCTAAGTATGTTAATATGGCGTTGTCTCACGCGAGTGAGGGACATCGATTCGAAGACGGTATCCATCTTGCATTACGAGCCGCTTTCTGTTCCCCCAGTTTCCTCTATCGTGGATTGGAGGACGGCCAGTTGGATGCGTTTGATTTGGCGAGCCGCTTGAGTTATTTCCTGACCAGTTCTCCTCCGGACGAAAGGCTCCTAAAACGAGCCGCTGCAGGGTCGTTGTCTGATCCGGATATACTGGCAAAAGAGACTCGACGGTTGCTGGCAGGAAAGCGCGTTCAGCGTTTTCTCGATTCCTTTACTGGGCAGTGGCTCGATCTTCGTCTATTGCCGGAAATCATGCCGGATGTGCGTTTGTTGAAATGGAACGATAACTACCTTAATGCCATTAGAGCGGAGACGGAACTCTTCATAGCCGAAATCCTGCGGGAGAATCACCCGCTAGAAACATTCATTGATCCGGATTTCACCTACTTGAATCGGCACAATGCAAAGCTCTACGGCCATCCTTTCAAAGGAGGGAACGACATGGAGCGCGTCCGTTTGGAGCGAGGCGGGCGCTATGGCGGAATCCTTGGGCAAGCGAGCGTGATGATGGCGACAGCAAATGGCGTGGATACGCAACCGGTCCTCCGTGGGGTCTGGTTGCTGGAGAATGTGTTGGGCGATCCTGTTCCAGAGCCCCCTCCTAATATTCCGTCCGTTGAATCGGATACGAGCGGGGCTCAATCGATCCGCGAACTGCTAGAGCGCCATCAGGCGGATGAGAGTTGCGCGAGCTGTCACCAGAAAATCGATCCTCCTGGCTTTGCTTTGGAGAACTTCGACCCGGTTGGGCGTTGGCGCGAGAACTACCCGATCTTCGAAAAAAGAGGTGATAAGGTTGTGACGCTCGAGGGGATGCCCGTCGATGCGGAGGGCCGACTTCCCGATGGGACGCCGCTGAACGATGTGACTGACCTGAAGCGCTATTTGGTGAATCATATCGATGCGTTTTCCCGATGCTTGACCGAAAAGCTGATGATTTACGCCACTGGTCGGGAGCCGGGCTACGGGGACCGCAAGGAAATCGATGGGATCGTCGCGCGGGCTAAGGAAAGAGGAAATGGGATTGAGGACTTGATCGTGGAGCTGGTCCTCAGCGAGTCA
>JAPKDW010000306.1 GCA_028822375.1 Opitutaceae bacterium | reverse complement strand
TTTTCGTTTCGGCATGTTCTGAAAGGGGTGTGGTTTCCCGTTCTGCATACTTCCCGAAAAATGAAGCATAATCCACCTCTACTGGCCTTGGCGCTTTCGGTTTCGCTTTGCGGATGCGCGATCCATCGAGTCAAGGAAAGCGCAGCGACTCCGGTGGTGGACATCGGCGAAGCATTTGCCGAAGCTTCGTTGGAATCAGGAGTCGATGGCGCATGGAATCGCTCTTGGTGGGAGAGTTTTGATGATCCTACGCTTAGCGCTTTGATAGAAGAGGGGTTGAGATCGAATTTTTCGTTGCAGCAAGTGGCGGCTCGTATTGAGCAGGCCAGCGCCCTGGCGCGTCAGGCGGGATCGCGCTTGTATCCAACTCTGGATCTTGATTCCGGGTATGACGTGGACTGGGACGGGAAAACGGTCGCTCCGAATACGGAGGATCGTCAGGAATAGTCAGATCTCGGATTTTTACATCGCTGGGAAATGAACCTTTGGGGGCGTTTGTCGTCGGCCCGAAAGGCTCGTGCTTTTCAGCTAGAGGCTTCGGCTCAAGATCTGCTCGATGCGCGGCTGTTGCTTTCCAGCGCGATCGCGGAACGTTATTTCGATATAAAGGAACAGCGTCGCCGGCTCGAGGTAATCCATGAGCAACTTGATATTAATGAATCGCTATTGAAGTTGACCACATTGCGTTTCGGACAGGGACAATCATCGATTGTCGACGTACTTCAGCAACGTGAACAGCTAGACGAGACCCGAGCTCGAGTGCCGGATGCAGAGGCGCGTATCGGTCAAATTGAATACGCGTTGGATGCGTTGCTCGGGAAGGCTCCTGGTATGGAGAGTTCGGTTTTGAATACTGACTTAGTGGCCTTGCCGCCGTTGCCTGAGGTCGGCGTTCCAGCGGCTTTGTTACAGCGCAGGCCTGATTTGCGAGCTGCCCGGAATCGTATTATCGCTCTCGACCATAGGGTTGGCGAAGCGGTAGCGGAACAATTGCCAACGCTTCGAATTGGGGTGGGACTTGATTGGCGGGGCGATCCAAGTTTTGGGGACAAGGTGAAATCGCTTTTCACTGGTTTGGCAGCTCCATTGTTTGCAGCGGGCGATCGTCGAGCGTCAGTTAGGTTTCAAAAAGCGGAGCTCGAAGGAGCGTTGGCGGGTTATACCGATAGTTTCCTCTCTGCCTGGGTCGAGGTGGAGTCGGCTTTGTTGGTGGAGCGTAAGCAGCAGGAGGAATTGGTTCTGGTTGAGCAACAACTGTTCACAGCTCAGCGGCTGTTGACCGAAGCGCGTAATCGTTTTAGTCAAGGGCTTACCGATTATCTTCCTGTATTCACTTCTCTAACCATCGTGCAAAATCTCGAGCGCGATATCGTTAGTTCCCGGCGTGGCGTATTGAGTGCTCGCGTCGCTTTGCATCGTGCCCTTGGCGGCCCTATCCTCAATCCCGACATCCCGGGTTTAGTCTCTTCTCTGAATGAATAAGAAATCCAAATTCAGCACCTTTTTCATAATTCTTCTTATTTTCGTCATAGGTGGCGGAGTGAGCTATGTATTGCTTTCTACCGGGCCAGAAATAGCGCCAAAAGAAAAAACAAGTTCGGCGAAGATCGTTCAGGTAATTCCGATGGAGCCGCAAACTCTATCGGTAGCGGTTAGCGCTTTCGGGAGTGTGATCCCGTCGCGGAAGGTCGTCATCAAGCCTCAAGTATCCGGACAAGTGATACGGCAAAGCGATTCGGTCACGATCGGCGGTCATGTGAGACAGGGCGATGAGTTGATTCGTATCGACTCCAAGGATTACGAGTTGGCGCTTTCCGAAGAGCGATCGAATTTGGAACAGGCTCGCTTCGAGCGCGAAGTGGAAAGCGGGCGCCAGGTTATTGCTCGGCGCGAGTGGGATGAGCTGCAGGCTGACTTGGATATGGGAGATGTGAACCAGTCTTTGGTATTGCGCGAACCGCATCTTCGCAAAGCGGAAGCGCTTATGGAGAAGGCGACGAACGATATCGAAATAGCAGAGCTCCAGTTGTCTCGTACGGTCATCAAAGCTCCCTTTAATGCTATGGTGACTGAAGAGTCGGTCGAGGTGGGGCAATTGCTCAGTCCGAGTTCGACGATTTGCGAATTGGCGGGAACTGATGAATTTTGGATACAAGTAACGATTCCGTTTTCCGAATTAAAATGGATTCGTTTTCCCGAGGGCGATCAACCAGGAGCGGAAGCGGAGGTTGTCTTAGATATGGGGAATGGCGAGTCGACTGCTTGGAAGGGAAAGGTCATTCGCTTGTTGAGCGATTTGGATCCTTTGGGGCGAATGGTTCGAATCGTGATCTCGGTCGAAGATCCCCTTGGGCTGAAAAAGCAATCGAGTGGTAAATTGCCTTTGCTATTGGGAAGCTTTGTAGAGGTTAAAATCGATGCAGGCGACCTGGAGAATACCTTGCGGGTTCCTCGAGCGGCTTTGCGCGAGGGGAATCAGATATGGGTCGTGGGGTCGGATAATTTGCTGAAAATCGTGCAAGTCACAGTTCTTTGGCTGGAGAAAGAAACGGTGCTGATTTCGAATAATCTGGAAAAAGGCTACCAATTGGTTGTAAGTGATCTACGGGTGGCGCTTCCGGAAATGAAAGTGTCGCCTCAACCGTCCACCGCATACCCCGAACTGGTGACGGCAACTCAATAGGAGGGTTAGAGCTATTATGGACCGCAACCCGTACAACGACACCTCTTCTTCGACTGGGCTAATAGCCTGGTTTGCCCGCAATCATGTAGCGGCGAATTTACTCATGCTAGCCGTCGTGGTGGTGGGCATCGCCGTTGCCCGAAATATCAAACAAGAAATCTACCCGCTTTTCCAAATCGATACGATCGAGGTGGATATGCAGTATCGGGGAGCAAGTCCTGAAGAGGTGGAACAGTCTATCATCTTGCCGATCGAATCGGAGCTGCGGGGACTGGAACTTACGCGACGTATCGAGTCTACAGCGTCTGAGGGCAGAGCCTCTGTATCGGTGGAAATCATGCCAAACTTCGACCGCAATCGAGCCTTGCAAGAGGTTACTGCGGCGGTTGCTCGAATTAGTTTATTTCCGGATGAGATCGAGCCGCCGCGCGTTTCGCTTGGAACGAGTCGTCGACGCGGGGTGAATTACGTCGCGGTTTGCGGGGATGTGGACGAAGCCACGTTAAATAAGCTGGCCCACCAAGTTGAAGATGGATTGCTAGCCCAGCCGGAAATTGCCTTGGTTGAAATTATTGGAGCGCGCCGTCCAGAGATATTGGTCGAAGTGCCTCAGGCTCAGTTGCGCTCGCTCGACCTAACGCTTGGGCAAATCGCTCGGGCAATCGACCAATCGGCTCAAGATGTGCCGGCTGGAACCATGAAGACGGCAGGGGGAGACATCCTTCTCAAGACCACTGAGCGCCGTTATTTCGGGAGCGAGTTTGCGGGTATTCCGATCAAGAGTAGCAATTCTGGAGCGGAGATTAAATTGGGCGATATCGCGACCATCGTGGACGGGTTCGAGGAGACCAAGCGGGAATCGTATTTCAATGGAAAGCCGACCTTGACTATTTCCGTATCGGCTTCGGAGAACCAACCGCCGATCAAGGTGGCTGCTGCCGTGAAGCGTTATATCGAACAACTTCGGCCAACCTTGCCGCCATCGGTTCAGGTAGAAGTGCGTTACGATCGAACTGAAGATTACCAGGAGCGTATCGACTTGCTGAGGTACAATGGAACCTTGGGTTTGATACTCGTGCTTCTGGCATTGGGACTTCTGCTTGAGTTGCGTGTGGCGTTTTGGACGGCTATTGGGATTCCCGTATCCATATTAGGTTCGCTCATTCTGCTGCCTTTGATGGATGCGAGTGTGAATATGATTTCCGTTTTCGGATTTATCGTGACGCTTGGAATTGTGGTCGATGACGCGGTCGTGGTGGGCGAGGATATTTTCCATAAGATCACGCAAGGCATGTCGCGCTCGGAAGCGGCGGTGGCTGGAGTTAAGGAAATGACGATCCCGGTCGTATTCGCGGTCAGTACGAATATCATAGCGTTCTTGCCGCTGTTTTTCGTGCCTGGCGAAAGCGGTCGTTTCTTGCACGTGCTTCCAGCGGTTATCATCGCGGTATTCACGGTTTCGCTGGTTGAAGTGCTTCTGATCCTTCCGTCTCACTTGGCCTTCGCTCGTAAGAAGCCGCATAAGAAATCCATTTTTTCGCGACTCGATCAATCGCAGACAAAGCTCCGTATTAGGTTGGATGGAGCGATGGAACGTTTCTATAAACCAGTGTTGGCCGCTTGTATGAAGTTTCGTTACATAACGATAGCTGTATTTGCATCCTCACTACTTGTATTGGTAGCATACACGTTTAGCGGACGGGTGAACTTCACTTTCAATCCAACGATCGAGAATGATTACATTCAGGCTGAACTCGAAATGCCGTCTGGCACTCCAGTGGAACGAA
>JAPKDW010000305.1 GCA_028822375.1 Opitutaceae bacterium | reverse complement strand
TACTGTGTAATTTGTGTCGAGATATGTGAGCTCTCCCCGAAGACTTGGGTCTCACCGTGATTGATGATTTGCTTTCTCTCTTCATCCTGACAATCTTTCAGGGCTATTTGACAAGCCTGCAGCCGCTTTTATTGAAAGTGAAACGCATGCTGTGATGAATGGCGTACGAACCAATCAAGTCGGATCAATGCGCAGAATGAAGGGCTTCATAAACATACCGGCTAAGCGGGGGATTGGGCTGTTGGATATCATGCCGACTTTGTCGGTGGCGGCGGGACTGCTGGGAATCGAGCTGGCTCAAACTGCGCGTGCGGCGGGTCCAGACTTTTCACAGGACGGCGCGCCTTTTTTGAAGAAGTACTGCCTTGAGTGCCATAGCGGTGATGACCCGAAGGCGGAACTTTCTCTGGAGGGATACACGGACTCTGCATCTATCGTCAAAGGGCGGAAGACATTTGAAAAAGTGCTGCGGATGCTGGCTATCGGAGAGATGCCGCCGAAGAAAAAGCCACGCCCGACAGTGGTTGCAGTGGAGACGTTCACGGAGCACGTGAAGGCGGTTTGGGATTTTTCGGATCGCAACGCGAAACCGGATCCCGGCCGAGTGACCATGCGGCGACTCAATCGGGTAGAGTATCGTAACACGGTGCGCGATTTACTCGGGGTGGATTTCGATCCGACCGAAAGTTTTCCATCCGATGACATCGGACACGGGTTTGACAACATAGGAGATGTGCTCTCGCTATCGCCGGTGTTGATGGAACGATATCTCGATGCTGCGGGAACAATTTCACAACGGGTCATTTCAGCGAACCCGGGAAAACCTGCGGTACGATATCTTGCCGGGATATATCTCCAGCCGGGCGGAAGCACGACAAAGAATCAGTTTCGGCGAATGGATCCTTCTGCAAAGGATGCCAAGTTATCGGGACCTTTCACTGCGTCGGGTGGTTATTTAAAACTCACGGCGGATGCCGAGTTGTTTTATCGCGCAACGTTGTATGCGGAAACAAAGAGCAAGGAGCCGGTGAAGGTGGCGTTATACATACAAGGCGGTGGGGTAAAAGAGGGATCCAGTGCGCAGGAATTGGCGAAGGTATTCGGGGGCGAGCAGCCGCGGCTGAAGGGGGCAAAGATATTAAAGACATTTGAAATTACCGCACGTGATGCCAAAACCCCGCAAACCGTGGAGGTTCGCATTTCCCGGATAGCGGTATCGAACGCTGGCATTGCATTAGTAAAACCAACCTCGGGCAAGCCACATGCGATTTTGCACATTCGACACCTTTGGACTGAGGGCCCGTTGGAGACACGCCCAAAATCGCAATTGATGCTGCTCGGCTCGAATTCGGACAAACCGAACACAGCACGTCAGCAGGAGATCATCACGCGCCTGTTGCAACGTGCGTACCGCCGTACGCCCACCAAGGCGGAAACCGATCGCGTGCTACAATTTGCAAACGCACAGATGGACGCAGGACTTAAATGGGAGGAGGCGATGCAAAAAGTGCTGCAGGTGGTGTTGTGCTCACCGAAGTTTCTCTTTCGTGTGGAAATGGACGACCGTCCATCTGCCCCCCAATCGCGGGCGATTAATGAATTCCACCTTGCCTCGCGCCTCTCCTATTTCCTCTGGAGCAGCATGCCCGATGACATGCTGCTTGACCTTGCTGCCAAACGCCAGCTCACCGCCAACCTCAGTGCACAGGTCAAGCGAATGCTGGCCGATGAACGGGCGGGCGAATTGGGACGTAACTTCGTGCAGCAATGGCTGCAGATTCAGCGACTCAAAACTGTCGCGCCGGATACCAAGTTGTTCCCTGCGTTTAATGAACCATTGCGGCAGGCCATGTTGCGGGAGACCGAATTATTCTTCGAGACGATTATGAAGGAAGACAGAAGTGTTCTGGATTTAATCGATTCAGACTTCACTTTTCTGAACGCGCCTTTGGCCAAGCATTACGGCATCACAAAAACAGGTGATGAAAAACCGAAAACATTGAAATTTAAGGGCGCTGATTTTCAGCGTGTTTTGCTTCCCGATCGAAAACGTGGCGGCTTACTCACCCAGGCGAGTGTCCTGACAGTAACCTCTAATCCAACCCGCACCTCACCGGTAAAGCGTGGCCGCTGGGTACTCGAACAGATTCTTGGCTCGCCCCCGCCACCCCCTCCTCCCAATGTCCCTGAATTGGAAGAGTCCCGGAAGGCATTAAGTGCCGACACCTTGCGAAAGCGCATGGAGATCCATCGCAAGAACCCCAGCTGCGCAAACTGCCATGCGAAGATGGATCCCATCGGGTTTGCGCTGGAAAACTACGACGCTATTGGAGGCTACCGTACACAGGATGGTGGACAGGATATTGATGCGGCGGGGGAGTTTGCCGACGGGACAAAATTTACCGGATCTGAAGATTTGAAGACGATCATCCGTCAAAAGAAGGAATTGTTTGTGCGCTGTCTTTCTGAGAAGATGTTGACGTATGCGTTAGGGCGTGGATTGTCATATTACGACCGCCCCGCAATAGAAAAAATCGCCAAGGGTTTGGCCAGTAATAACTACAAATTTTCCGTGTTGGTGAGGGAAATCGTCAAAAGCGAACCCTTCGGCATGCGACGCGGGTATAAACCAGAGGATTAAGTAATGACCCACTCAACCATTTCTCGTCGGAAAATGCTCAAGGGATTGGGAGTCACAATGTCCTTACCATGGCTCGAATCAATGGGCCCGTTGAACGCATGGGCCGACCAACCCGCGGATGGAAAACAGGACAAAGCTGTGCCTAACAGGATGGCGTTTCTGTACGTACCCAACGGTAAAAACATGGTCGACTGGACTCCCAAGAAAGAGGGTTCGGGCTATGATCTTCCGGCAATTTTAAAGCCACTCTCCAAGGTGCGGGGAAAATTACAGGTACTTACCGGTCTCACTGCAGATAAGGCCCGGTCACACGGTAGTGGGGGAGGAGATCACGCACGTGCATTAGCCGCTTTCCTTACTGGCGCACATCCTAAGAAAACCGACGGCACGGATCTTCGAAACGGCATCTCTGTGGATCAAGCTGCAGCACAGGCGATGGGTAGCAAAGTGCGTTTATCGTCCTTGGAGTTGGGTGCCGAGGCCGGTGCAATGGCCGGCAACTGTGACTCGGGCTATAGTTGCGTTTATTCTTCTACCATGTCGTGGCGCTCAGCCACGCAGCCCTTACCCAAAGAGGTAAATCCAAAACTTGCCTTCGAACGACTCTTTGGTGGAGGAAACCGCACAGACCGCACTAAACGCAATGCCGCACGCAAGAGCATCCTCGATTTTGTAAGGGAAGATTCCAAGGACCTCAATCGCAAGCTCAGCGTGAACGACGTTCGTAAGCTTGACGAATATTTTACGGCCATTCGTGACATCGAGCTACGCATTGAGCGTGCTGCAAATTTGCCACCGGTACAAACGCCCGATTATCCTGCCCCTCAAGGCATCCCAGGCAACTACGAGGAGCACCTCCGCCTGATGTGCGATTTGATCGTACTGGCTTTTCAGGCGGATGTGACGCGTGTGGCCACCTTCGTGCTCGCCAATGAGGGCAGTAACAAACCCTACCCCTTCATCAAAGTATCCGAAGGGCACCACGACCTTTCACATCATGGCGGCAAAGCGGATAAAAAGGAAAAGATTCGCTCCATCAATATTTTCCACACGCAACAATTCGCCTACCTTCTCGAGAAGCTCGACAGCGTGAAGGAAGCCGAGGGCACCCTGCTCGATCACTCGATGATCGCCTACGGCAGTGCTAACTCCGATGGCAACGCACACAACCATGATGATCTGCCCATCTTGCTGGCTGGCGGAGGCTGCGGCACCTTAAAGCCCGGCCGACACGTGCGCTATGCTGACGAAACCCCGCTCGCCAACCTCTGGATTTCCATGCTCAACCGCATGGATATCAAAATCGCTCAACTAGGGGATAGCACTGGCGGGCTGAAGCGTTTGAGTTAAGTCTTCCACCATCCTGATTCAGAGAAGTTCAGAGAATTTGTCGTGGATTCAGTTGTGCGTTGGGTCGTAAAGATAAGTTGCTGAAGAATGCGCAAGAGTTGTTAAAGCAAATCTCAAGAAACATGATATTATGCCAACCTCTCGGACTACAATATAACCGCTGATGTACCGTCGAGAGCATCTCGTCGTATGCATACGCAAGCGGGAAAAGGGCAAATAATTTTATGACGGTTAACAAGTTTATTGGGTTTATATCGCTGAGTTTGTTTGGGAGTATTTTGCTCCAAGCTGGGGAGTTAAGAAACCCAAGTTTTGAAGAAGCCGGGGATTGGAAAATCGTAAAGCAGGGCGAGCGACTCCAAGCGGCGTTTGACGATATCGCGTCACAAGATGGCAAGAAGGGCTTCACCGTTTCACTACCCGACGCAACCAGAACGTCTGCCGAGGATTTTGCAGGTATCGCGCAGGTATTGGAACTTTCCAATCTGGAAAAAGGG
>JAPKDW010000304.1 GCA_028822375.1 Opitutaceae bacterium | reverse complement strand
TGGTTTTTAGACGATTTCAGTTAAGTTGACGCCAATGCGCTCAGCGGGACCATTGATCCCGATCAGTACTTTTAACAATAATGGCCGCTCGGAGATCGGCCGCTACCTTT
This sequence comes from Opitutaceae bacterium, assembly GCA_028822375.1. Taxonomy (GTDB): domain Bacteria; phylum Verrucomicrobiota; class Verrucomicrobiia; order Opitutales; family Opitutaceae; genus Pelagisphaera. The sequence goes on along the minus strand of JAPKDW010000304.1, from coordinate 4,425 downwards.
TGAATACCCTGGAGATTATCTATTCAAAATTCGAGTTCTGATAAAGTAGAGAGCGAAACCTACTTTTTCGAGTTCAGAGAGGCAGTTCTTCGGAGGTGTTTGCATGAAGAGACCTGATCGCTATTTGTCGGGATTTCGATAGTAATTGAAGCCGCATCCAGGGAATCGAGAATGTTTACGGTTTGAGAGGTTGATTTTCGATAGGTCTATGTTGGGGAAAATGCGTTGCGAAGGGCTAGGTCATGCATTTGGGTAGGTGGAGACCTCAATACCTCTCAATCATGAATCTGCATATGGCTGGCCGGAAGGCTTTAACGTTGTTGGCGATTGGAATTGCCTTCGTTTGTTCCTCTTGGGGCGTGAGTGAAAACGGTCGTCCTAATGTTTTGGTTATAATCGCCGACGATTGTACTCACAATGACCTGCCGCTTTATGGCGGGCAGAATGCGAAGACGCCGCGTATCGATGCGCTCGCTAAGGAGAGTTTGATCTTTAACAAAGCTTATGTGAGCGAGGCAATGTGTCAGCCTTGTCGGTCGGAAATGTACTCTGGTCAGCACCCGATTCGAAATGGCGCTGCTTGGAATCACTCGGGAAGCCGTTTGGATACGAAAACCCTGCCGCATTTCATGGGAGACTTGGGTTATCGAGTTGGGCTTGCGGGGAAAGTGCATGTGACGCCGAAGGCTGTGTTCCCATTCGAGCGCCTTGAAGGGTTCGATATCAGCTGTGTTCGTTCGCCGACGCAGGAGCACGAGACGAATTCGATTGAGCAGTTCATGAAGCGGGACGACGAGGAACCCTTTTGTTTGGTTGTCGCTTTGGTTGAGCCGCATGTGCCTTGGGTGATGGGCGATCGTTCGCAGTATCCGGATGATGAAATCAAACTGCCTCCTTACATGGTAGATACGCCGACGACTCGAGATGCGTATGCACGCTATTTAGCGGAGATAACGTACATGGATGGTCAAGTAGGCGAAATTTTGGATACACTGGAATCGACCGGTAAAGCCGAGGAAACATTGGTGTTATTCACTTCAGAGCAAGGAGCTCAGATTCCTGGTTGTAAATGGACAAATTGGGACAATGGACTTCACACTGCGCTAATCGCGCGTTGGCCAGGTCGAATCGGCGCGGGAAAACGAACCGATAGCATAGTACAATATGCGGACTTCGCGCCAACTTTTGTCGAATTAGCTGGGGGCGATACACGTGATCATGAATTCGATGGAACGAGTTTCATCGGTACTCTATTCGATGGGAGCAAACCTCATCGGACATACGCTTATGGCTTGCACAACAATATCCCCGAAGGCCCTGCGTATCCGATTCGGACGGTTACGAATGGAGAATTTCGATACATTCGTAATTTGTCGCCTGATGAGATCTATATCGAAAAACACTTGATGGGAGTGAGGGGGAATGGGGCTTTGAATAACCCCTATTGGAGTACGTGGGTTTTCGAGAGTGGGGAAACCGAAGAGGCAGAGGCTATCGTAAAGCGCTATATCAAACGGCCGGCAGAAGAGCTTTACCGTACCAGTGGAGACCCTTTCGAACTGACAAATCTGGCGGGCGATTCTCGGCATTCCGCGATTAAAGAGACGCTTAGCCGAGAGCTTGATCAGTGGATGCACGATCAGAATGATCCGGGGATTCCGATGGATACGCGCGAAGCGCATGCAGCCGCTAAGAAGGGGAAGCATATTTATTAGCGAGGTTGATTGATTTTTGCCCACAGATTTGCACAGATGGTCACAGATGATGTAATTAACCCAAACGTTTCATAAACCGCAGAGTACGCTGAGATCGCAGAGGATTCTCTAACGCGTCCTCAGCGATCTCAGCGTCCTCTGCGGTTATAAAATACATACACCTGGATTTATCACTTTAGTTCGGTTACGAATTGTCCATATTACAACTACAACTTGTAGATGAAAAAATCACTTACAGTTCAAACTTCTGAATGCCTCGATGGCTTGCCCCGGGGATGCTTTATTATGATACGATTTTTATTAGGACTTACTTTCTTTGCTTCTTGCGCGGTTGCCGAATCATCTCGTCCAAATGTATTGTTGGTTTTGGCAGACGATCTTGGTTATTCGGATCTTGGATGCTTCGGAGGCGAAATTGAAACGCCCAATCTGGATGCGCTGGCTCGTGACGGGCTTCGGTATACGAGCTTCTACAATTCGGCGCGGTGCTGTCCATCGCGCGCTTCGCTTATTTCTGGACTTTATCCTCACCAAACGGGGATTGGTTCCTTCGTTCGAAAGGATAAAAAGCCGCCCAAAGGATTTGGTCCGGCATATCAAGGTTTCTTGAACGATCGGTGCGTGACGATTGCAGAGGTTTTGAAGGCGTCGGGCTATTCGACTTGGATGTCGGGGAAATGGCATATGGGTTCGGATCCCGGGCCGGTTGATCGCGGCTTCGATCAGTTCTTCGGATACACTCAAGCCCACTCGCATAGTCAATGGGATGCTGGTTTCTATAAGCGCTTGCCGGAAAGCTCTGATCCGGAATTGCAATACGGCGATGGTGAGTTCTACGCGACGGATGTATTTACGGATTACGCTTTGGAGTTCTTGGATCAAGCTCGCGAGGATGAAGGTAAGCCGTGGTTTCTTTACTTGGCTCATTCGTCGCCGCATTTCCCGGTTCAGGCCCCTACGAAGCTGGTGGATAAGTATATGGCGACTTATCGAAAAGGTTGGGATCGCTTGAGAGAAGAACGTTTGGATCGGATGATAGCAGGTGATTTGGTCGCGCTAGATACGAAGTTGCCACCAAGGGCGATGGTTCCAGTCGATAGAGATGACATTGCCAATGGCTATCCTGGCCAGCCCAATCCCGCATGGAATTCTCTACCCGGAAATCGCCGCGAAGATTTGGCCCGAAGGATGGCGATTTTCGCTGCCAGCGTGGAACATATTGATCGAGGAGTCGGTGAAATCGTAGCGAACCTTAAGGCTAATGGAGAGTTTGAAAACACGCTCATTCTATTTACGAGCGACAACGGGGCTTGTTACGAATGGGGTCCTTTTGGTTTTGATGGTACTTCGCGTAGGGGAGTGACTACGCTTCACGAAGGTGAGGCGCTGCGAACGATGGGTTTGGCGGATTCGCATCATTCTTATGGCAGCGCTTGGGCTAATCTGGGCAATACGCCTCTTAGCCTGTACAAACATTTTTGTCATGAAGGAGGCATTACAAGTCCACTGATTGCTCACTGGCCAGAGGGAATCGATGCCTCGAATGAAATTCGAACTGACTCGACTCATGTTATGGACCTCATGCCGACAATCGTAGAAGCGACGAGTTCGGAGTATCCTAAGCGGTTTAATGGACAGTCTATCCAACCGATGGAAGGAGTGTCTTTGCTGTCTAGTTTCAGAGGCGAAGCCCAGGAGCAACGCGCTATCGGATTCGAGCATCAATTTGCGCGAGGTTTTCGAAAAGGGAATTGGAAGATAGCTTGGGGCAAGAAGATGCCTGAAGAGGCAACGTGGGAGCTCTACGATTTGTCGAAGGACCGTACCGAGCAAAATGATTTGGCCAGGAGTCATCCTGAAATCACTGAAGCTTTGGCTGCAGAATGGATGGATTGGGCAGAACGTCTTGGAGTGCAAATAAGCAGCCCGACTTTGAGGAAATAAAACAACCTGAATTTAAAGATTATGAATACGTTATCTATCCGCAAATTGACCGCCATTTTGATAGTAACCTTTGCTTCGGTTGCAATCGTTCAAGGCACCCGTACAAGTGACAAACCAAACGTAATCATTTTCTATGTGGATGATATGGGGTATGCGGATCCGTCCTGTTTTGGAAATCCAGATATGGAGACGCCGAATATCGATCGTTTTGCAACGGAAGGTTTGAAGCTGACGAATTACTATTCGAACTCACCGATTTGCTCGTCATCGAGAGTAGCGTTAAATACAGGCCAAGCTCCCGGTAGACATAAGGTCTGGGCTCATTTTGCTTCGAAAGAGCAAAACGCCACTCGTAACATGGCGGATTTTTTGGATCCGAACGTTCAAACGATGGCGAAGAGTTTCAAGGCGAATGGTTACGCTACGGCTCACTTCGGAAAGTGGCACATGGGGGGAGGGCGTGATGTGGTTGCTCCGTATCCACAAGCCTATGGATTCGAAGAGTCGTTGGTCTCGTTCGAAGGATTGGGAGATCGGCTGCTGTGGGCCAAAACAGGGTTGAACGGTCAGAGCGCGAAGTTGGAGCGAGGAAAGATAACCTACGTCAAGAAGCATGAAACGACGGGAATTTATGTGGATCGGGCGATTGATTTCATGAAGCGCTCCAAGGACGAGCCATTCTATCTTCACGTATTTCCGAATGACGTTCATGATAGGCATGAGCCCGATGAGGAGTGGTTAGCGAAGTATGAAAAGTATTCAAGTA
>JAPKDW010000303.1 GCA_028822375.1 Opitutaceae bacterium | reverse complement strand
TCGTCGAGTTTTAGGTCTTTGAGCGATTGGAAGAGCGCTCCGATATCGCGATCCAAACGAGTGATCATTGCAGCGTGAACTTTTTCGTCATCAGTCCAAGGTTGATTCGAATAAGGGGCTGTATCCGGAATTTCGTAACGATCGTGTGGGATCGCGTAGGGAAGGTAGAGGAAGAAAGGGTCTTTTTTGTGACGACTGATGAAATCCAGTGCGAATTCCGTAAATAGGTCGTGAGTGTAGGTTTCTTTCTTCCCGTTTCGATTTTTAGGTAGTACGTATTTGTTTTTGTTTTTCCAAATGTAATCCGGGAAGTAGCTATGAGCGCGTCGTTGGTTCAAGTAGCCGAACCATTCGTCAAATCCCTGATCGTTGGGATGTCCGCTTGTATTCGGTTCGCCAAGACCCCACTTACCAGTCATGCCCGTTGTGTACCCCCCTTCTTTAAGGACTTCGGCGACGGTAACATCACTCGCGTTCAAAGGAACGCGTCCCTTGCCACCCGCTAGGCCAACGACGCCGAATTTTCCGAAATTTCCACGAACGGTGGTGTGGCCAGTATGTAAGCCGGTCATCAATACGGAGCGAGAAGGGGCGCAAACGGTCGATCCTGCATAGCAGTTGGTGAATCGAAGACCTTCTATCGCCATCTGGTCGAGGTTGGGAGTCTGGATGACGGTTTGGCCATAGGACCCCAAATCTCCGTATCCCAGGTCATCAGCCATAATGAAGATGATGTTCGGCTTTGACGCTTTGGCCTTCTCTGTTGCGTCACCGCAGCCAGTTAGCAGGAAGGAGGTGCCTGTGGTAGTTAAAATGGCGAGCAGAACTAGATATCGAGGAGTTTTCATAAATTGTGTTACTCGTAAAAAAAATAGATTATAGAATTGATCGAGTAGCGAGATTATTGGTCCTGGCCGCTAGTGGTGTCCGTTAAGCAGTAACTTATGGATCGATTATCCGAGTTGTATCGGCTGGAGTTAGACCACGGTAATGGTTTTCTAACCACAGATTGAATGTGTCGCTTTGCTCGGTACACTGATAGCGCAGAAGTTTGAAATGAATTGATGCGTTTGTTCGATTTCATCTGTGTTCTCTGTGAAATCTGTGGCTAAAATCAATTCAATTTCTGGAGAATTTTAGGTTGCACTAATTGCGGCGGCCTAAACTAGGGTAGTTGTTCAATGGGCGTTTCATTTTTCACCACTCATCCGTACGGAAGGAACTAGCGGGTAAGCCTTCTTTATTCATTAGATTTGGCTGGGCATCGCTTGTGAATGCATAACGAACCGCCAGGGGCTTGGAAACGTTTTCCGAGGTTACGACGATCTGCTTTCTTTTGATGACGGCGATGGCTGGGTGAAAAACTCTGTCTTCCCCTGCAATCTCGAAATGACTAGGGGATATTCCATCGTTAGTAGATAGACCTTTTCTTGCGTAATCAAAACGAAGGTAGGCTTTATCTTTCTTGATAGCATAGCTGGAGAAAATTGGTCCAGAAAAGGCAGTGTCGAAATCGTAATCCTTTGCGAGAGCCCACAACGCGAGGCGTCGTCCGACTTCCTGCTTATTCTTGGGATGGATATCGTCTAAGTTGCCGATATCCATCGTGACTACCATGCCGGTGCGAGCTAGGGATAACGTTTGAAGCTGCGCTTCGCGCAAGAATGCGGAGTTATCGTTGTATTTACCGTAGGGGGCTATTTGCGCAAAGTAAAAGGGGAACTTGTATCCAAATTCTCTGCGCCATTCGGAAATCATCGTGGAGAATAATTGACGGTATTGATCGGCCCGACCTGCATTGCCTTCGCCCTGATACCAGATGGCTCCTCCTATTTTGAAATTCCTCAGGGGATGGATCATTCCGTTGTAAAGACGTGTGGGGATTTTTTTGTCGGCTTGCTGCGGAAGCTTGGCGGCTTGAGCGAGTTCTTTCTCCATTCCCAGCTTCTTCAAACCAGACCTTGGAGTCCAGGTTTCGGCCGAGGTGCCGCCCCATGAGGAATCGATTATGCCGATCGGGACATTCAATTTCGAATACAGTTCTCTAGCGAATAAGTAGGCGGTAGAGGAGAAGGTCGGGATGCTTTCTGGACTACAAGCTTGCCATTCGCATTTTGCCTCGGGAACTCCATACATGACGATTCCCGGTTCCACATCATCGAGGGGTTCTTTGCTGCTAAAGTTACCAGCTTGGAATAATCGAATTTCCGGATAGTTCGCGTTGGCAACTTCCTTTTCTGAGTTATTGATCCCCGTGTAAGCGTTGGAGGCTTTGATTAAAGGCATTTCCATGTTCGATTGACCTGAGGCTATCCAAACCTCGCCGAATAGAATGTCGTTCAAATTAACCGTGTTTTTGCCGGTAATCGTTAGCGTTTGGGCTTTGCCTGCATCGATCGTTTTTAGAGTGACCTTCCATTCGCCTTTTGCACTCGCTGTGGCATTGGTTTCGGAATCGAGCCAACTCGCGTTGATCGCAATCTTTTCGCTTGGATCGGCCCAGCCCCAGATCGCTACCTCGGCATTGCGCTGCAATACCATGTGTGAGCTCAGGATTTTAGGAAGACGGACGTCTGCGAAGCTCGGTGCCGAGTTAAGGGTGAAGGTGATGAATAGGAGGAAAATAGATTTAGACATGGCGTGTTTTAATGTTGGAATAGGTGGGCTCAAAAGGGTGGAGTATTGTGGAGTCCCGTTTTTCTTCAAGGAATCAAATTTCTATTTGTTTGTAGCATCGCTTTGGCGATTACTGGGCGACTTTGATTATAAAGAGTTGCCGACTTCCTTCATCAGTCCAGCCTGACACGAGGATTTCGTTATTGTCGCGATTCCAGCGAGGAGCGGGATCGATGCGAAGGTCGCCTTTTGTGTAGGGACCTCGAGAGAAGCTGTCGGATCGTTGATAGGCTTCGTCGCTTAAGCGGAGGATCGTATAGGTATTGTCTTTTCGATCATCGCTGGAATATCCGTTGACGAACCATTTCCCATTGGGGGAGAGGGAGACGTCGCCCCCCGGTTTTGGAAGACTCGTTTTGTCGCCGATATGTTTGTTTTCAAGAATCCTTTTTTTGGATACATCGTAGACCGCTTGGCGGCCCTTGCTTAATCCGATGATGCGATTGCCCTCGGCCCATTCAGGATGTCCGCCAATCGATGTGGAATGCAGAGTGAGTTCGGTTCCATCGGCGTTGATCGTACAAGGGGCATCTATCCAGATGGAATGTTTTCCTTCACGTCCTCGGGCGATGAAGTAGATCTTTCGATTGTTTCGGCTCCACAGCGTGTGATTGATGTAGAGTTGGGCTTTTGAAATGTCGGGTTGATTGTCTGGGTCGAGGACCTCTGACTCTTGCACGGGCGTCCAACGTCCATTTTCCAGTTGATTGTACGAGCCGGTTCGCAGGTGTTTGGCAATTTCTTTGTAGGAAACGAGTAGGCGGGATTTGCCGGTTTCAATGTCGATTTTGAAAATGCCGTCATTATCTGGGGCGAACGTTCCTTCGGTTTCATCGAGAGCTCCGGCGTATCCGGTGACGGGCCTCAGCCTCGCAAGGCGACCATAGTTGATCGCTAGAAAATCCGTGCCACTGGGCGCGACGCCTGAATTTCCGATGGAGTCGTTTGAGTACCGATATTCATGGATACGCTCTCGTTTGGCGATGTCGTAGAGAACTGTGAAAACACGGCCACTGTCGGGATCTCGATCGTTAAAGAAAAACTGACTCTCAGGTTGAAGCGGGTTCCAATAAAGCATCGTGCCTTGCTGTAGGTTCCAGCCTCTTGATTGATCGATTTTGGTTACGCGATAGTTGTTTTGCGTATCAATGAGAATGATATCAGCAGCATCTTCCGCCCCCGGGAGCCGATCATGGAAGTCGTTTCGCATCGCGACGATGTAACGTCCGCTTGCGTTCCAGGGAATGGTCTTGGATTGGCCGATGTAACCGAAGAAGTGATGCTTTGAGCCAAAGGTGATTTGCTCGACGCTAAGACTGAATTCGGGACCGTTAGCAACGGCGTCTGACTGTAACCCGAAAATAGCGACTGCGATTGGCAGGATACGATAGACTGAACGATTGATTAGGTGGGTGAGCAATTTCATGAAATGGGTGGTTTTCGCAGGGCAGGAGCTTGCTCCATGCCGCATATGTAGAGAATGAATAACTTATGCGGAACGGCGCAAGCGCTGGTCCCACTAATTTCGATCTATTAGACTGTTTCTAAGACGCGCTTGGAGGAAGAATCCGCTAAAAGAAAAGTCTTTTGGATGCGCATGGGATCAATCCCTCAAAAGATGTCTGTTCGGCTTTGATGTTATGCCTATTTATCTTCAATATTACTTTTGGTTGGCCGCTCTTTCGCTTTGGAGCGTCTCAATCCCTGGAGGGCAAAGCAGGAGGTTGTGTGGGTTGTTCTCTGTTCTGGACATCACACTATTCTAAGCGACTGTTTTAAAAGTCCGCCATTTCATCTTTTCGTATTTTTTCCTGTTCAAATCGCATCTCCTCATTTTGCAATACCCTCCAGGTATTACTTGATTCGAAAACTACGATTTGAACAGGAAAACT
>JAPKDW010000302.1 GCA_028822375.1 Opitutaceae bacterium | reverse complement strand
GCCTTATCATAAACTTCGGCTCATCAGGGTCTCCAGAGAACCTTTCCTAGCCTTTCAGCTCGTTCACCAATGCTGAGATCGTTGCCTTGGCATCGCCGTAAATCATCCGCGAGTTATCCAATACGAATAGCTTGTTCACGAGTCCCGAAAACCCCTTACCTTGACCGCGCTTCAGAATGAAAACGGTTTTGGCATTGTGAGCTTCGATAATCGGCATTCCGTAAATCGGACTGGTTTCGTCATCCGTCGCTGCTGGATTAACCACGTCATTTGCTCCAATCACCACAGCGACATCAACTGTCGGCAGGATCGGATTGATGTTATCCATCTCCACGAGTTGATCGTAAGGAACATCCGCTTCGGCCAAAAGTACGTTCATGTGACCGGGCATACGGCCCGCCACAGGATGGATAGCGAAATTAACATCGGCGCCATTCTCTTCGAGTAATTCGCCGAGCTCCTTGACCACGTGCTGGGCTTGAGCAACCGCCATTCCGTATCCAGGAATAAATACAACAGAACTCGCAGCTTCCAATACGTAATACGCATCCTGCACACTGATCGCCTTAGGCTCACGATCGTCGCCATCGCCTTCCGATTGGCTTGTCGCGCCAAAACCACTGAAAAGCACATTGCCGATAGTCCGGTTCATGGCCTTGCACATGATCGCCGTCAGGATCAATCCACTCGCGCCGACCAAACAACCTGCGACGATGAGTACGTTATTTCCAATTACGAATCCAGCCGCCGAAGCCGCTAGTCCGGAAAAACTGTTCAGCAAGGAAATCACCACCGGCATATCGCCGCCACCGATCGGCATAACTGCCATCACTCCAAACAAGAGAGCCAAAGCGATACCGACGAGAAAGAGCGTGTCGCCCATCACCAAATCACCCGTCCAAGTAAACGCGACTCCGACCGCCAAAATTGCAATGAACGCGAGAGCGTTAATAACCTTCTGCCCGCCAAACACCATCGCTTGGCCTGACACCTTGCCCGAAAGCTTTCCGTAAGCATAGAGGCTACCAGTGAAAGTGATGCCACCAATCAGCATCGCCAAATAAATAACTACCGAGCTGAAATATCCCGGAGCGCCCATCACCGCACTATACGCATCCCAGCCGAGACCCTTGATTTTCTCGAACTCAGCCCACGCGACCAACAAACTTGCCAAACCGCCGAAGCCGTTAAACAGAGCAACCAATTCAGGCATCGAGGTCATTTTGACGAATCGAGCCGCAACGCCGCCAATCAAACTTCCGACGACCAAACCAGCGATGATCCACTTGAAATCCAAAATGCCTTGATCCAGCAGCGTTATCACGATCGCGATCAGCATCCCCAATCCCGAGACCAAATTACCTCGTCGGGCGGTCTCCGCAGAGCCCAGCATCTTAATGCCGAAAACGAACAGAGTCGCGGCAATTACATAGACCAGATTTATTACGTTATCGAATTCCATGCTTACTTACCCTTTTTCTTGAACATCTGCAACATGCGATCCGTTACCAGATAGCCACCCACTACGTTGATCGTTGCCAGCACCAAGGCCAGGAATCCCAGGACCATGCCGACCGTGCCGGTAAGATTCGCTCCAGTCGCCACAAGCGCCCCGACGATCGTTATCCCCGAGATCGCATTCGATCCCGACATTAGTGGCGTGTGCAGTTGAGACGGCACTTTGGCAATCAGCTCGAGCCCCAGAAAAGCCGCGAGCACGAATATGAAGAATAGCAGTACAAGATCCATGACGAAAAGCGAAGAAGCGTGAAAACAGTTTTTAGATGCGAGGCGTTTATTTGAATCGTTCGTGAACCGTCGAACCGTCGTTCGTTATGACGCAACCAGCCATGATTTCGTCTTCAAGATTCAAATTGATACGAGACGACTCCGCGTCCCAGAAATGTTCCATAAAATTGTATATGTTCGACGAATACATCTGGCTTGCGTGGACGGCTACTCGACCTTCCAGAGCGCCGATGCCGATAATGCGAGGTCCGTTCTCGATCTGGACTTCCTCGTCTAGTTTCGAACCAACGACATTGCCGCCACCTTCGACCGCGAGATCTACAATCACAGAACCGTTTTTCATTCCGGCCACCATTTCAGCCGTTACGATCTTCGGAGCTGGTCGACCGAAAAGCTTGGCCGTCGTAACCACGATATCCGACTGGGCGCAAATCTTCGCCATCCCGTCCTGCTGCTTCCGAATCTGCTCGGGAGTCAATTCCTTCGCGTATCCCTGATCCGTTTGACCGGTATCTCCGAGGTCTATCTTAACGAATTTGGCTCCGAGAGATTTCACCTGCTCTTCCACGACCGGACGCGTATCGAAGGCCTCGACTCGAGCGCCCAAACGTTTTGCCGTAGCGATGGCTTGCAAGCCAGCTACCCCAACGCCAATCACGAAAACACGCGACGGAGCGATCGTACCAGCTGGAGTCATCATCATCGGCAGAATCCGATTCAAACGCTCCGCGCCTTTGACGACTGCAAAATACCCAGCCAAATTCGCTTGGGAACTGAGAGCGTCCATCTTTTGGGCAAGCGTGGTTCGCGGGATCATCTCCATGCTAACTGACGTCACCCCCGCCTTCGCAAAAGCCTCGATGAGTTCGCCCTCGTTGAAAGGATCAAGGAAACTGATATGCAGCGAACCGCGCTTCAGCTGAGAAACTTCTTCGAGCGAAGGTTTTCGTACCCGAACGACCACGTCCGCTTGAGACAAAGCCTCGCTTCGATCTGTCGCGATCGAAGCTCCCGCTTGTTCATAATCGGTATCCAAAAAGTAGCTATCCAAACCCGCGCCTCGCTCCACCTCGACGGACAAGCCTAACGAGGTTAACTTTTGGACAGATTCCGGAATCAGAGCTACGCGAGTTTCTGAAGGGAACGCTTCACAAGGAACGAATACGCGCATGGTGGGAAAGCTATGCGCCGCATTCCCGAAAATCAATACACATTCTTCGACTCGCGCGATTTGTCGCGGATCTACAACGATTTCCCCAACCGTCGCCTACTCTTCGGCCTTTTTATTGAGGGGTTTGTTCTTAAACTCCACCGTCAGCGATTCGACATCGGCCGGCAGGTCTTTGAGATAGACTCGAATGAAGCTGGCTTTGCGACTCCCGTGATTCTTGTCGAATTTGTTGCGACGTACGATCGCCTTATGCTCCCAGGTGATTTCCGCCTCTTCCCCTTCGCCTTCTAGGATATAGAAATGCAAATGAGCAACCGGCTTAACTAATCGCTCAGCCGCTACCTCCAACCTACAATTGAACAACCACTCACCATCTTCTTTCTCGAACCACTTCGGAGTTTTAATGAAGACTCTCTGACCGTCCACATACTCGACATCGGCAGGAGCTTCCGCTCGTCCCATTGACGCCAACACTATCGCCGCGAGAGCTGCCATTCCGAATTTCACTGCTTTCATCACTCTATGATCTCCCATCTGATCATGTATACGACGATTTACGCCATATTATTACATCTCTGTTTACCTAAGGCCAATTAAGTAGTAGCGGCTATTCGCGAGCCGAGCGATGCTTGCAGGTCCCCAAAAAGCCGATCGCGTCGATCGCGGGCAACGTCCAACGAGTGCGTTCGCAGGCTTCTGCGCACGCGCTCGGATGTGTAGGCCGTCGGGTAGACGGTATAGTGGAGCCACCAAATTCCGTTGTTATTCCAGAGATGGTGATTCGGGTTGTCGTCGCTGATTCGCAACGGGAAGCCATGTATTTCATTCATTGATGCGTAACGTTAAGTTGTAGTCACGCACCAGGAGTCGCCCCGGCAATCATTCCCCAAAGAGAAGATATGCTGATAATAGGTTTTTTCATCGAGACGCGCGAAATTGCGCGTTCAATGCTCATCCGACGAATAAATCGTCGAATCCACCGTAGATCCTATAGAACTCGGTTGGCAGGTTGCGAATTACCGCGACCACTCCTGATGCTGTTTAAGAACGTACCGAAAAAGCTAGGCATGGACGTAGAAAAGGAAAGCCTTTTCAGTGTCATAAACGCCCGCCGCTTAAATACCTCAAAGGTCGATCGACTCGAAAGACACGTCCACTTGCAAATCCTCGGCTATCGATTCGAGGCGTTCGCGCAGCTTGTCCGTATCGCATGATTCGGGAATGCACACCTTCGCATTCGCTTCGAACAAACGTTCCCCAGACATCGGAGCGCTTGAGCAATGAGAGGAAAGCTCTTCGACATTCACTCCCTCCGAGGCGAATGCGTTAGCGATCTCCTTCACAATTCCAGGCCGATCCTGACCGATAATTTCCACCATCGCCACCTCCGAGCAGCTAGATTCGTTGTCAGAACTACTTCGATGAACGATAATTTCGAGCTGCTGGCCCGACAACTCGGACAGGGCAGTGCGAAGCTTTTCTCCCTGAGACTCGTCGATCTCTACACGTAGTAGACCAGCAAACTGGCCGCCCAAGTGACACATACGGCTTTCAAGCCAGTTCCCTCCATGCTCCGCTACCAGTGAAGCTACCGAATCAACCAAGCCAGGCCGATCAGGCCCGATAACCGTCATCACGAGAGGGATATTC
>JAPKDW010000050.1 GCA_028822375.1 Opitutaceae bacterium | reverse complement strand
GTACGGAAATCATCATTCAAGTCACCAAGGGGCCAATCGGCACCAAGGGGCCGCGCACGACGACCAATCTTTCGCTGCCAGGACGTTTCCTCGTCTTGATGCCCTACTCAGACCAGTGTGGTATCTCCCGAAAGATCGAGGACGTCAAAGAGCGCAACCGTCTTAAGAAGATCATCCGCGACCTTACCATCCCCGAAGGCATGGGCATCATCGTCCGTACCGCCGGCGAAGGCAAGAAGTCGCGCTACTTCGTGCGCGACCTGCACATCATGCTCAAGACTTGGCAGAAGATCCAAGACAAAATGGACTCGGTCAAAGCTCCGTCTTGCCTCTATAAAGAGCCGGATTTGAGCGAACGCACCGTACGTGATTTCCTAACCGAAAACATCGATCGTGTCCTCATCGACAACCCCGAAGATCATCAAAACATCATCGATGATGTCAGCCAAATCTCCAAACGTTCGTCCAGCAAGATCCAACTCTACCAGGACAGCATCCCGATTTTCGAACGCTACAATATCGAGAATCAGATTGAACAGACCTTTCAGCGAGCGGTACCGTTGCCATCGGGCGGAGCCATCGTTATCGACGAAACCGAGGCCCTCATCGCCATCGACGTCAATACCGGCTCCCACAAAAACAAGGGCAAAGAGAACGACACCATCTTTCAGGTGAACTGCGAAGCGGCGGCCGAAATCGCCCGACAGATTCGTCTGCGCAACATCGGCGGCCTCATCGTCATCGACTTCATCGACATGAAGCAACGGCGGCACCGCAATGCCGTTCTCAGCCGCATGAAAGCGCATATGGGAGTCGACAAGGCGAAGAACCATATCTTGCCGATTTCGCCATTGGGCATCATGCAGATGACTCGCCAACGCATGCAGGAAAGCGTTTCCTCAGGTCTGTACACCGACTGTCCTTATTGCCGCGGCAAGGGAATCGTCAAATCGGCCACGACCGTCAGCGTCGAACTTCAACGCAAACTCTCCGGGATCGTTCGCCGAGCCCGCAACCGGACCCAAGATCAGGCCAAAGCAATCAAGCTGCGCGTACTGGTCAATCCTGCCATCCTCGATCGCCTGCGCGAAGAAGACGCGGATTTGCTGATCAGCCTTGAAAAAGACCACAATGCTCAGCTTACCTTCCGATCGGACCCGCATTTCCACGTCGAGAACTATCGGATCATCGACGTCGAAACCGGCGCCGCTTATGGTTGATCAATGGAGCCCCGCTCTTCTAGTTCAAGCTGTGTAGAACACGAACTCATCGACCCGAAGCGACTAATAGAGGAGCTAAGCGTCGAGGAGTTCAACCAGTTCTCAGACGACTACTATAAAAAGCTGCCGAGCCCGGAAAGCCAGCTCGGCAAGCCTTTTTCCATGGAGATGCACGCGCCGCAACTCCTTATCCGATTGGGGCTCATGCTGGAAAGCCTGCGCCTCGCTCCCGGCATGAAAGTGCTGGATTTCGGAGCGGGCACCTGCTGGATCTCCAAAGCGCTATGGCAAATGGGCTATTCGGTAATCGCCACTGATGTTTCCGAAGAAGCCTTGGCACTCGGAAGACGTCTCTTCGAAGACTACCCGATTCCGAACAAACCACCTTGCACTTGGGAGACGCGCTTGTTCGACGGAAAACGCCTGCCTGTGGAGGACGGCGAAATCGATCGGATCATATGCTTCGACGCTTTCCACCACGTTCCCAATCAGGAAATTGCGATCAAGGAATTTTGCAGAGTTCTCCGAAATGGAGGGACTATCGCTTTCAACGAACCGCTTGGGCCGCACTCAGCCACGCCGGAATCTCAAAGCGAAATGCGAGAATTCTCCGTCTTGGAAAACGACTTGGACATGGAAGCTCTAAAGACGCTTTTTCATGCCGCCGGATTTGATGGGCCAACGTTCAAAGTTGCCGCATCTCCGGGCTACATGCTCAACCATGACGAATGGCTTCAATGCAAAGCGGGCGAAGCCCCGCCTTCCATGATGAAGGCCATTATGCAATTTCAGCAAAATAACGGGATCTTCTATTTTCAAAAAGGCGCGATATTGAATGATAGCCGCCAAAGCGAGGGCCTGAAACACGATTTGCAGTGCGAGCCGAAACGACTCGAACTCAAGGTCGGCGAAATCAGAGATATTCACATCGATGTGGGAAATATCGGCGAGTCCCGTTGGCTAAACGAAAATGAAGCGACCTTCGGCATCATCAACGTCGCCTCCCGCTTGCTCGATTTCGAAAGCCGAGAGCTGTTGAAAGACAATACTCGATTTCGATTCCCCACCGAAATGGAGCCTGGCGATCGTTTCGAAGGGGACATCCCGATTTTCGTAGATCGCCCCGGTCGCTATTGGCTAAAGCTCGACCTTGTAGCCGAACTTGTTTGCTGGTTTGAAAGCGTCGGTTCGGAGCCGATTCTAATAGAAGTGAACGTAACGCCCTAGAGCTTCTATTTCTCTTCGGACTTTTCGACCGTTTTAGACTACTTCGAGATCACCTAACTCGACGTCTCCTTGACCGAGGTGCGTTCTTGTCCTTTGGAGCTTACCATCGAGATCAGTCCCAGCCCGTCTTCTTATTTTTCCGAAGACGTTTCTTTAACGGTCTCGACGACTTCAAGGTCGCCTAGCTCTACATCTCCGGTCCCGAGGTGAGTCTTGGTCTTACCCAAATCCCCGTCCAAGTTCGTACCAATATAATTCGCCGCGCCGCGACTCAGCGCAAAATGCGCGTCGCGGAAATTCGTGCCGATCGCATCCAAGCTAAAACGAGTTGACCACACCAAATCGAACTCCTTCTCAAGTCGCATTTTCTGCCAGTCGTAGGCCATGAGAACGATGAAGTAACGTTCGTCTTCCAACATCGAGCGCAGTTCGTAGTCGTCTTGAGAGCTTAAGCCCTTCCGGCCTAACGCCCGGTCGAAACCAATCAAAGAAGCGTTGTTCTTATCCGCCCGACCTGATCCAGCCGAATTATAGGATTCGAAGTCGTTGGAATAATCCTGGGAGAAATCGGACGTAACTTCGCTCGATGAAGGATCTACCACTGTTCCGCTATCTGGACTACCAAACCCTCCCACATCGTTCATCATCAACTCGTCGAGCGACTCTTCGATCCCCGTGACACCCCAATGAACTACTATAAGAAAATCACCCTCGTCGTGCGCCATAACCGAATAGTAATTTCGCGCTTTCATTTCTTCAGCCAAAGCTACGGCCATGTCTTCGAAACTTACCTCCCTCAAGCTCGGGTCGCGCATATTGCCCCCAAAATATCGTCCTTTTAAAAAATGATAAGTCTCATGCCTCGCCTCGCCATCGACGACTTTCGCTTCTTCATACCCTTCTCGAGCATAGGAATCAACCAACACACGCGCGGTTTTCTTTGCAAAGACTGAGCTACCAGCAAGCGTCGCTCCAATTAGAAAATAGGCCGTAAAACGTCCCAAGCGATTCACGCAATCTAGAATAATTTCCCTTTTCATCTCTGATCCAAAGCCCGTTTTTCAGACTCTCCAACCTGTTTGGATAGCTAAAGTTGCCCTTACAACAGCATAATTACCCCGATTACTCTTCCTATAGAATCCCAGATCCGAAAACTCGAAAACAAGGAAAGCATTGGTCGCACTGCTCATTTTCGAACTAAAAGCCAACTCCCTTTGCCTTTGTCCGAATCCGGCAAACATACATATCGATCGTTATGTAAAGCGTGGAGCCAT
This sequence comes from Opitutaceae bacterium, assembly GCA_028822375.1. Taxonomy (GTDB): domain Bacteria; phylum Verrucomicrobiota; class Verrucomicrobiia; order Opitutales; family Opitutaceae; genus Pelagisphaera. The sequence continues at coordinate 16,856 of JAPKDW010000050.1, read as the reverse complement.
CATCGCCCCAGGCGCAATTGCTCGCATGCTCGCCCGTTTCCAAGCGTCCCAGCAAGTCCCCTACCGGCGAAAAAATGTACAATCCTCCAGGACCCGTGGCCCAAAGGTTGCCCTGACTGTCCACCTTCATTCCATCGGGATTCCCAACGCCTCCCGCTTGCTTTTGCTTCGTCGCGTCGTAAAAAATCGTCCCTTTACCCAACGTTCCGTCGTTATGCACAGGATAAGATCTCCAAATTGGAGCCGCCGTATCGGACTGCGCAACGTAAAGCGTTTTCTCGTCGGGCGACAACGCTATCCCATTAGGTCGCGTAAAGTCCTTAGTCAAAAGAACCACCTCGCCATCCGTTCTCCGCAAGTAGACGCCGCAGAAATCTAGTTCCCGGCGAGGATCGTCTTGCCGTTCCGGAAGACCGTAAATGGGATCCGTGAAATACAGATTCCCATTCGAATGATAAGTTAAGTCATTCGGACTATTGAAACGCTTGCCTCGATAATTATCGGCCAAAGTCATCTTCCCGCCATCTTTCGTCACCACTGCGATGCGTCGATCCCCATGCTCGCAAAGCGTCAAACGTCCCATCGAATCGAATACCAATCCATTGCTTCCCGGCTCGGCTCCATAATCGACGACCCCCGTATATCCGGCTGGGCTCATATACTCGCTCACCCCTTCGTCCGGACTCCATTTCATAACCACGTTACGTGGAATGTCCGAAAAAAGCAAAAACCCGCCTTCCCAATTCCAAGCCGGTCCTTCCGTCCAAACGAATCCCGAAGCGATCACTTCGATTTTGGCGCTGGGATCAATCAGCTTATCAAGACGCTTATCGTATTTCGCAATCGTTCCAATGGTCGGGTAACTGCTTGGCGCAACTGTTCCGCCAAACAAACTCGAACTCAAAGCCGCGGAAACGACCAACAAAAGGGGCATTTTAAAGGGTTTCATAGCTACATTCTTTTTGGCCGCCGCCATTATGTCCATTCCAATGTCCCCGTTCTCAAACGGAACACAAAGCGATCGCTCATTGACTATCTTCTGCAGAGAATCGAAGATTCTTAGCTTTCAAGAACATCTACCTTCACGCATGAAAATATTTTTCGTAGCCCTCATCCTTGGAATCTTCATAGGCGTCATGATCACCGCCCGAATCGATTCGCCCGAAGCGTTCGAATCGCTATTCCCTTCCTCCTCGGAATCAGCGGATAAGAAATCGACGAAAAAGGACGTGCCAAAACAAAAAAAGCCCAAGGTAGAGCCTGAAAAACCAGCCGACGAAAAAGAGAAAACCAATCTTAAGGAAAGGGCGAACGAAGGAGCCAAAGCAGTCGCCGAAAAGAGCAAGGAAATCTTCGATTCGACCAAAGATCTCGGAATCGGAACAACCATCCGAGGTAAGTTCAAGCTAGACAAATCCATCGATCCTAGTCGTATAAAGATCGACGTGGAAAACGGTTCCGTAACGCTTTCTGGAGAAGTCTCCTCCAGAGCGGAGGAACGCAAAGCGAGAGACATAGCTCTCGATACGCGTGGCGTCAAAGACGTCAGCTCCAAACTTACAATCGAAGCTAAGCCTTAATCGTCTAGCGTATCGAACTGGTAAATACGCATTTGCCTTCACCCTCCCTATCCTACCCTCAATGCGTGTCCTTATAGCATTCGATAAATTCAAAGACGCCCTAAGCGCCAGAGACGCTTGCCGCGTCGCCGCAGAAGCGCTTGCCGAATCGAAGCCCGACTGGGAAATCGAAGCTGCTCCATTAGCCGATGGAGGCGACGGCTTTTGCGACACGCTAACCGGGACTATCAATGGCGAATTTCACTCGGCTCAAGTCACCGGCCCAATGGGCGAAAAAGTGACCGCTCGTTTCGGAATTGTATCTAAAATTTGTCTACAAGAATCCGCGCAAACGCTTCTGGGATTCCAAGAATCTACTCGGGATATCGCCATCATCGAAATGGCCGAATGCAGCGGAATCGCCCTCACCCCCATCCGCGGACGATCTCCATGGACCACCACTACTGCTGGACTGGGCGAATTGATAAATGCTGCCATCCAACACGGAGCCCAAGGCGCCATTATCGGACTGGGTGGCTCGGCAACTCATGATCTCGCTCTCGGCGCCCTCGAACGTTTGGGCGTTTCATTTCTCGATAAAAATGGTGACCCGATATCCGGTTCGCCCATTCCCGATACGTGGTCGAAAATCTATCGAATAGACGTCTCGAAGTTCACCTTGCCCGCCAATTTCGAAATTCGCTTGGCCTGCGACGTTGAAAACCCATTGCTCGGCTCATCCGGAGCAGCAGCCGTTTTCGGTCCTCAAAAAGGCCTTACTCCCGAACGTTTCGAAGAAATTGAATCGCTCACCCGAAAAATGGCCCACTGCCTTTGCGAGGCTCGCTCAATAGAACCTGCAACGATGACTAACCCCGGAACTGGGGCAGCCGGCGGAGCGGCCTTCGGATTGCAAACCGGACTTGGAGCAACCATCGTTTCCGGCTACGAACTGGTCAAAGCCTGGATCGGTCTTGAGCCTAAGTTCGAACGAGCCCAATGCGTCATCACTGGCGAAGGTCGTTTCGACGCCTCGTCCCTTCAAGGGAAAGGCCCCGGAGCTCTCGCTCTCGAAACCGCCGAAACCGACAAGCGCTTGCTCGTCTTGGCCGGCAGTCTCGGCGAAATCAAAAATGCTCCCTTTCGCCCAAATTGTCTCGTCGCAATTTCCCCGCCCGAAATGCCCCTCGAAAACGCTCTAAAGGCGACCTCCGAAAATCTCGCTCAAGCATTGCGAACAGCATTCGAATAGACCTAGCAGACGATCTTTTCGAGGCATCCAGCTGCGCTGCAATTACAGCCAATTTAACAGAGTGTATAAACATTCCTTAAAACGCGCTGTCTAATGCGCTTAAAGCTAGCAGATAACTATGTCGTTATCATAGAAACTCGCTCGCAATTGCCGAAGCGGGCAAGCGCTACAACGAATCCAATGAAACTCGCCGAAACAGAAACAGGATATGACCGGGAAACACGTGCCCGGCGTCATGTTCGGATTCGTCGAGCCAAACAATTTCTCCGACCGCTTCCACGCAAGGCAACAATCCACCGTTGGCCTGTTCTGAAGTGGTTTGCGAAAACCGCCCGTAAACGGCCTCACTTGTGGTCCTTCAGGACCCGCGAAGTGAGCATCGCTCTTTATCTCGGTTTCGTTATCGCCCTTTTGCCGTTATTTGGAATCCAATTTCTACTCGCAATCGGAGCCGCTCTAACGCTTCGGGCAAACCTGCCCGTCATCATGGGCGCACAATTACTAACGAATCCCGCGACTTTTTTCTTAATCTATCCGGCCATCGGAGCTCTGGGCAGCCAATTGATTAAGCTCGTTGGCCTCGAACCCATGGATTCAGTAGTTGGCCACAGCGTCTATTCGCTAGTCGTCGGCGGAGTGGTTGTGGGCATTACAATAGCCTTCGCTTTCGATATGGCCTATCGCTTTTTTATCGCCCAAACCCAAAAACGCCCGATCAATCTCAAGAGAATCCTAAAAAAATAGCATTCCGGTTTGCCCCGAGCAAAATTCCTCCTCAACCTCCCGTAAATAGGCGAGGCCTTCGGCACGCTTTTTCCTTATGATACGCGCACTCACTTTCCTCGCGATTTTTGCGACTCAATCAGCGGCTCTCATCGCCGCTCATTTCGTTCCCCAACTTTCCAATACAGCGCTCCAAGCGACGATCGTCCAGCAGCAGGGAGCCTATATTCGACCGACTATCAAACTCGGCATCGACGTTCTCGCGGAACAGCAATTCGCTCCTCTGAGCGGTAAACGCGTGGGATTGCTCACCCATCCGGCAGGCGTCAATCGGTTTGGGGTCTCTACCGTTCGCATCCTCAAGCAATCGAAAGCGGTCAACCTCGTCGCCCTATTTGGTCCTGAACACGGAATCTACGGAAACGAAAAAGCGAACACTCCGATCGACAACGCCATCGATTCGAAAACCGGCCTGCCGATCTATTCGCTCTACGGCAAGTACCGCAAGCCCACCGCGAAGATGCTCGAAGGGCTCGATGTCCTCGTCATCGACCTCCAGGACATAGGCACGCGCTCGTACACATTTATCAGCTGCATGAAGCTCGCCCTCGAGGCCTGCTTCGAAAATGGAGTCGAAGTCATGATCCTCGATCGGCCAAACCCGCTCGGCGGACTAAAAGTCGATGGCCCTCCAATCGAAAAGAGCTGGCAGAGCTACGTCGGGGCGTTTCAAATTCCCTACGTCCACGGAATGACGATTGGAGAGTTGGCTCGAATGGCTGTTTCGAAAGCGGGAATTCTCGACCTCTCCGACGCTCAACGAACCAACGGAAAACTCACAGTAGTCACCATGGACGGATGGCGACGCTACATGAGTTGGCCGAAACTCGGACTGAAATGGATCGCCCCTTCGCCCAATATTCCTGATTTTCCCGCAGCCGTAGGCTATGCCATGACCGGTCTCGGAGCCCAGCTCGGGAGTTTTCAACACGGAATCGGCAGCGAATACCCGTTTCGCGTCCTCACTCACAAAACAGCCAGCCTCGACGAGCTCGAACGCGAACTGAACCGTCGCTCCATCCCAGGAATCACCTTCAAGAAAAAGTCCTTTAAGGGAGGATCCAAAACCGGCCTCTATGTGCGCATCACCGATTGGAACGCGTGGCGCCCGACCGAACTGAGTTTTCACATGATGCAGATCGCCGCTCTCTTCGAGCCAAACCCGTTCGCCAAAGCGTCAGACAATCAAAGCGGCCTGTTCAACAAACATGTCGGCTCCTCGAGCTGGTGGAACGAAATCGCTCAAAAAGGATCCAATGCCAATCGCGCCGGATTCATAGGAGTATGGGAACGGCAATCAAAGCAGTTCCAGCTTCAAAGCCACGCTTTCTGGCTCTACGATTGATCGGAAAGGCGATTTGCCGATTCGATTCGTAGTGAATATCTGCGCCCTTTGTTTGCCACCCCGGAGCAAGCTCTCGACTTCGTCGACTGCCGCTTCGCGTCAACGAGGCATCACGGCAAACAAACGCTTCGCGCTTCGGGGCTTGATGAATCGCAAAAACCAGCAACGAAGCAAGCTTCGAGGAATGAACCCGGTTGCGATTCAAAACTTACTAACGGGGACCGATTCGCGGCCAGACCGCTCGATTAGTATTCCGATCCATCAATAAAGGTCCCTTAGCGGGAAAGCTTGGGTACGATCAAAATACAAACCTCAAGGTGAAACGTGACGTCCCGACGCGTATTCTCATTTTCCACAATCCACGAGCCAAGACCCCTCGCGCCACCTTCCGAGAATCATTGAGCAAACATCCACGCACCCATCCGTCATTATCTTGTTTCCCCGCGAAGATTTTCAGATCATATCCCGCCGAGCCATTGATAACCAAAGGCCTTTGTCGGAAATTCCAAGGAGCTAACTTTTGAGAAAATCATCCTGACAGGACCTTTGATGATAGGCAGGGCTGTTCTTAACCACAGATTACACCGATCTTCACAGATGTAGAATAGGGAATCCCATCTGTGATAATCTGTGTGATCTGCGGTTGGAATTCATTTGGTTGCTACAATTGCGGAATAAAAGGTGGCCCTTTTAATCGCGTCCGGAGGGGCATTCGAAATCGAGATTTCTCATTGATTCCCAGAGGGGTTTGCGTCAGAAGAATCAACGCTATGCCTAGACCCGTCACTTTATTCACCGGCCAATGGGCCGACCTGCCAATCGCGGAACTCGCGCCGCTTGCCAAGAAAATGGGCTACGATGGAGTGGAACTCGCCTGCTGGGGAGACCATTTCGACGTTGAACAAGCATCTCGCAGCAAAAAATACTGCAAGGATAAATGGGAACTGCTCTCCGACAACGGCCTAACCTGCTACGCCGTTTCAAATCACCTCGTTGGCCAAGCGATTTGCGACAACATCGATGATCGCCACAAAGCGATTCTCACTCCAGAGATCTGGGGAGACGGCAAGCCCGAGGGCGTCCGGCGCCGCGCAGCGAAAAACATGATCAAAGCGGCCAAGGCTTGCCGCAATTTCATGGACCAAAAGCCTGGTCGTGGAAAAAAAGACGATTCCCCCGCAGTTGTAAATGGCTTCACTGGTTCTTCGATTTGGCATGCGCTCTACGCCTTTCCGCCAACCGATCAGGCTTTTTTAGAAAAAGGCTACCAAGATTTCGCTAAACGTTTCATCCCGATCCTAGACGCATTCGATAAGGCAAACGTCAACTTCGGCCTGGAAGTTCATCCAACTGAAATCGCCTTTGACCTCGCTACCGCCGCTCGCGCAATCGCCGCGGTTAAGGGACACAAACGGTTCGGCTTCAACTACGACCCTTCGCACCTAGGCTACCAAGGAGTCGACTACGTGAAGTTCATTCGCGAATTCGGCGGCCGCATTTTCCATGTTCACATGAAGGATGTTTGGTGGGGACACGGGGATGGTTCCGTAGGCGTTTTCGGCGGTCACACCGATTTTGGCGACCCGCGTCGCGCTTGGGATTTCCGCTCCCTCGGTCATGGCGATATCAATTTCGAAGAGATCATCGTCGCTCTCAACGACGTCGGCTACCAAGGCCCGCTTTCCGTAGAATGGGAAGATATCCGCATGGACCGCGTTCACGGCGCCAGCGAAGCCTCGGATTTCGTCCGGTCCGTCGACTTCCCGCCAAGCACGGTCGCTTTCGATTCTGCGTTCGACAAAGAGAACCAATAGAATCCCGTTTCCCAATCTTACGAAATTACTATGAGCACTAAAATAGCTATCATCGGAGCGGGCGGTATGGCCCAATACCATATCGACGGATTCCGCCAAGCGGGCGCCGAAATCATCGCTCTCGCCGACTTGAACGAGGCTGCAGCCAAGGCAACCGCTTCCAAGCATGGCATCCCTCAAACATTCGCTTCCATCGAAACGATGTTCGAGCAACTGCCGGAACTAGACGCCGTTTCGATTATCGTCCCGAACAAGTTCCACGCTCCCCTAACCATCCAGGCCTTGAACGCAGGCAAGCACGTCTTCTGCGAAAAGCCACCGGCTCTCCACGCAGCTGACGTCGAGGAAATGAATGATGCAGCGGACAAGGCAGGCAAGCGCCTCATGTTCAACTTCAACAACCGTGCCCGCCCCGAATCCTTCGCCATGATGGATTACGTAAAGGACGGAACGATCGGCACGATCAACTCCGCCCAAGCGAAATGGATTCGCCGTACCGGCATTCCTGGCTTCGGCGGATGGTTCACCAACAAAGCGCTTTCCGGCGGCGGACCGCTCATCGACCTGCTTCACATGGTCGATCTCGCAATGCATCTTATGGGATATCCAGAACCAGACCACGTGCTCGGACAGACGTTTTCGGACTTCATCACCGACAAAAACTTCAAAGGACCCTGGGGCATTCCTGACAATACCGACGGGGTAACCGACGTAGAATCGGCTGCTCACGGATTCGTAACCTTCAAAAGCGGACAAGTCCTCAGCCTCCAAGTTTCTTGGGCCGAGCTCATCAAACGCGAAGAAGTTTCCGTCGTATTCCAAGGAACCGGCGCTGGCGGAAAAATCGAACGCCTCTTCGGTTCGGATGGCCTGGATGAAACCTGCATCGACAGCTGCGAACTCTACGTCCAGGAAAACGGCAACTCGGTCAATCGTTCGATCACCGTGGAAGCCTGTGAAGACATGGGTCGTTCGCGATCCGCTGAAAACTTCGTCCTCGCGATCGAAGGCAAGGAAGAGCCGCTCAACACGCCCGATCAAGCAGTATCGCTCATGAAAACGATCGACGCCATTTACGAGTCCGCCAAAACGGGCAAACCTGTAGCCTGCTAAAAATCATCTCTAAGCCAAATGAATAGGAAGTTAAAAATGGGAATGGTCGGCGGTGGCCGCGGCGCTTTTATCGGCGCTGTTCATCGCATGGCCGCGAACCTGGATGGGAAAATCGAACTGGTCGCCGGAGCCTTCTCCTCCGACCCGAAGAAATCGAAACTCTCGGGCAAAGACTTCTTTCTCGACCCATCCCGCGTCTACGGCTCCTACCAGGAAATGGCCGAAAAGGAATCCGCCTTGCCCGTTGGCGAGCGGGTCGATTTCGTCAGCATCGTCGTGCAGAACCACCTGCACTATGCAGTTGCCAAGCACTTCCTCGAAAATGGCTTCAATGTCATCTGCGACAAACCGCTCGCATTCGACCTGAAGCAAGCCAAGAACTTCCGCCGCGTCGTACAGAAGTCTGGAAAAGTCTTCGCCCTGACCCACAACTACACGGGGTATCCCATGGTTAAAGAGGCCAAGGATTGGGTTAAAAAAGGAAAGCTCGGACGTATCTTAAAAGTCGTCACCGAATACCCTCAGGGATACGCGGTTGGAGACGTCGAAAAAAAGGGCGGCACGAAAATCGCTTCCTGGAGAACTGATCCGGCAATCGCTGGAGCTTCCAATTGTATTGGCGATATCGGTACGCACGCCGAGAACTTGGGTTCGTACATCACAGGCCTTGAAATCGACGAACTCTGCGCAGAGCTAACCGCCTTCATTCCCGAACGCGAACTCGATGATGACGGCAACATCCTCATCCGCTACAAAGGCGGAGCCAAAGGTATCCTCTACGCCTCGCAAATCTCAAACGGCGACGAAAACAATCTCAACATCCGCATCTACGGCACCAAAGCATCCCTCGAGTGGCACCAAGAGCATCCCAACGAGCTCACCGTCAAATACTCCGACAAGCCACGCCAGATCCTAAGACGCGGCAACGACTACCTCTGCAAAGCCGCAGCCGACGCGACACGCACTCCGTTCGGTCACCCGGAAGCTTTCATCGAAGCATTCGCCAATGTCTATGCGGCAGCGGCCAAAGCGATCGAGGCGGAAGTCAGCGGTATGAAGATCCCCAAAAACCTCGACTTCCCAACCGTCGACGACGGCGTCGAAGGAATGGCCTTCATCGCAACCGCAGTAAAAAGCTCCAAGAGCAAATCCAAGTGGACTAAGATGCTAAAAGCCTAAACGCGATTCGTATCCATTTTTCAAAGAGGCCATTCGAGAAATCGAATGGCCTTTTTTGCAAAAAATATACAGGCATCCGAATTGATCTAAATCAAAAATAATATCGCAGTATCACAGAGAATAGTTAGCCACCATAATCCTATCTCTAAATTCCCGTGCCTACGGGAAACTCACATCATCGGTAAGCGTTCGATTTCGACGTGGTGACGTTAGCCCGGAAATCGCTATAATGAACGTCGTCCCCCCGGGAAAGCGAAGCGTGGCGACCTCGGCGACCTGCCCGCTCACGGCGACCTCGATAAATCCTTCCCCCTGGCCAGCCGGCTCGCCGGAAGCGTAGAGCCAACTGCGAAAGGTGCCCGTATTCAGCCCCCCAGCTTTCGGCGAAGCTCTTCTGGGTCATTCCGCTTTCGCGATAGGCCGCGAGAATCTCGGCACGCTCTTCTTTAGACAGCCTGAGGTTTTTCTTTCGAATAGGTGATTGCATCGACAACGATCCTAGCCGAACACGCCAAGTTTGTCACCACGTCGAAATCTAACGCTTACGTTCCTTCACCGCTACAGCTTCTTGCAATACCCGTTCAAACTCTCGTTCCGAGCGAGAACGGTACCGCTTTCGCAAGTTCATAAAGTGCTGGAGATTCGTAAATTCGCCAAGCTCGTCGAGAACGGTACGGTCATTCTCTTCGGATGAAAATCCTAACTCCTCCTCTCTCCTCTTTAGTATAATTAGCCTGTCCCTATTTATACGTCTCTCTAAACGGTTGCCGGTTGCATGATTTTTGATTTGAGCCCTTCATTTTAGCAAAGGTCGAGAAGGGTTTGTTTTCCTTCAAAGTCCTAAGTTGAAGCCTGTTTATGGTTGAGCTGAAGTAGGTTTAGGGCTTTCAATTTAGGTGTAACTTTATTTCATAGCTGGCAGTTTCGCAAGAAACTGCCAGTCATCCAACTCCTAATGAAAGCTTACCCGAATTGCCGCGCAGCCGCTCCGTTCAAAAAAACGTCTCACTCAAATTCAGGCAGCTCCGCGGTCCTCTTGAGCGGACTTAGCGCTAGGCAGTAACACAACCATTGGCAATTCACTGGAAAGATCTATGCAGGACTGGAAGAATTATGTGGATCAATATGTAGCCTCAACGTCATTCGAAGACGAGGTCGCTTCAGTTCGAGCGTGCCAACTCGCAGTAATGGCGGCGGAACTTGGTACCTACGCTGTCGGAGCTGTATTACTTGATGACGAAGGTAATGTATTGGCAGAGGGCCACAACGAGGTTTTTATTTCCGGTTTTCGATCTGATTTGCACGCTGAAATGGTCGTCCTGACAAAATTCGAGATCGAACATCAAAGATCTAGTGAACCCGGTTCTCTTACACTTGTATCTTCTCTAGAACCTTGCCCGATGTGTATGGCGCGGCTGATTTATGCCGGGATCGGAACAATACGTTACGTCTGTGAAGATCCACAGGGAGGAATGGTGACCCGTAAATCGTCTTTACCCCCAAAGATTCAGCAAATCAGCGAAGAACTATCTCAAGATTGGGGACTTGCCGAGTGTTCCGAAGAATTGAGAGATGCCGCATCTCAAATATGGGAACAGAATCGAGTCGCAATTGATCGTCAGATTATCGAACATGGGCTTGGCTCCGCTGGTACCTCGGTGCCGGACTGATTGGTCACAGTTATTGAAGTAAGCAGTGAAAAACCCCATTGTATGAATAAAGCCGACATTCATCGCGCAGGATAAAGCCAACAATCAATTATATGAGGATCGCGCAAAAAAATTGGGCAAGCTGTTAGCTGATCGAGCATCAGAAGCATATAGAGAAAGAGCTGAAGGAAACGCAAAAGAGCCTTTTCGGCCTTGAACGCAGCATCGTCCTTTACGATGTAACCAATACTCATTTCGAAGGCATTTGCGCCAAAAACCCTAAAGCCAAGCGCGGGAGGAATAAGCAAAAGCGAAACGACTGCCGTCAAGTCGCCATCGGCATGGCCTTCGACGAACACGGCTTCCCTCTCGCCCATGAAGTTTTCGAAGGAAACATGTTCGATACCAAGACCCTCGTCGTCTTGATCGACCGTCTGGACATGGGCAACCAGGAGCCCGCCCTCAAGCCCGTCGTCGTCCTGGATGCGGGCTTCGCCTCCAAAGACAATATAAACATGCTCAAGGAGCGGGGATATTCCTATATAATAAACGTCACTCGCGGAAGCCGCAAGAAGTATGCCGATCTCTTCGAGAAGGAAACCTTCGAAGAGCTCCCCGGGCGGAAAGCCTCCTTGAAAGTGGAGGTCAAGAAAGTAGCCGACCCCGATGACCCGGAGAGTCGATTGGTTCTTTGTCGAAGCGCCCAGCGCCGGCTCAAGGAAACGGCGATGATATCGAAAGCCGAAGAACGTTTTCTCGCCGACATCCGACTGCTCAAAGAATGTATAGAGAAAGGCTGTCTCAAAAAGAACGATACTATAGAGCGTAAAATAGGAGCCCTGCAAAAGAAGCATCCCCGAGTTCAACGATTCTATAAAATCCAACACGAGAAAAGAAAGTTCGAAGTGATCCGCCAGGACGAGGAAATCCAAGAAGCCATAGATCTTTGCGGAAACTACGTTCTCAAAACCGACAAGGCCCTGGATGCCGCGCAACTCTGGGGTTTATATATGACCCTGCTCAAGGCCGAATCAGGCTTCCGCATGCTTAAAGGCTCTCTGGGCCTGCGTCCGAACTACCACCAGCTCGAACATCGCGTGGATGGCCATATTTTCATCAGCGTCTTGGCTTATCACCTGTTGCGCTGGATTGAGAGGCACCTTGAACTTTGCAATGACTCGCGTAGCTGGAAAACGATCCGTCGGCTTTTGAGTACGCATAGTCTTGTCAGTACGCGCCTCCCGCTCGAAGACGGACGAATCCTTACGATCAGAAAACCCAGCAAGCCCGATGCCGAGCAATCTCTTGTGTATAAAATATTGGGCATCGATTGGAAAGAGATGTGCCCAATGAGTAAGTCAGAATTGAAATATTAACGATTCTGTAGTGCCTTTGGTAGGCCTTATGTTGATTATCAATGCTTTATGGATTGTAATGCGAAACTTGGGTTACGAGCCTAGCTCCGCTCGTCCACGAATTCCCGGACAGTCGCCAAGAACGCCTTCGCTCCGGACGACAGGTAACGCCGCTCATGGGTCAAGGCGAAGAGCAAGCGCGTCATGCGTGATGATATCAAGGTTCTGAATACGACATCGTAAGGCGAAACCGTCTCGCGTGCCATCTCAGGTAAGATCGACAATCCAACTCCGCTATGCACAAGCGCTTTAGCGGTACTGACCTGAGAGCACACTGCCCCGATTTTCGGTTCGAAATTATTCCCTCCGAAAAGCTCTAATATTTTTTCCCCCAACACAAGCGACTCTCCGAGCAGGATAAGCGGTTCGTCCTTAAAATCCTGAACCGAAATTTCCTGTTTGTCTGCCAATGCATGATTCCGAGGCACTACTAAATTTAGAGCCTCTTGAAGAATAGGCTCCGCCTCAATATGTGCCACATTTCCTGAATACGAGGAAATCACCACATCCAGGTGCCCGCCAACGAGACTATCCATAAGCAAACGGCGCTGACTTTCCTCAACGCGAATTTGAAGATCCGGATACCGCTCGCGACAACTCGCTAAAACCGGAGGTAGCAGATAGGGCCCAACCGTTGGCGTCACCCCAACGCTCAACCGCCCCCTCGGTTCACCCTGCCCTTCGCTTATCTCGCGTTGGGCGTTCTCGGCCTCCATCAATATCGAGCGAGCCCGCTTTTCGAAAAAGGTCCCCGCCGAAGTCAATTCCACCCGCCGTCCCAAGCGATTGAAGAGCCTAGCTCCAAGCTCCGATTCGAGCTTAATAATCTGAGCGCTCAAAGAAGGCTGGGAAACAAAGCACTTTTCCGCGGCCCGCGTGAAGTTCTCCTCCTCGGCCACCGCAACGAAATATCTGAGCTGATGCATTTCCATAGGCTGTTCCTATGGTTTCTATAAGTTATAAGTATTTCAAGTTATAACTGATCTGCGCTATAGTCCTCCTGTCAGCAAAACTGACCAACAAAATGAACACACAAACAAAGAGTAACTTAATCGCTTCAATCATCCTCGCACTCGTGCCGATCGGCATCTTTGCTCTGGTATTGCCAGTTGTCGAAGTCGCAGCGGGCGTAGCAATTGCTGCTGCCTTGATCGGGCTCGGAGTGATGGATCTCAACCACGTCGCATACTCAAGCGACATCCGCGGAACGCAAAAACCTTCCGCTCGAGCTCTCCGTCTCTTCAAATTCTAAGTGATTGATAGCGAAACATAAGTAGCTGAGCGACAACTTCATGAAAGCTGTCGCCACGAAAAAGACACCGTAGGGAGGGGTCAATTTCTACCACAAGAGCCATCGAATCGATGGCTCTTTTTTGTTAAACAAACCATCAGATTTCCGGTTTTGATAGGTGCACAGGCATCTTGCCTGTGAAAAACAGGCTGGAAGCCTGTTCTACTCTTCATTTAGTAAACTAAGCGGCTTCCAAATTCGCTTTTGTAAGCGCCTTCTTGAAGGCTGATCGATAGAATCAGAAATTCAGTAAAGCCATAAGTGGGACGGCAATGATTCCGCCGAAAGATACCCGCAAAACCGCCAAAGCGATCAATATTAGACGGAGCAACCATTTCGTCACAAAACTTTGCCCGAAGGTAAGATATCTTCGAAACGGAGCCACCAGTCTTAGCCTATAGTAAATAACGCCGGCAATCAGTCCCAGAACCGGGACGATTCCTAGCAAAGCGGAGACAACGAGTACTCTCGGGAGTTTATCGGCAACCGAACCGATATAGGACTGCGTTAAGGCCGGATCCGAAAAAGCTTTCGTTCCATCCTGTTCGCATTTTAGGTCCACGCCCTTGCCTTCGAAATGTTCGCCGGAAAGCGGCGACCGTTTCAATCGCATCAATCGAAGCTGCTGCTCCTCGGTCGATCCAGCCTTCTCCTTCTTTATTCCGCCGAGAAAGCCCAAAATATTCGGACTTTCCACACCCGTGCCGCAATGATGACAGGCCGTCGCAAACGAATGAATTCTCTCCCCACATTTTACACACGGCACCCTCGCTTCTTCGAGTTTCCCTTCATGATGCTTGCGAAGCAAATACAGCACGCCAAAGAAACCTAGCATGAAAAGCCACGCTACCAGTGGAGCGAAGAACAAATACCAAACGCCGACAACCGAGATGAAATCCTCTACCCAGCTTATGAAGCCGCGAATATTCACCGCGTCATCGGGATCGGCTTCGGTTAAAATCCCCAAGACGCCTCCTCTCAAAGTCGATCCCAATTAGGTCGCTCCCGCCGATGCAATCGCTGGAAGTATTTCGAGAAGACCTGCCTGTTGAAATACATTCCCGGCAAAATCCGCATCCGCAGTATTCATGACTCCAAGCGTAGTCAGACCGGAAAGCCCTGTTTTCGCATAAACCGAAAAATCGTCCATCAACTCGCGAACTTCGGGAGACTTATCCGCTGCGAACTCGAATAGCGACAGCAGCCCAAGTCCCGCAATCACTCCTCCATGAGTGAACCACGTGGGGTGATTAGCAGCTTTCTCTGCCAATTCGGCAAGAAAATCGATGCCACTGAGAAACGGCCAAGAATGGCCGTGTTTCATGAAAAGCGCCGTGATGAAAGCTGGCAGAAAAATACGCTAGGAAAACAGCCCAGAAAGGCCTAGGGAGTATAGAAGCGAGTTAATGTTCATAAAGCGGAATTCTGTCCGATATAAAAATGGTCATCTCCAAATAATCGCCAAAAGATAGATTTGATCATTTAACTTTCAATGAGGAGAGGCAATCTCAAGCTCTCTGCAATTGCAGTCAATTTAGTAAAGCAACTCAATCACTCTCAATCGTATGTGCGGAATCGTAGGTTATATCGGAAAACGGGAGGCATCCCCCATCTTACTTGAAGGTCTCAAACGGCTAGAATATCGCGGATACGATTCTGCTGGAGTCGCGGTTTTAGCAGACGGCGCTTTAAAACTCAAAAAATACAAAGGCCGCGTTACGGATCTCGCTCGGAACCTAAACACCGCCAGCCTTTCCGGGTCTCTAGGAATCAGCCATACGCGTTGGGCGACGCACGGAGCCGTCACCGAAGCCAATGCTCACCCGCATGTTAGTCACGACGGCAAAATCTCGCTCGTTCACAACGGCGTTATCGAGAACTATCTTGCAGTAAAAAAATTCCTCGAGAGCACAGGCGTCGAATTCTATTCGGAAACCGACTCAGAAGTATTCTGCAACCTGATTGCCTATCACTATAAAAAGGAAGCCGAGGATTCCCCAACCCGATTCCTCGATAGCGTCCGCCGCAGCCTTCGACACATTGACGGCACTTATGGAATCGCTGTCATTTCCACCGATTGTCCAGACGAGCTCGTCGGCGCTCGAAAAGGCTCCCCTCTTATAGTCGGAATTGGAAAGGATGAATACCTCCTCGCGAGCGACGTATCCGCAATTATCAGCAGAACCTCGAACGTCGTATATCTGAATGACGGCGAGATCGTAAGTCTCAAGGATGGCGAACTCAATCTACTCACAAACGACGAAGAAATTCTCACTCCAGAAATCAAACAGATCGACTGGGACATCGCCGAAAGCGAATTGGGCGACTACGAGCACTTCATGCTCAAGGAAATCTTCGAGCAGTCCGGAGCCCTAGAGAACGCTATGCGAGGCCGGTTTTCGGACGATAAAAGTTCAGCGAAATTCGGCGGCCTGAACGTCAGTGCTCAAGAACTACGTCAAATCGATCGCATCCTCCTCTGCGCCTGTGGAACCGCTTGGCACGCCTGCCTCGTAGGCGAGTATCTAATCGAGCGATACGCTCGCATCCCGGTGGAAGTCGAATACGCATCCGAATTCCGTTACCGTAACGCGCCACTCGACAAGAACACACTCGTCATCGTAATCAGCCAATCCGGCGAAACGATCGACACCCTCGCCGCGCTTCGCGAGTCCAAGCGAAAAGGCTACAAGACGCTCGCGATCAACAACAGCGTCGGCTCGACAATCGCTCGCGAATCCGATGGCGGCATATACCAGCACGCCGGCCCGGAAATCGGCGTCGCATCGACCAAAGCGTTCACTTCCCAATTGCATATTCTTTCGATGCTCGCCCTCTATCTCGGTCGCTTGCGCGATATGAGTTTCCAAGAGGGTCGCGAATACGTAGAAGCTCTTAAAAAAGCGCCCGCGCTCGTCACTGAAACGGTCAAGCTCAGTGGCAAAATCTTGGAAATTTCGAAGAAGTACAAGGACATGGAAGACTGCCTCTTTCTCGGCCGCCAAGACATGTTTCCGATCGCGCTCGAAGGAGCCCTCAAACTCAAAGAGATTTCATACATTCACGCCGAAGGTTATCCCGCCGCCGAGATGAAACACGGCCCGATTGCCCTCATCAACGAAAAGTGTCCCGTCATCGTAATCGCAGCCCAGCCCGACATTCACGCAAAGCTGCTTTCGAATATCCAAGAAGTGAAAGCGCGCGGAGCTCCGGTCATTGCCGTGACCAACGAAAGCAACCCGCTGCCAGAAAACCTCGTGGACGATCAAATCCTTATCCCCGATTGCCACCGCGCTCTTTTGCCGGTCATTGCGAGTATTCCGATGCAGCTTTTGAGCTATCATATCGCAAACCTGCGCGGTTGCGATGTCGACAAGCCACGTAACTTGGCGAAGTCCGTAACGGTAGAATAGGACGATTTGAAATTTTAGGCCGACGGACTGCTTTCAAGCAGAC
>JAPKDW010000301.1 GCA_028822375.1 Opitutaceae bacterium | reverse complement strand
TACCAAGGATGTTTTTCGACGCCAAGGTGTTTGAGAACTTCGGGAGGCGGGCCATCGAAGGAGGCTAGGGCAACGTTGCCGACGTAGCCGACTTCCTTGGTGCCGAAGTCGGTGGTATAGTAGCCGCCCATGGTGAGGTTGCGGAACGTGGCGAAGAACGTGGCTCCGGCTTGGTGTTCCGCTTTCGCTTTGGGCTTATAGCAAATGTCGTCGCAGATCGCGATTTGCTGGGTGGACTTGAGGTCGGAGAAATCGTTTTTGAAACGGTAGTGTGATTCGGCATTGATCCAGTCGATGCCTTCGAGGATTGTTTTCCGGTCACTCTCTTGCGTTGGGTAGGGAGCGCTGACCCATTCGTCGATGAAGTCGGGAACGTTCAGCTCGCTGGCGCTGGGTGATTCGCCGTTGCGCGGTAGAATGATGTCGGCGAGCGTGGTGGTCGTTTTTAGCTGGCTTGGAGTCAGGATGCGTTCCCAGGGAGCGTCTTCGGGTATGACGAGATTGGGATCGGATCCGTAGCCTCGTGGCGTGGGTATGGAGGGACCGGACTGGCCGAAGCTATTAGCGCTCAGGAAAGGCACGGTCGCGGAGGCGGCGAGGATCCATTTAATGGCTTCGCGGCGATCTAGGCGTTTTGGCTGGTTGGAATCATTCATCTTAAAGGTCTCCTTTCTTCATGGCATCCATCATGTAGTCGGCGGAACGCCAAGCGAGAGCCATGATGGTGAGGGTTGGGTTTTTGTCGGCGTTGGAGCAGAAGGGCCCACCGTCGGTGATGAAGAGGTTTTTCACGTCCCAGGTTTGGTTGTATTGATTGGTTACGGACGACTTGGCGTTCTCGCCCATGATGGTGCCGCCGACTTCGTGGATGATCATTCCGCCAGGGAGGATGGCTTTCTTGCCGGTCGTATCGATTTCGCTCGTAACGTTGCCACCCATTTCCGTGATGAGTTCGGCAAAGGTCTTGTGCATGTGAGCGGCTTGACGGATCTCGTAGTCGCTCCACTTCCAATGGAATTTCAGAACGGGAATGCCCCACTTGTCTTTGACTCGATTGTCGATCTCGGTGAAGCAATCATCGTTGGGGACCATTTCGCCACGTCCGGCGTAACTCATGAATGAGCCGTAGTAGCGACGGGCGTCTTCCTTTAGTTGCTTGCCGTAGCTTCCGCCGGTGAATTTTTCGAGACCGTTGAAAGTGCCGACTCTAGGCGTTCCACGGCTACCGCCCATTTCAATGTGATAGCCGCGAGGGAAATCGAGTTTGCCGGCGAGCTGTTCCTTATAGAGCCACCAGGGTACGTAGGAATGGGCACCTCCCGCGCCGTCTTCGTTGTGAGGCGGCATATTTTCCCAGGCCGGGATTTGGCCGCCGAGGCCAGCTCCGACCGTATCCATAATGTACTTGCCTACTTTCCCTGAGGAATTGGCGAGGCCGTCGGGGTGCATCGGGCTTTTAGAATTCAGGAGAATCCGGACAGATTCGCAAGAACCGGCTGCGAGGGTGATGATACGTCCTTTGACTGAATAGTCGCGACCGGTGAGCTTGTCGACGAAGTTGACGCCCGTGGCTTTACCCGTTTTGTCGATTTCGACTTTGCGGGCCATCGCGTTGGTTATGATGTCCAGATTACCGGTTGCGAGAGCAGGCGGCAGGTGAACGGTCGTTGACTGGTAATTCGCTTTGATCGAGCAACCGCGTCCGCAGTGAGTCGCCCAGAAGCAGGCGAGGCGTTGATCCATCTCTTGGGAGAGAATCTTGGCGGCTTTGGGGTTGTTCGGATGTAAACGCTTCGGGATGTTCTTCGAATCGAGTCGCTTGCTGAGAACGGCGCGGTGAATTGGGATGACCGGGATGCCGAGCTTTTTGGCATGTTTGCGCGTGTAGATCTCGCTGGCTCGAGCCTTGGGCGCTGGCTGCAAAACGCCTTTGGTCGAGTTGGGGGTGTTTTCGAGGCCTTCGTTACTGCCGTAGACGCCGATGAGCGATTCGACTCGGTCGTAGTAGGGAGCGACGTCTTTGTATTCGAGCGGCCAGTCGATGCCGACTCCGTCGCGGCTCTTCCCATTGAAATCGTAGTCGCCATTTCGGAGAGAGATGCGTCCCCAGTGATTAGTCCGGCCACCGAGCATGCGGGCCCGCCACCACCAAAATTGTTCATCGGACTTTTCGGAGGCGTTGGTGTAGGGTTCGTGAGGAACTTTCCAGCCGCCATCGACGGTCGCGTCGTAGAACCCGAAGGCCTTTTCCGGCGTGGAAGCATCCCGCAAGGGCGCTTGCGCACGCGTTTGGAACATAGCAGTCTCTTTGACGGGATCGTAATCGCGACCTGCCTCAAGCATGAGAACTTTGACGCCCTCCATGGCAAGCGTGTAGGCGGTCTGGCCGCCAGCGGCTCCGGAACCGACGATGATGACATCGTATTCTGGTTTGGTTTTACCTGCGTTGATGTGGGGCATTTTTTAAATTATGAATTATGAATTATGAATTATGAGTCGATGGGGTAATGGGATTCTGAGAATTGTGGGTCTAGGGCTTGCTGGCAAGCGATGAATTTTGGGAAGAGTGACCGGTTTTGCCGCCTCTTGTTTAGGAATGGCAATGTGGTAGGGTTCATTGTCCCAACGAAACGCTGGGTTGCTATAGCTGTGCGCGGCTGCTTTGGGACAATCAGCCCTACCGCATTGGCGTCAACTTATCTCTATTTGAAGGAATTATTGCAGATCCCACGCCGAAGTCTCGGCGTAGCTACCCCGACACGTCGGGGTGGTTTTCAGACGATTTCAGTTAAGTTGACGCGTATGGCCCTACCGGGAGACACGTTTTAAAGGCCCCCTAGTTGGGGATAGTCACTATTTTGCCGTTGATTTTCATCCGGCGCGTTAGCTCTTGTTGTTCGGTGACTTGTCCGGGAGCGGTGGCATTGCCACCTGGGACGAGCTCGCCGTAGGGACGATCGGTGGTTTCTATCGTTTGGATCAAGAGTTGTTTCATCTCCTTGAGCGCGACGCCGTATTCGGGATCATTCACAAGGTTCTTCATCTCGCGCTTGTCCTTATCGATTCTAAAGAGAGCGTCGTCGTAGTAGAAATTTGGATTCGCCGATCCACGCGTTCCGATCCCGGCTCGATTGATCGGAGCCAATAGGGCAGGCAACTCTTTAGGCTCGCCCTTTCGGATGGCCGTTAAGTGCTCCTCGGGATAGCGCGTCGCAATGTACTTAAGCTCCTTGGTTCTGATTGCTCGGCTAAAGCCTAGCTCGAGGTAAAGGTGGTCTCGCCAGGTTTCGGGTGATTGGCCTCCGAATAGCGGAGCCATGCTATGTCCGTCGAGAGCGTATTGTTTCGGCAACGTGGCCTTGCCGAGATCAAAGGCGGTAGCGGTTATGTCGATGCTTTGGACAAGGTCGAAGCTTTTGATTCCGGCTTCTACTTTCCCCGGCCATCGCATGATAAACGGTACGCTGGCGCCATCGATATCGTAGAGGGATCCTTTGAGCCGAGATCCATGGTCTGCGGTAAAAATGACGAGGGTGTTGTCATCGATTCCCAGTTTCTTGAGTTTGGCCAAAATTGCTCCGACACCTGCGTCCACCCAGGAGTATCCCGCGTGTCCTTTTGTAGGATCAAGCCCGCGTTGCTTCAGTTCGCTCAGGATCTTCTTTCGAGATAACATTGCTTCGGGTTGAATAGGGGATTTGAGGACACCGGATCCCGAGACGAGCGGTTCTTCTATTGCCCGACTCCAAGATCCGTCCGGCCCATGAACTAACGTAGTGCAAAAATGGAGATAGAAGGGTTGATCGTTCTTTCCCAAATGGACGCTGTCATCGATGAATTCGAGTGCGGCCTCCACGGTCCATTCCAAATTGTGTTCGCTGTAGGGCTTTTGCAGATTCCCCATGTAGATGTTCTTGGCCCAGTCGAACCCTCGGTCCGTTAACATTTTTCGGTACTGCAGTTCATTGAAGCGAAACGCTTCATTCATATCGTCTGACGCTTTAGCGTTTTTCGCTATGTACTTTAGGCCGTAGGCTTCGTAGTCGGATTTATTTCTCAGGCCTTCGATTCCGCTCGCATGGTATTTGCCGACGAAGCCCGTGCGGTAGCCAGCTTTTGAAAGCATGGCGGCGACATTCATGTTGTCGGCCTCTAGGCCCATATTGAACGAGGGGAAGGCCTGTTGGCCTTCGGGGTTTTCTTCCATGAAAATTTCAGATGAAGAACGGCTGGGGTAGCGACCGGTTAGAAAAGCGTAGCGCGATGGGGTGCAAACGGTGCTAGTGACGAATCCGTTGTGGAAAAGCATACCTTCCTTTGCCATGCGATCGAGGTTTGGCGTCCAGACGTCGCCGCCGTAGGCTCCGATCGATTCCTTGTCCTGATCGTCTGTCAGGATGAGGATGATGTTGGGCCGTTTCGCTAGAATAGGGCTCGCGGCCATGGCAAGGATGCCGGAGAGGACGAAGAGAAATAGGGATTTTCGGATCATGCGTTTTGTAGTTTGTCGAAAAGAGGAATCGTAGGGCCGGCGCTTGCGCCGTGCCGCGTAGGCAAAGAAATCTTACGTCGCGGCGCTGTGCAAGCGCCGGCC
>JAPKDW010000300.1 GCA_028822375.1 Opitutaceae bacterium | reverse complement strand
ACGAAGGCGATTGCGAGCGATTGGAGTTCCAGCTCCTGAATACCTATTTCGCAAACTTGAAGAGCGCTCTTACTCGATTAGGGAAATCCATCGACTTCGATGCGCTTGAATCCAATTGGCGAAACCTGTACCCGGTCGCCTGGACGGACTTCCATCGATTCCTCAAAGGCTGGAGCCCTGACCATTGGAAAATCAACAGCTACAGCGAACGCCTCGCCCGAGAAGTCGTGGCCAATCTGGAAACCTCAACAAAACGCTTAAGCGAAGAAAACCTTAGAACATTGGCCGAGCTTGCAATTGGAGCCGCCGAGCAGGCAGGTCGACTCATTGCTGATCGTGCGCAAAAACCGATCCCTGTATTCGAAAAACCCGGCGGCGATAGCCTAGCATCTCAAGTTGTCACCGAAGTCGATCAACTCTGCCAAGATCTAATCCTCGAAACACTCGAATCAAGTTTCGAACGCTTCGATCTAGGGCTCTTAACAGAAGAAAGCGCGGATGACCAAAGCCGTCTCAAAAAAGACGCCTTCTGGTCCATCGATCCACTAGACGGCACCCTCCCCTTTATCGAATCGACTCCTGGTTACGCCGTATCCATTTCCTTGGTATCGCAAAACGGAACGCCCCTGATCGGAGTCGTCTACGATCCATTAGAACAAACCCTTTATCACGCAATTCAAGATCAAGGCGCCTTCCGCAATCGCGAACATTGGAAACCAGCCCTCTCGCCTGACTCCACACAAACACCCTTGTGCCTGATCGGCGACCGGAGCCTCACCCAACATCCTCGCTACTCCGACATCGTATCCGAAATGAAAGTCATTGCTCGAGAGCAAGGCCACAACGGAGTGCGCTGTATGTTGCAAGGAGGCGCAGCTATGAACGCCTGCTGGGTTCTCGAAAACGGGCCCGCCTGTTACTTCAAATTTCCAAAACCGCAAGACGGAGGCGGCAGCCTTTGGGACTACGCAGCTACCGCTTGCATATTCAAAGAAGCCGGAGCGTTCGTAAGCGACATTTATGGTAACCAACTCGACCTCAACCGCCCTGATTCGACCTTTATGAATCACCGCGGCATCCTCTACTCCACCGATCGCAAACTAGCCGAGCGCATTCGCGAATTTTACGCAAAAGGCGCCGCTACTTAAGTTTCAATGAAACTCGCTAAGGTTGCGGAAGAGCTAAAGCCCGCTAAACAAATCCTAACATTCGAGCGCAATCGGTTGTTTACACGCTAGGGCTTGCGCCTAAATGTTCCCAGCGACCTATGGCCAATCCCAGAAATGAGATCGTTTTCATCTGCACCGCCAATACCTGCCGCAGTCCTATGGCGGAAGGGCTTTTCCGACACGCCTTGCTCGCCCAAGACGAGCCGATGAAGTCACTCCTAGTCTCGTCCGCTGGCGTTTCCACGTACGACCGCCAACCAGCCGCAAACAATGCTGTGACTGCCATGGGAAAAGTCGGCATAGACATCAAAAACCACCGAAGCGAGCCAATCACCGAGGCGCTGATCGATCGAGCCCTCGCTTTCTTCGCGATGACCGATACCCACCTGGCGATGCTCTCCTTTCGCGTCGACCCGCCGCCTTCCAACGCATTTCTCATGCGCCAATTCATCGGAGCCGACGCGACCGACGAAATCCCTGACCCCTATGGGGAGAGTCTGCCTCACTACGAGGCCTGTCGCGATAGCATGGTCGAAGCGATTCCTTCCCTGCTACAAGTTGTCAAATCGCTTTACGAAGCTCAGCTAACCGACAAATCTGCCGATCAGTGATTCTGCGGCATACTGCCTTTAATCCAATTTTTCTTCGTAAATGAAACGATCGCTCTCCGACAACTTGAAACGTTCCTTGGGCGACGGCTCCCATTCGGATATTTCGCTCAAATCCATTTTAGACAACGTCGAAGAACAAGGCTTCGGGCTTTTGCTCATGACGCTTTCATTACCGAGCGCTCTGCCGATCCCCGCGGCTGGTTATTCGACCCCCTTTGGGATTTTGTTTATAATCCTGGGGCTGCAGCTCCTCATAGGACGCCACCACCCTTGGCTCCCTCAATGGGCCCTGAATCGCTCCATGAGTCGATCGTTCGCCGAGAAAACCCTCGGAACTGCAGCCAAGTGGCTGAGTAAAATCGAGCCTCTTGTCCACCCTCGCCTCGAGTGGATCAGCAGCCCCTTCGGTTCCCGATTCCTGAGCATCGTCATCATCATAATGGGCACTCTCATGACCCTACCGATTCCCACAACGAATACCTTTCCTGCCGGAGTCATTTTTCTAATAGGAATCGGTCTTTCGGAAAAAGACGGCCTTTTCTGCCTCGGAGCCTGCGCCTTGGCCGTTGCGGCTATCGCTCTCTACGCATTCGTTATCTATCTACTCGTCACTCAGGGCATGGAAGGCGTCGAGCAATTCAAAGAATGGATCAAAGGCCTAATCGGCATGTAGTCCTTTAACCTTCAGCTCCAATTTGCTTTCACTGAATCCAACCGCTTGCGAATATATCCAATCTCGTAACGCGTCTCCGCCGACTTAATTAATCACACTATGAAAACACTCGCTAAGATCCTCGTTACTCTGATCTTAATCTGTTCCATCGCTGTAGGAGGAATTTACTACTACCTCTTTCTATCCGGAGATAAAACCCCACTCCAGCAACTCGTACCAAACGATGCCCTCACCTATGCGGACGTAAAAGAGACGCGCAAGCTAGCCATCGAAATCGCCACGAGCGGACAAGCGTCCGCATTCACGGAGCTCGGGAAACTCATGGGAGCAGTCTTTGCCCTCGCCCTAGGCGAAATCGACGAAGACGAAGGTCCTGCGTTCTCCGAAATGCCTACGCTTGATTGGAATGCGCTTCTTGAGGCCGCCACTCACTTCAATCGGCAAATTGCGACATTCACTCTCGAATCCGAAATCGAATCGCTTCCATTTCATGGATACGCCATAGCTCACTTTCAAGGCGACCCGGAAGAATTCAAAACAGCCATCCAGGCATTCATCGATTCCGTCCATCGCGAACTTCGCGCGAACGAAGCGGAAGCCGCTCCATTCATCATCCAAACGACAACGATCGCCGAACACGCGATCAATTCCATTTCATTGCCCCAAGCAGCCAAAGGCCTAGCAGTTGCATGGGAAATCAATCCTTGCTGGGCAGTGACCGACGGCAGGTGCGTATTCGGACTAAACCCAGACAGCCTCGCCAAATATTTGGATACACTTAAAACAATCACTCCAGAGACAAGCTTGGAACAAAACCCGAACTTCGCCCTCGCAGCCGAGCATCAATCCCAAATAGATGGTCAAGGATACATAAACGCAGGTAGCCTCCTCGAAGCGATAGCTGTTTTCGCCAATGAGTCGTTCGGCGCGGAGGTTTCGCAGGCAGGCATTTCGATCGACAACGCAATCGACGCAATGGGTCTCCAGGAAATTGAGACAATATTCTATGCCTACGATTTCGACGCTATTTCAAGCACGATGACGCAAGGACTCACCTATCGTGAACCTAAAGGCATGCTTTCACTGTCTCAGCGCAATGACCCATTAAGCCCCCCAACATTCATCCCTAGCAACTCCTACTCAGCAAGCAGCGCCGCAGTCGATATCGGGGAGATGCTTATCCTAGTTAAAGACATCGTCCTTCAAGCCGCTCCCCAAATGGCGATAATGTACCCGAACTATAAGCAAATCGCTGATCAGCAACTCGGCCAGGATGTTGAACGCTTTCTCCGTGACACGTTCTCCAGCGAATTCCACACCTTTAGCTCGATGAACCTAAGCCCATCGGATAAATCGCCCTATTCCGACCTCTCCCAATCCCAGACCTACGTATTCGGACTCGCAGACGTGGAAGGCTTTACAAGACTCATAGATGAAAAGCTCACACCATTCCGCGAATTGGGGATTCTTCCATTAGTGGAAGAGGACGTAGCCGGTTTCTCCACATTCGTATTCAACAACGCCGAAAAACCCCAAGCGTCGTCTTTTGGATATTCGATCGCCGCCGACAAACTGTTCATCGGCTACGGCATGGGTGATTCCGCTCTTGATGCGTTTAGACAATCCCTCGCTCTCCTAGCCTCCAATGAAACCGGAGCAATACAATCGCCAAAGGTTTCCGAACTCTATTCCAACAATGCCGAAAATCTAATTGCCATATCTCTCGTGGATATAGAAATCCTTCTCGAATCAGTTTCCGAGTTCGTAGAACGATTCAAAGCATCGGCCGATCAAACTGAAGATGCAGCGGTGATCGAGGTTCTGAATCAGATTAACTGGGAAGCCCTAGAGACCCTCAAGATCAAGATAGCAACCGTAGGCACCAAAGAAGACCATCTAATCCTCACGAAACTACACACGTTCTCAGAGTAGGAATCTCGAAACGGATTCCACCCCAACGAGTCGGGTAGCTACGTGACAACAGTCGCGTGGTTCTTAGAGACTGTTAAGTAAATCGAAGTTTTCTCCACTGCCTAATTGTAGGAGCGGTCCCGCTAAGCGTGGACCGCGATAATCCGCATCTATACCATGAAAATTAAAAATCGCGGTCCACGCTTAGCGCATTGGCGTCAACTTAAGCCCATGACGTCAATT
>JAPKDW010000299.1 GCA_028822375.1 Opitutaceae bacterium | reverse complement strand
TGCAATTTCGATTTCCGATAAAATGCAGATAGATGCACTGAGATGCAGGGAATCTTCCCCTCGAAAAGCATCGCCCACGGTTACACCGCATCCCAGATCGAGCTTAAAGATGGCGGGTTAATCGATGGACTCATCTACGGCGAACGCGACCCCGTGCTCATCCAATCAACCGGAGGCATTCTGCAAATGGTGCCGAGGGATCGCATCAAAACGATCAAGAAGCGTAGACAAACCTCCCTGATGTTTTCCGCAGACCAGCTTGGCTTCACCGCGCAGCACCTGGCCGACCTGGCCGCGTATTTGGAATCCCAGTAGATTTCACCCTCCATCCCTACGGAAACCACGCCTTCTCTGAGGCTATTTAACAAGTCCCGCCCAGGTCGTAGAGCTCTCTTAATATCCGCGATTGAAGTTGGCGATGTTTTGGAGTGGTTCGCCATTGAGGAGACGTTCGTCGTCTTGAACGTATCTTTCGGCCATGGATTGCGGGTTTATGTCGTAATCCGTAAAGCCGAGCATCTCTTCCTCATTGGTCATCTGGTAGCGGTCCAGGACGGATTGACTGGTTACCATGGTACGTCCCTTGGCGAAGAAGTAATACCAGGTATCTCATCGAAAATCCGATGAAACAGTCCCCAGGAAGGGATTTGGGCGAGCCATGCATCTCTTTCGGAAGCGAGTTTGCGGAGGGTTTTCGTCGAACGCTTACGATTCAGAATCTTAGGCCTAATGATTGTCGTATTTAGCATAGATACTGTCGCGCGTTCCTCGAGATTTATGATACAATCAAGTCCTATCTTAATGCGTCACCTTCTTTTAGCCCTCATATGCTTCAACGGTCTTGCTTGCTTCCTCGAAGCGACGGACTCACGACCCGCTCGACACACTCAGGACAGGCCGAACATCGTATTAGTGATGACGGACGACCAGGGCTATGGAGATGTGTCTATCAACGGGAACGAGTGGATCGAAACGCCGAATATGGACCGTATTGCGAGTGAGGGAGCGCGGTTCGAGCGATTTTTCGTGCAAATGTCGTGCGCCCCAACGCGGGCCGCATTGTTATCCGGCCGCTACCCGACCCGAACCGGAGTGACAGGAGTGACGCGAGGATATGAATTCATGCAGGGCGAGGAAGTGACGATCGCCGAGCTTTTGCGCGAGGCCGGATATGCAACGGGATGTTTTGGCAAGTGGCACAACGGCGGGAACTGGCCCTTTCATCCGAACGCACAGGGCTTTGATGAATTCGTTGGTTTCTGCGGCGGGCATTGGAACGATTATTTCGATCCGATCCTGGAGCGAAACGGTTCCTCTTTTCAGGCGCATGGATTTATCGCGGATATTATTACCGACCACGCGATTGAGTTTATCGAGCGCGAGCACGAGGCGGACGAGCGCCCATTCTTCTGTTATGTTCCTTACAACACGCCCCACACGCCGGCGAGTGTGCCCGTGGACAAGTGGAGGCAGTGGGTAGATCGGACGGACGTGGAAGATCCCTTCGATCGGGCGATGTATGCTCTGGTCGAAAACGTGGACGAGAATATGGGCCGTTTGCTCGCGAAGCTGGAAGCGCTGGAGATCCTGGACGAAACGGTTTTTATATTCCTGACTGATAACGGCCCGAACGGCTCGCGCTTCAATGACGGAATGCTTGGTTGGAAATCCAGTGTCAACGAAGGCGGCGTGCGTGTGCCGCTTTTCGTACGTTGGCCGGAGCGAATCCGGGCGGGCACGGTTGTAAAACCGAATGTGGCGCATATCGACTTGCTGCCGACGCTATCCCGAATCGCGAGGGTGGAGAATCTGGAAAACAAGACGCTGCCGTTGGATGGGATGGACGTGACTCCGCTTCTCTTTGGTCAGGATGATTTCGAAATGCCCGAACGAAATCTGTTTGTTTGGCGCAATCCTGAGAAATGGTCCGTTCGGACAAACCGCTACCGAGCGACCGAAACGATGTTGCACGATCTCATTGCGGATCCTGGTCAGAAGAATAATCTGGCTTCGACGCGGCCGGAAATCCATGGCGAGTTGATCGAGGCTTACCGGGATTGGGCTGCGGAAGCGACGGATGAGGAGCCAGCTCTATTGCCGATACCGATTGGCTATGAGGAGTGGCCTACGGTGACATTGAAGGCGCATGAACTGGATATATATCCGGGGATGGGCGAAGGGATCGATTACAGTGGAAAAAAGGGATTTGCGCATCAGTGGATTGAGCGCTGGTCGGATCCAAAAGCGTACGCGGCCCGTCCGATCAAGGTGGTTTCGAGTGGACGGTATAGGGTTCGAATTCGCTATGCCTGTCCCGAGGACGGAGTAGGCTCGGTATTTCGGCTCAAAGCTGGAAACGCGTCGCTTGACATTCGTATTCAGGAATCCTGGGTAAGCGCGCCGCATGGCGCGGCGGAGCAGGTGATTAAAACTCAAGGCGCCTATTTGTCGCGCGACTGGAAAGATCTGGAAGCGGGCGAACTGGTGTTGGAGAAAGGAAATCACTCGCTGGAACTGAGGGTGGTGGAGAAGCCCGGAGTGGAAATGCCTGACATCAAGGCATTGATCTTCGAACGACTGTGAACTTAGATGTATTCAATAAACCCTATGAAAATTAATCCCCTCTTTTCAGCAATAAGCTTTTTGCTTGTATTCGTATCTGGAATCCTGACACAAGCTCATGGTGCTAGTCCGCCCAATATTCTTCTGATCCTGACCGATGATCAGGGATTTGGAGATGTGGGCAGCCACGGCAATCCCTGGGTTCAGACCCCAAATATGGATCGGTTGGCGGCGGAAGGCGCGCGATTCGACCGGTTTTTCGTCGAACCATCCTGTGCTCCGACGCGAGCCGCTTTGCTGACGGGAAGAGCTCCGTCAAGAGGGGGAGTTTTTGGAGTAACCCGAGGGGAGGAAAACCTGCGGAGTGATGAGGTCACTATCGCCGAATTGCTGAGGGACGAGGCAGGCTACGCGACCGGAGGTTTTGGGAAATGGCACAACGGCTCGCAGTGGCCGCAGCATCCGAATGCGCAAGGGTTTGATGAATTTGTCGGGTTCTGCGCGGGGCACTGGAACGACTACTACGATCCGGTTCTCGAGAGAAACGGAGAAGAGTATCCAACGCAGGGCTTCATTGCGGATGTCATCACGGACCACGCCGAGACGTTTATCCGCGAAAACACCGAAAAAAAGCAGCCCTTCTTCTGCTATGTGCCTTTCAACACGCCTCATACTCCCGCAAGCGTGCCAGCGGATGACTGGAAACGATGGGTGCATAATACCGAGGTGGAGAGCTATTTCGATCGTGCGATGTATGCGCTTTGCGAAAACATCGATGCGAATGTGGGAAGACTGATGGCGCTGCTGAAAGAGTTGGAGGTGGACGACAATACGATTGTCCTTTTTCTGTCAGACAACGGGCCAAATGGAGAGCGCTACAATGATGGAATGTTGGGCCATAAAGGAAGTCTCCATGAGGGAGGCGTTCGGGTTCCTCTCTTCGTTCGCTGGCCGGGAATGATTGAGCCCGGAACCGTCGTGAAAGCGAATGTAGCTCACATTGATCTGCTTCCCACACTTTCTCGTTTGGCCGGAATCGCCTTGACCAGCGAGATGACGAAGCCGCTCGATGGCGTCGATATTTCGCCGCTGCTATTGGGGGAACGCGACTTCTCTTTGCCAGTGAGAAACCACTACACTTGGCGACTCATCTATGGTTGGTCAGTTCGCTCGGATCGATACCGCGCCGGCGCAACTACTTTGCATGACATGTTCGAAGATCCTGGGCAGGAGAACAATCTGATAGAGGAGAGGCCGGAGATCCACAACGCGTTGAAGGCGGACTATCAAAAATGGGCTGCCGATGCGATTATCGAATCGCCTCAGCGTCTGCCGATTGCAGTCGGCCACAGTGAATGGCCGCGCGTCACCTTGAATGCGCATGAGTGGCAGGTGGTGCCGGATACAGGAGAGGGGATCGATTATTGTTTGCCCCGCGGGTGGTCGAATCAGTGGATTCAGGATTGGACGGACGAAAGCGCCTACGCCGAGTGTCCCATTGATGTGGTCGAAGCAGGATCCTATGAGGTATCCATTCAATATGCCTGCGATATGACTTCTGTGGGATCGGTATTCCAGTTGGTTGCCGGAGAAAACAGCCTCGATATCAAAATCGAAGAGCCGTGGGTGTCCGCACCCCATCCCGCCGCAGAGCAAGGCGCTAAGGAACCTGGATGGTATTTGTCTCGTGAATGGAAAGAATGGGAGGCAGGGACGCTTGCCCTAGAGAAAGGGAAGCACCTTTTACAACTACGAGTGAAGAGTAAAACAGGCAAAGAAATGGCTGATATTAAGTCGGTTATGCTGCGAAAAATATGAACCGAGTAAACAAGCAGAATCTTGGCCTAGGGTCTGTTTTCGAAAGATTTCAAAGCTGGAAGAGAGTAATTTCTGAGAGAACAAGGCGGCCAAATGGCGGCTGGAGCGAGCCCCTGTCCCATTTGGCAAACGCAGTTCTCCCAGAAATTACTCCTTTCGCTTCGCGATTCGGCCCAAATCGAAGTTCGCGGCGTCCGCGAAAGCCATCCGACACTCGTGTCGCAAGG
>JAPKDW010000298.1 GCA_028822375.1 Opitutaceae bacterium | reverse complement strand
CCGCAGCGCACATCAATCCCGATTCACTCCGCGGGCCCTATTACGAATCGGCTGACGTCCCGGACGAGGCCTATCAGGACGGCAAGGTCGCCGCCAAAACCATTGACGATCTGCGACGGTTGAAACGCACGGGTGAACCCTTCTTTCTCGCTTGCGGTTTCTGGCGTCCTCACCTCCCTTTCAACGCGCCGAAGAAATACTGGGACCTCTACGACCGCGATAAAATCAAACTCGCGGACAACTACTATCCGCCCCGAGGCAATCCCGCCCAAAACGTGTCGGCGGAGGAATTCGTTCGCTACGGCCGCACGGCTGGCGACGTGAAAGTCACCAAAGCATTCCAGGCGGAGGCCCGCCACGCCTACTACGCCTGCGTCAGCTATATTGATGCCCAGATCGGCAAGGTCATCGACGCCCTCGCCGAACTCGGCCTCGCCGACGACACCATCATCGTTCTCTGGAGCGATCACGGATTTCTCCTCGGCGAACACAGCTTCTGGGGAAAGCAAAACACCCTTCACGAATCGCTGCGCGTGCCCCTGATTATCGCCGGCCCCGGCCTGCCCCAAGGCGCTCAGACCAAGGCCCTTGTCGAACTCGTCGATCTTTATCCCACCCTCTGCGACCTGACCGACCTGCCTTATCCCGAACACCTTCACGGCAAAAGCCTCGCTCCGATCCTGAGGGATCCCCAAAGCGCCGGTCGGCCCGCCGCCTTCAGTCGATTCAGCGGCTGCGAAGCCGTCAAGACCGACCGATATCTCTACACCGAATGGACCGACGAAGAAGGCCGCATCACCCCCATGCTCTTCGATCACCTAAAGGATCCCGATGAAAACGAGAATATCGCCAATCACCCCGAGTCCGCCACGATCGTCGAAAGCCTCAGTCTCATGATCAAAAAGGAACTCCTCCGGACAGGGGAGATTGATATTAGAAAATTTTAAACCACCCCGACGTGTCGAGGTAGCTACGCCGAGGATTCGGCGTGGAGTCTGCAATTAGTCCAACTTTTTAAGCTCAAGTTGAGTACGCAGGCGCCCTCGTGGGCTTACCTGCTTTACGGTCTCCGAGGGGGCCGTTTGCGTTTGTCATGGGGTGTTGATTGGGTTGGCTTTTCCGATGTAACGATAGCTCAATTTGTTCGCGATATGACTACTCCAAGAAGAACCTTTCTCAAGCAAACCAGCCTGGTGGTCACTGCGATCGCGGTAGCGCCGCGCTTTCTTTATTCTCAAGTTCCCGGAAGTGCGGGAGGCAAGGATCCCATCCTGAAGCAGCTTACCAAAATCAACGATGCATTGATTGAGGACCTGCTTCCGCAGCAGGTCGAATTGCCGGGCGATCGCTGGGATGGGGGCGTGGCGGATCGGTTTGAAGTGATCAATATTAATAGCACGATTGGGTTTGCAGGTCGGCTCGCGAATTCCTATACGTCTCCATCTTCTGAGTACTATCGTTCCAGTCGCTTGGAGGCTCCCATGGAAAAGGCGATGGCTTGCGTGTTGAATGTTCAACACGAGGACGGGACCATCGATTTGCACAGCACCAATTTTCATTCGACTCCGGATGCTGCGTTTATCGTGAATTATCTCAGTCCGATTTTCGTGAATCTGAAACGTTTGGATCGCCCCGGATTGTCGGGCGTGATCGGAAAGATGGAGCAGTTCTTGAGGAATACGGGCAAGTGTTTTGCGGTCGGAGGGATTCATACGCCGAATCATCGCTGGGTGGTGTGTTCCGCGCTGGCGCGTATCCATTCGTTGTTCCCGTCGCAGGCTTACGTCGACCGGATCGATGATTGGTTGGGCGAAGGCATCGATATGGATCCGGACGGACAATTCACGGAGCGGAGCGTGAGCATCTATTCTCCGATTTGCGACACGATGCTCCTGACGGTCGGACGTTTGCTCGGCCGTAGTGAACTGATGGATATCGTGCGGAAAAACCTGGATATGACTTTGTACTATATTCAGCCAGGTGGCGAGGTGTTGACCGATGCGTCCGATCGCCAGGACAATGCGCGGGTTGGATCGGTAGCCAATTATTATTATGCTTATCGTTATTTTGCGTTGAAGGACCAGAATCCGGTCTATGCGGCCGTTTGCAGGTTGATCGAGCAATCGATGCCGGAGCGGGTTACGCGGTATATTTCCGAGCTGATCGAGAGTCCGGAGCTGGAAGCGATTTTGCCGACTGCTAGCAAGATCCCGGACAACTACTTGAAGCGATTTCCTCACTCCGGTGTATTCAGAATGCGACGCGGCGAGATGGATTTGTCGGCGATCGAGCGAAATCCAACCTTCATGTCATTCATGAAGGGGAGTGCGGTTTTGCAGTCCATTCGCCTGGCCGCCGCGTTTTTCGGGAGTCGAGGACAGTTTATTTCCGAGA
Source organism: Opitutaceae bacterium (assembly GCA_028822375.1). Taxonomy (GTDB): domain Bacteria; phylum Verrucomicrobiota; class Verrucomicrobiia; order Opitutales; family Opitutaceae; genus Pelagisphaera. Next base: position 2,219 of record JAPKDW010000298.1, on the reverse strand, counting down.
ACGCCGAACTTGTCGGTGATACGATCGTTCTGACGAAATCCGAGACGCATGGTTATTACCAACCGTTTCCCGAGGATAAGCGATCTGCCGACGGCGACATGGAAAAGATGCCCAGGTCAGAGCGTGCGATGAGCGAGGTCCAAACGCTTGATTATCGTATTGAGATATCGGAATCGGGTGGTAAGGCGAAAATTGCAATAAGCATTGAAGGAACGCCACACGTACCAGTTTCGCTCGAGATGAGTTTCCGTTCGGGAGGAACTTTAGAAGGGGTGGTCGCCGATAAGAACCTAGAAGGATCTTCCTTTTTAGAAAGCGGAATGGGGCAGTATGTCCATGGAAACGATCGAATCACATTCGGTCCCGGAATCGCTCAGCACAAGTGGGCGGAAATTCGAGGAATGTTGCCCAAGCAAAAAGGTGAGAGCGTGTATTTGACGGGTTATACGCCCTTTAGGCATACGCTTGAATTGGGGTGATTGTTTGGAGTTGCTGATGGGTTTGCCTGATTGGTTGTGTGGTGGATACACACGCGTCCCGCGTATTCTCAATCTCTCAAAATACCTCGCTGGCGCAGAGCGACCGTTGACCGACAGGTCAAGGATTTGCTCCGGATTGGGTTTTATTTTTGAAAAATCGAAATCTCTTTTAGTGAAAATAGCTCCGTAAACTGTCTTAGTATTGATGGGAACTTGTGCTAAAAGGATTGCTGGGAAGAGGGGGACTATATGAAACCTTTGTTTGCAGCGGGTTTGAGTTTGGTGGCGGGGGTTGCTATCTGGTTGCTGGTTAGCTCGTTTGAGGAGGATGCTCGAACCGAGATAGATCAGGTGGAGGTCTTACCTCAGCCTGCGACGGAGGAAATTGAAGAACCCGCTGAACCATCTCATTTGGATTTCGACGATACACCGCTTTCGGAAATTGTGAGCGTTTTTAATCAACGGAATACCACGAAGATTGAACTGGCTGAACCTTCCATCGGCGATATGAGAATTACCGCTTCGCTCCGTTCGGAAAACCCAGAGGTATTCGTCAACCTCCTAGAGTTGATGATGGATCTCCGCGTCGAGCGTCCGAGTGAATCGAAGATCGTGCTGTATCTGAAAGATGCTCCCTAGATTGAAATGTAGGTCGTCTCGCTGAGGCGACAGTCCTGTGTCGGTTGGGGATATTCTATGCAAACGCGTCGGGACGCCACGTTCCACCTTTGATTGGCTGACTTTTCTGGAATTTTCTTTTAGTCAGATTTGGGGTTGAGGGTGTCACAACCCTGACATACTCTCACTTTCTTTCCCTAATGCCTCCGGAATATACAGAAGAAGGGCGATGGTTCGCCGAAAACTTGTTGCCGCATGAAGCGATGCTTCGAGCGTGGTTGCACAGTCGTTATCCTTCGGGGGTCGATGTTGATGATGTGATTCAGGAGGCCTACATGAAGGTTTTGAAGGCTCGCAAAATGGAGCCGGTGAATGCTCCGAAGGCCTTTTTGTTTGCGACCGCCCGGAACTTGGCCTTGAATGTCGTGCGTTTAGCTTTTAGTTGGCAGGAGATAGACATGAAGAAGTCAGGACTATGAAAATCGCTATTCAACTACTCCTGATGCTTAGTCCCTGTTTCGCTTTAGGAGCGAGCAAGCCAAACATCGTTTTCTTTATTGCCGATGATGTGTCGCAGGAAGATTTTGGCTGCTATGGACATCCGACGATCAAGACGCCGTACACGGATGCCTTGGCGGCAGAGGGAATGCGTTTTGATAACGCATATCTAACGACCAGCAGTTGCAGTCCTAGTCGCTGCAGCATCATCACTGGGCGCTACCCTCACAATACGGGAGCCCCTGAGTTGCATGTGACTTTGCCCGAAGCGCAAGTTCGTTTCCCGGAGTTACTGAGGGCGGCGGGTTATTACACCGTACTTTCCGGAAAGAATCATATGTTTGGGAATAAGGATCGGGCTTTCGATAAAATCACGGGCGGCGGAGGTCCCGGCAGCGAGGAGGATTGGCTGGAGCGCGTGCAGAATCGTCCCAAAGACAAGCCGTTCTTCTTCTGGTTCGCGTCGTCCGATGCCCATCGGGACTGGCAGGAAAGCAGCGACGCTCCGGTTTACGATACGGATGCAGTTGTTGTTCCTCCTTATATGGTGGATACGAAAGTGACTCGCGAGGATCTTGCCAGTTACTATCATGAAGTGAGTCGCTTCGATCATTTCATAGGTGT
>JAPKDW010000049.1 GCA_028822375.1 Opitutaceae bacterium | reverse complement strand
CCTCGTCGACGGCAGCTCGAAGCATCGAAGCGACGGCGATCCTTTCGCCCTGATCCCCGAACTCGATAAGTTCGCCATCTACGCCGCCGACGGACACAGTATCGCGCACAGCGCTCACGAGGCGCCGATTCGGGAAAAGAAACGAGCGAGCAATCACATCTTCTCGCTCAATCTCAGAACGCAACTCATGGAGCACGTGGACCTGTGCGTTCCCGAAAGCGGCAAAGCCAAGAGGCACGAGGTCGCGACTCTAAAGGCCTTGAGTAAGAAGGCGCTGCGCATGCGCCAGCCCAAGGGGGTCAAGGTGGTCCACGCCTACGACCCCGCAGTGGTGGACTACCGTTTCTGGCTCAAGCTCAAGGAAGCGGGGATATACATCGTAACTGTCGAGAAAGCCAATTCCCGCTGCTTCGTAACGGGCGATCCGCCCTTCGACCGAGACGATCCGCGCAACGCTGGCGTTCTCGCCGACCAATGGGTCGCCACCTCCAACAACGTCATGATCCGCAGGATCACCTACCAGGACCCCGTAACCGGACGTATCTATAAGTTCCTTACGACTATCATCGATGCGAAGGTCCCGCCGGGAGCGATCGCGTTCATATACAAGTGCCGGTGGAATATCGAGAAGGTCTTCGATCAAACCAAGAATCGCTTCATGGAGCGCAAGAGTTGGGGCAAGAGCGAGCAGTCCAAGCATCAGCAAGCCAACTTCATCTGCCTGGCGCACAACCTATGCGTGCTGCTGGAAAGCAAACTCGAATCCGACGAAGGGATCGTCGACGGAAAAGCCCTCGCCAAGCAGGAAAAGCGCAAACGCGAAGAATCCCAGCGAGCGATTCAAGCGGGTCGAATGATGAACGCGTTGGTGCAGGCCTGCGAATTGCTCACTCAGCGCAGTTGCCAGTTCATCAGGTGGCTGCGTTTGGCGATCGACTACAAGAGCCCATGGAAAGCCGCTGTCGAACTTCTAAGACCATTGATGGACAATTATTTAGCGTGATATAGCTACACCGTTCATACACCTCCGATTGATTAAACAGCCTCCTAAAGGGGTGAACCAGAATTCGTCCCTTTTGATACTTTCATAATATCCCGAGGCACTAAAATCGTGCCGATCGAAATCACTAGGACCGCTTACAGCACCGTCCGACAGATTTATTCTCAAGCTAGCACCACCCAAAGACTGGTAAAGCCTCTAAAAAACGGTAGTTCACGTCTGATGGGTTTGTGTTTGGGGTGAAGGGTAAGGGTTGGGTAACGTTCTATCAGTGCAGAGATAGCTACTTGAGCCTCCAGCCGTGCCAACGGCGCGCCAAGGCACACGTGTATGCCACTGCCAAACCCCAGGTGATCATTAGCTTCGCGTTCAATATCAAACTTATGCGGGTTCGAAAATTTTGATGGATCATGATTTGCTGCCGTCATAGAAGCAGTAATTGTTTCGCCGGCCGTAATCGGGCAACCGTTTAGGCTTAAATCTTCTTTTGCGATCCGCGCCGTTTCTGCGATGGGGCAATCATATCGCAGCATTTCTTCGACTGCGGAATCAATAAGAGAAGGTTCGCGGCGTAATTGCTCAATGGCTTCGGGGTGTTTCATCAGAAGAAACAGACCATTACTAATCAGATCTGAGGTGGTTACGTTACCTGCAACCATCAGCTGGGTACATAAACTAATGATTTCAAGATCGCTTAAACGGTCATCGTCTTCTTGCGCCCGCACCATCGCAGAAATTAAATCGTCGCCCAGGGTTTGGCGTCGAGCTTCTACGGTAACTTTAAATTCTCGAGACATTGATACATAGGCATTGCGCAAACGGTCTTTTACCGCCGGACCGCGATCGGGATCGTAGCCCATCAAAATATCTTCTGACCAACGTTTAAAATTACCCACATCTGCATTCGCCATACCCATCATGTCCAGAATGGCTTGGGTAGGTATTGGGCCAGCAAACTCGCTAATTAGGTCGGCTTCTTTTTTGCCATCAAGGGCATCCAGCAGTGTAGAAGTCACCTCGGTCACTCGGCCTCGCATTTGTTCTATTGCGCGCGTTGTAAACATTTTACTCATTAAGCTGCGCACTCGCCTGTGATCTGGATCATCGAGTAATACTAGCGGCGGTTCATAAGCAGTTTCTCCTTCGCGAACATCCAAGCCGGTCGCTGCGATGCGCCGCATATAACTGTCTTCCCGAGAAAATTTCGCGTTTACACTGAAGCGTTTATCCCGCAGCGCAGGGCGTACGTCATCATAGGAGGTTAATAGTGTTCGGCCATAATCAACATCGCGGTAGCGGGGCGCATGTAGGCGTAGCACATCGTAGATGCTTTGAGGATCGTCCCGGAACTCTTCATTGTGAGGTGTGAGCGCAATGCCGCGGGGCAGGTCTTTCAACTTATCAGAAGAATCTGTCATGACTGGTCCATATTTTATCGCAGATCCTTATACCAAATTAGATTTCAATTCTAATTTGGCATTAAATGAGGCGTAAGAAAGCGATTCAAACGTTTGGGTAATTTTAAGAAACTAGAAGCTGAATGTATTAGTCAGGAAGAATTCCTTCGGATTGCCATTGCGAACGACGGATACCCTGCCGTCGGGGTTGATGGACACTGGGATATAACCACTATCACCGAATGCGTTGCGGTTATTGAGTTGGATCTTCCAATCGATGCGATTGTTGAGACTCCGACTGTAGCCTAGCCACAGATCTCCATTGAACTGCTCGTCGCCGAAGAACGGTCTGCTCAAATCAGAGAGAACGAGGCCGTCTTCGATAGTCAAACCGTAACCGATCGCCGCCTTGTCCTGCCAGCGCGCGCCGCCGCCAACGCTGAAGCCTTTGAGAACGCCCTCGTCGAATGAATAGGTTGTAACCAGATTCCATCGCCACTTGCGTTGCTCCGTAGAGAGGGTGCCATCCTTATTTCTCGCGTTAGCTACATTAACAAAGAGACTATTGTCCCAGGCAGTGCGTAACTGTGAGCTAGTATTCGCTGAAAGCAAATGAGGCTGAATGTTGAGGTCATTTAAATTTGCCGCATCCAGGTTCGCCTTTAACTGAGTTACCACATCAGCGGCAGCGGGCGCCGTATTGCTCTGCACAGTCTCCTGCTTGCCAACATTAAGGGCAATGCGCCAATTGGGCGTAATGCTGCCTACAATATCTATCTCGAAGCCTTCGGCCACGAAATCCGTCGTAGAGGTCAGTCCATTAACCGGATTGAACACGACTAGACCATTTTCAAGATGGGGATCGCGCAGAGCGAGCAAGTCTGGCGGCAGTACGCCGCGTAAGGCTGTGTAAACTTCCTCGTAACTTGAGAAGCGGCCCTGATTGTTGGGCCCAGAAAAGGAGAGTGCCTCTTCGATTGGCATCTCCAGGACAGTATTGGCTTCATCATAATTCCGTATGGCGCGCTCGATAGTGGTGAAAGCTTGGCCAACGCCCGCATCGAAAGTGCCATTGCTGCTTGTCGTATCAAACCAATTGAAACGGATGCCCAGACGGCGTTCGAAAAGCTCCACTGAAAACCCCTTCTCTTCTGTCAGGCCGCTTGGAGGCGCCAGCGACTCGCCAATAACATTGCGCCTGATGGATGCCGGAGAGAAGTTTTCCGACGAATTGTAGTGGAAACTTAGATCCGCTCCAAAAGGAAGCTCGAAAAATCTCTCCTCGTTAAAGTGACCAACCAGACTCCAAGTAAAGGTATTGCCGGAGGAAGAGAAGGTGGGATCATCCGTGAGGGTTATATTGCCAGGATCGAATGTACCGTTTGACAACTTAGCATTGCCAACCCTCTCGAAGGACGTCGTACTGTCATTTCGCCAGCCCATTAGGCCAACTATATCGCCACCTAAGAAATAGCTCTGCCAACTCAGGGCCTCGGAGTCGATCTCCTGGAGGTTGATATTTCCATTTAAGAGAACATCTTTGAACTGGAACTCACCATCGTGGAATTGGCGGTCACGGATATCCCAGTATCTCGCGTTATAGTGTTCGCCCCCAAACTCGCCTTCTACTGGATACTCTATATTCAGAGGCTTTGTGAGCCGGATGTCAGAAGCGGAATTAATGGATGACCCAAGCAAAGAATCCCCAAGATAGGCCTGGATCTGCACATCGCGCCTCCCAAACCCCAGATTCCCGATCAAAATTTCCTTCGTGTCCAGGTCGTCACTGATCCACCTGCCCCGAAAATCACGGCCTTCGGTCTCGATACTCTGAGTGCTATAGAAACCAGTGAAAACGTGATCGCCCAGCCACTTAATACGATCCTCCCTTTCCGAGAAATCGAGTTTATAGAAAGCAGTCGCTCGAGAGGATTCGCGATCGCTAAACCGCACAGAATTATCGACCCTCCAGGTCCTGATATACGGGCGACCTAGATTCGGGTTCTGCGTGTCATCTGCAAGAAACTCGGCAATATCGATCATGATGTCGCTGCCCCTGTTTTCAGCAGTGAAGGGAAGTCGGTAGTTGGTTTGGGTGCGTTGGTTATCATATCCGATCTCCAAGCCACCTTTCCCCCCAAAAAATTCCTGCTGAAGCGTGAACGTGGACGTGTCGAAATCCCTCATGACTTGATTCGTCGTGCCGGTGATCAGAAGATTCTCGTTGTCTAGGATATTCTTGTCCTGGATCACTGGCGTGTTAAAGCCAGGCATCCAACCAAGTAGAGATCCGATAAAGGGCGTCGTGCCGTAAAGATCGAAGCGATTTCTCCCGTCGGCGGCTTGGTTGTAGATCGTGCGACCCCATATGGCATTAATACTGGAATCGGGATAAGCCCCTACAGGCTGGTCCGTCCCACCATCGGCATAGATAAGACCAATTCGAAGATAGAAGGGAACGGTGATCGAGCCAACCGAGTTGTTAATCGCGATTTCGTTGAGACCGGGCCGAGTGTCGAGGGTGAATTTCGGCGTAAAGCTTCCATCCGTCACCCAGGCAGGGAACGTACGAACCCCAGGCTGATTCTGTAAAGCAGGATCGGGAGTACTAAACCAACTGGTAAGACCGTCGGTCTGCGGTATCACGTTTACCGGCGTGCCATGAATACTTCCCTCCTCGATATTGCCACTGAAAAGGGTCCTGCCGAAGATACCCGATTCCTGCCCCTTGAACAGGACCGATTCGAAAGCCGCGTACTCGCGCTTACTGATTTCGAAGGCGGGTTTCTGCTGGAAGTTGTTTTCCTGATTCAATGCAGACACCCTGACTGCAAGACGTCCTTCAATCAGTTCTCTGTTGAAATCGACAGTCGCTCGATGGCTGCTACGCTCGCCAAAACGCACGCTCACCGAGCCGAAGTCGTTCCCAATCACCGCCCTTTTCGTGCTATTGTCGATGACGCCACCGGGACTGCCAACGCCAAAAAGCAGTGCGTTGGGGCCTCGGTTGATCGTGATGAGCTCGGTATTGTAGTCGTCGAAGGGTATGTCCGTGAGAAAGTAATTCCTCGTAAGCGTCGCTGAAGCCAAGCCGCGCACGCGCTGGCCATTCTGCGGGTTTATCCGCTGACTGTCCGTGTCTATGCGAATAGTGTCACTACCGCCAGCAAAGTTGCCCTGATCGCCTCCAACATCCACATTCAGCGCGTAGGAGAGTATCGATGACGCATCGGTCGCTCCAGTATCCTCGAAGAGTTCCTTCGTTAGGACCGAGACAGCAGATCCGATGTCGCGCAGTTCAGTATTGATGCGGGTGCCTGCCAGCGTGCTTGTGGCACGATAGCCAATGTCACCAGAGGCATCCACCGAGACCGGCGACAGTTGGTAGACTCCATCTCCGTCGGAATCGTCTTGAGCTGATAGGTTGGGAGAGGCCGCGGCCGCGGCCGCGAGCGCAAGCAGTCCTTTAAACAGGCCGCCGATTGTTTTTTTCTTTATTTTCATGGGTGTAGTATTTTCGGGTTTTTGTTCTGATTCTGGGGTTTGAACCTCAGAGCCTTGCGTCGTTAGTTCCGCAATCGATACTTTCGATCGCGTGACGGCAAACGCTCCGGTCTCGTCGTCTTGATCGAAAACCAGAGATGTATTTTCAAGCATACGCGCTAGGGCGTTGCTTGGTATCATTAACCCGACTACATCTTCCGTATAGACGTCCTTTAAGCTCCGAGAATCGAATACGATTCCCAGCCCAGACTGCTTGGCAAACTGCTTAAGCATTTTCGCAGCCCGGCCCGCCTCTAGATCGAACGAGCGAGCCTCATTGGCTATCGAAGATGTAAGAGACGCAATCATAAGAACTGTCGCCAGCGCAAGGGTCCGCCAACGTGCTTGATTTGATAAGCGCATTTATTGGGGAGCGGAATTGCGACGTCGTACATAGTAGGTTTGGGGTTAACAATGAAACAACACCCGACGCCGCGACTTCCGCTAAAACAAAATTTATATAAATCGATTTTTCATTCGTAGATCAGTTAATCACTATACTTTAAATACCTACTGCTTCTTTAGAACTGAATCAGCATCTTTTGCTGCATCCGGTATTTGGTTAGATGTTACTGCAAAAACTCCGGTTTCCGGATCACGCTCGAAAACTAAGGGTGTTCCGACAAGCATTAACTCAATTGCTGCTATTGGCGCCATATTCCCAACAACCGCATTCGTCCTCACATCAACGACACTCGGCGTATTGAATACAATCTCTACGTTCGCTTGTTTACTGAACTCCTTTAAGGTGTAGGACGCTTGCCCCTCAGGTATACTAAGGGATATCTCACCCTGATAGTTGCAGGCAGACAACGCAAACAGGTAAATGACAAAAGGTAAAATAAACCGATTCGACATTCCGAATCGGTTCATAAACCTTTGAGGGGTTCTTGATAGGTTGCTAACGCTAATCACAGGTCTCTTCTCAAGGTAGCTCACTCGCTTCAACGTGATCCTTATTAAATTAATCCTTCAGCCTTATAACTTAATCCTTAGAAAACTCACGCTGAAGCGCGGTCGCTACAGCTCGGGTATATTGAAAGATCATCTCGAAAGTGATCTAATGTCCCGCAGGACGATTTCAGTGTTGCCACGCCACTCCGCCCTCATACCAAAACTGCTCTCCATCAGACGCACAAAGCCTTCAACATTGTCCGACCAGAGCGAATAGCTCAGGCGCATTCCCTCAAGATCCGCATCTCCCAAGACTAGCTGAACCTCGTTGCTTCGATTAAAGGCCGCGACGATTTCGCTCATCGGTACATCGTCAAAATCCATGAGGCGCGGCTGCCATCCCAATTCGCGATCCATTTCAATCGCACTCAAAACGGTCACATCAAAACGAGGAGTATCTCCTAGCTTCATTACAGCGCGGTGACCGACTTCAAGAAGCGGTGCTTCAAATCCTGCGACACCTTTTAAAGATTGTTCTTTTGGGGATACACTGACGATGCCTTCTGAAACGATAACATCGACTGTATCACCAGTCAGACGCACATTGAATTGCGTTCCGACTGCTCGGACATCGACTCCCGCGACGTTGACTACAAAAGGCCGATTGGGGTCTTTCGCCACTTCGAAATTCGCCTCTCCGCGAACAAGCGTCACGCGACGAAACTCAGGAGTGTAATGCGCTTCAAGGATAGCTCCTCGGTTAAGCTCAATCACGGAGCCATCATCCAATGTTTTCTGCTCGATCCGAGCAATCAGCTCAATCGCCGCTTTCGATGCAAAGGGAGTTTCTCTTTGAACATGATCCGGCCAAAAAACAGTCGCCACTATCGCGATTGCGGCGGCCAAAGGAATCGCCGCAAAAACAGCTTTAATCAATCTCGACTTCCGAGCGAACCGATTGCCAGGCGCCAACAAATCCGGATCAACCTCCGCATGATGCGTCGTCTGCAAACCCGCTAGCCGATCGAATTCATCCCAGCCCCATCGATACAAAGCAATCGCTTCACGATGGCTCGGGTCTTCTGCAAGCCATTGAGAATAGGCGTCCTGCTCTTCAGCAGATAGCCCCCTATCGATACGCATGGTCCAATCTGCGGCCTTGCGTTCGGTCTCTGGATTTTCAGGAAAATTGTCTGCGGACATCTTCATTTTTCAAAGTGGGCTAAATAACCATGGCAACGAAAATACTCGATGCATTTGCGCAAGCCGATGCTTCCTTGCGCCTCAACTGTGTGGACGGATATCCCAAGCCGCTGGGCGACTTCCTTCTGCGAAAGACCGTAGATCTTTCGCAGGGTCATTACCTGTCTACAACGATTTGGCAGCGATTGGATTGCCTTGATTAGGTGCTGAAGCTCTTCTTCCTTAGCCAACGACTCAGGCGGACTATTCAGATCATCGACGATACTCAGAGGATCCAATTCCTCCGCGCCCTGCGGACGTTCATACCGCAAATGCCTCAGCTGATTGAGTGCCATATTTCGAGCAGTAACGAATAGAAAAGCCCTAGGATTCACAACCGGACCTGAATCGTGGACCTTCAACAATCTGGCAAACGTTTCCTGCACCATGTCATCCACATCTCCTGCTGTTGGAAACCGAACATGCAACCACCCACGCAGCTCCTTCTCGTGAGGGAGCACTTCGTCGACAAACCAGCGAGCTTGTTCTGCATTTTGCGGGGACATGGATAATAATCAGAGGAAAACGAGACCTCTTAATGATTAAACACATGGATCGCCCAAATCAATTAAAAGAAAATTCGAAAAATTTGCATACGCTGGTTTCTCACCCGACTGACGGGTCAGCCCTTCGACTTCGCTCAAGATCGCCGACGCCCCGTCCTACATGGTCAAACTGTGGGTCGTCTCGCTGAGGCGACGGTCGTGCGTGGGTTGATGGGTCAGCGACCCATCCTACATCTTCAAACTGTGGGTCGTCTCGCTGAGGCGACGGTCGTGCGTGGGTTGACGGGTCAGCGACCCATCCTACATCTTCAAACTGTAGGTCGCCTCGCCGAGGCGATCCAGAATGGTATTTTCAGCAGCTGGAAGCGCCAAGAACGTTCACCGAAATGCTTTCAATCGATTCTCTCGAAAACCTATCACTTAGTCGCAACTAGCGATACGTTATCATTCGTCGGAAGGCGGTCCAAGAGACGTGATTCGAAAATCTGCAATCCCGCATTTTCCAAAATCACTTTCAGAGTCTTGGGTGTAAAATAATTCACATGGTCCGGATACCTGAATCCACACCAGCGACCTTGCCGAAACTTACGATTCCAACTATCGTAGTTCGGGACTCTGATAACAACGAAACCGCCTGGCTTTAAAACGTTGCGGACTGCTTTCAACACGTCCAAAGGCGAACTCTCATGCTCCAGATAAGACCGGAGTATCACTAAATCGATCGAATCCGCATCGAGCGCCTCAATGCCAACATTTGCTGCCGCTTGCACGCAATGACCACCAAACTCACGCATTCGATCATCAGCGATTTTCGCCAGTCCCAGAGAAATCTCCACACCAATAGGGCTGGCATCGATATTGTGACGCGCCTTCAGTAAGCGGACACACTGGATGCCTTGCTCTCCTCCGCCGCAACCAACATCCAAGATACGAGCTTGCCCGTTCTTGACAGGAGATTCGCCACTGGTCAACACGCGCAAAACGGTTTTCTCAACGCGAGTCAATTTCCGGAAACGTTTACGAAGTCCTTTTCCAAAATCACTAACGCCCGACAAAAACGGCTCACTCTCTTTGCGCCGTTTCTTCTCCTCCAAATACGTTCTTTCCCAAGCAAAATTTTCCTCTAGCTCGGAATACTCAGGAGGATTTTCCAAAAACACCATCCCAGTGGATACGCATTGGACGATCTTCCACTCTCCTTTCGAGTAGGGAGTCTCAAATACATCAGTATCCTCTCCTGTCAGAGGATTTTTGCGTGCGCTACTATGAAATTCCATTTCATGGAAAAACAAGCCTCTCAACCCTTGCAGTCAAACAGATTCACAAATTCTTCCAATCGTCTTTCGCATAGCCAAACGAAACGAAATCCTCTTCGAATATTTCGTATATCCGTTCGGCCAATTCGCTAGTCATTGGCGAATCCTTAGCAACTGAACTGGTATTGGAAGGACGGCCCGCTTTTTGACGGATCCAGTCTTCGGTCACTTCAGTATCTTTAAATACTGGATACAGAGCTGTATCCATACCTTTTTCCATTTGAAAAATTTGCGTGTAGGGAATATTTGAATAAAAAAGCACATCGCACTGCCTGTCCCAGTGATGGTTTCGCTTTCCATTAATGCCACTAGCGATAAACTCGACGAATGTCGAAAAAGCGACCAGTGTATTATTCTCGCCGCCAGGTAAATTCTTCGCCTTTGCAAAGGCCCTAACCTCCGCAAGCACACCTTTTCGAATCGAGCGCGGATAAGCGCTTACCGAGCCACTATCGCTCGCAAAGTGCCCATCGTAAAACTTGTCCTTCCAACCAGACACGAGCCGTTTGTAGGGATTCCTAACAATAGAATATATCCTGTATTCATCCGGATGGCGCAAAAAATTGAAGTAATCCACCAGTGGAGCGACCGGCATTTTCCTCGCAAAATGAATCAAGCGATACCTGCCATTCGAAGCATCCGCATGCGAATGGAATTCAGCGAATGCATCAACGAGACACTTGCGAATGAAGGTCGTACCTACTTTAGGATTGAGTACAAAAGCAACTTTTCTCTTTCGATCTACATAGTAGCGAAAAAAGCTGAAGTGCTTGCGAAAAACAAGTGGCAGACAGGAAGCCTTTGGCAGACAAGACTGTCCATTCGCTTCAATAACAATTGGGGAATCGACGGGAGGGATGGTGAAGGTAGAGACCGAATGAGCCTGTAGGTCAATCTGATACGCGGATTTAGTTCGATTTGCGATTTTCTATCAGACTTCGTCCCATTCTTTCCGCCACCTCCAGCGATAATGACCACGAACTGCTTTCCATCTACCTGGTAGACCGTCGGAGTCGCATCCAATGCGTACACACGATTTTTTACGAAATGGAAGATCCGGCCATTTCCACCATCGTCGTAATACATGACACCACGCGTACGCCCTTGGAGTTTCCGATTCCCTTCATTGTATTCAGACGACTTAAAAACCCATGCTTTTTCTAAATGGTGAACATTCCCCGCATGGATCTGCGCAAGCGTAGAGTACTGATTCCCACAGTAATTTTAACCACAGATTACACAGATGAACACAGATCTAGTGAGGAGACCGACTTGATCCAAAAACAGATCTCCATTCACCCCCCGCAACCTAATCATCTGTGTATATCTGTGTAATCTGTGGTTAAAAATTTGGCGTTTTTCTATCTTCATTTTTAGTGGGTTTTCCAAATGAGACTATGATGTAAATTCAGCCTTTTCTCGCCATTCCGCCTACTCTTTCGAAAAAGCAGAAAACAAGTTGACTACAAATGGATCCGAGTGACTCAGGCACGCGGCGATGGCACGTTTCTGATCCTCCGGCGACAAGGCGCCGGATTGGATTTCATGATACAATGCCAAGGCTTCTTCCACGCTTTGTGGAGCAAGCGTTGACTCGGGAATCTGCGATTCCGGATTGAGCGAACGAATCCAGTCGTGCACCAATTGAACACCTTCCTGATCGAGAGTCTTCGCGCCAATCATAGGCATGTGCCCTGCTCCTTTTGTCGCTACCCGGTAGTAAAGAATCGATCGATAGGGATTTCCGGGATCGATCTGCGACGCTCCCTCCAGGCCAAAATAGCCCCGATTTGGCGGAAAACCGACCAACTCCAGTTTATCGGTAGGAACAGCGGCATTCATCTGAGCAGTGAGCCCTGAACCTCCTGAAACCTTATGGCAATGAGCGCAATTCGAGTGAAGCCAGGAACGAGCTCTTAATTCAATAGACTCGCTAGCATTGCTCGGATCAACCAAAGGCTGAGCCTTCGCCATTTCGACAAATACCTCGTCTACGATTCCGAGGTTTTTGAAGCGCTGGAGTTGCCCTTCTCGGTTCATCTGACCGGGAAAGAACGCGAGCGGACGGTTGAAATTGCTCCCATGGCAACGAATACACTCATCGCGACTGGAGAACCGATAAGGCTCGCCCAGAACTTCTGTATCCAATCCTTCTTTACCGACCAATCTTGCATCAATCTGATTCTCGTCCCACTGGTAACTATACCCTTTCCAATAGCCGTCAAAATGGAGCACCTGCGTTTCAATGCGGTAACCATCCTTCTGAATCGTCTTAGCCAACACCATGTCTTTCGGCTTAACGTAATTCATATGCGGAGAACCGCGGCGATCTTCGACATTCGTCGATAAGCCTGATTTACCGGGCATCGCCACCCAATAGTCCGACTCGTTACCATCTTGCCACATAGGCGTATTGATCTCGAATCCGTAAACGCCACGAGAGGGCGATTGATTCGACACATCGCTGAATATTCCCGTTTCGCTAAGCCGCTTGGGGAAGCTATCCGAACGACCTCTATCCGAATTGGCGACAAAGCGTTGCAAGGAAACATTTGGAGCAAGCTCTAGGAAAAGAATATCGCCCGCAGCGTCTTGTCCGAAGGTAACAATAGCCTGTCGAGTATCGGCAATTTCCCGATTGGACGTGACTGTCTCGCCATCCCAATTCAATGACCAAACCTTGCCCGTTACGTAGTCTCCATAAACATACGAATCCTGAAGCCCTGGAAGACGATCGCTCGTCACGAAGTACCCTCCCGTAATAGAGGCTCCCTGAGAATGATCATAGGCAGTCGTCGGCGGGACAATCGGATTGGGCCCAATTTTCTGATACGCATTTGTAGGCATCGGACCCTCCATTACGGACCAACCGTAGTTCCCTCCTTTTTCCACTCGATAGACCATCTCCCAAAGCTCCCAACCCACATCGCCGACCCAAAGGTCGCCCGTCCTCGGATGAAACGATATTTTCCAAGGGTTCCGAAATCCATAGGCCCAGATTTCAGGACGAGCGCCTTCTACGCCCAGAAATGGATTGTCCTTCGGAATTCGATACGGAAGCTCAGGGTCCCGACCATCAACATCGATTCGAAGGATCTTACTCGCGATCTGACTCAAATCTTGGCCGGACAAATTCGGGTCAGGCGGCGAAGGCGGAGTCAAGTCCCCAATTGGTACGTACAACATCCCGTCAGGTCCGAATTGAACATCTCCTCCTGAGTGCCCTGCTGCAGGAAAATCCAATAGGGTCCTTCCACTGCCCGGCAGAACCGTCCAGCTTGAATCCATCTCAAACTCACTCAATGCGAGACCGAATCCTGGACTTCGCGTATTCAAAGCATAGTAGAGATAGAATTTCCGGTTTCTTTCGAATTCCGGATGAAATGCCAACCCAAGCAGTCGATTCAAATTCGAAATATGACTCTGCATATCGACAATTAATCGCGCTGCCTCGGGACGATCGTCCATGTCACCCGGAAGTTGCCAGATCTTCCCAAAACGCTCCGTCACGAACAACGCTCCCTCCGACTCGAGAAGCGTGATGTCCAAAGGCTGATTAAATGTGATATGCGGCCAAACTGATTCCGCAACATACGGCGACGGCACCTCCGGCGAACCTTGAATTCGCGAATCCGTCCAGCCCTCGCGGTCCTCTCCCCGCGCAACAAGCAAAAGGACAGAAAACAAGAGAACAAAGCGTTTGAAATGCATGATTAAGGGGTATTAGAGCCAATCGTCTATCCGCGCTGCCTTCGGTGGCTTACAGATAACGCTATCTCTAAAATCAAAAAGAGTAAGCGACCTAAATACAAACTAGAAACAATCGTAGCTCGTCAATCGGGTCCGTTTCCTTCTGTCGCCTTTGGTTTCGATGGCGCTGCTTTCCGGTTGTGTGCGGCGGCTTGGGGATAAGCCTTCGCCAAGGCTACGGACCCGCACGCAAGCAGCCCTACCAGGCGCCACTTTAAAAGCGCCCCTCCATGATCAATAGGTAGCGGCCAAGCTCTAGAAGAGGACAAACAACATGCATTTTTATCAAATATAAGATTTAGGTACATTGACTTTTATCAAAAAAATTGCTATTCCAAATACCCCGTTGCCGCTTGCGGCAAGCGACGAAGTCGAGGGCTTGCCCCGGGATGCTTTATTCTCCTTTTTATCGTGGGCCTTGAACACTCTTAGATAAGCCTCCTGAATGACGTCATCCAAGTCCAATCCCGTCGGGAACCGACTCCGCAACCAAGCCCGCAGCATAGCGAATATTGCCAGTGAATATCTGCGCCCTTTGTTTGCCACCCCGGGGCAAGCCCTCGACTCCGTCGCCCGCGGATAAACCGCGGCGGGGCATCACGGCAACCAAACGCTTCGCGCTTCGGGGTTTGATGTTTCGAGCGTAGCGACACATTCATCGCAAGAACCAGCAATGAAGCAAGCTTCGAGGAATGAACCCAGTTGCGATTCAAAAATCCCATTTTGTCAGCGCTTCACTAAGATGCCTCGGCGAGCCGAGGCAATTAAGGATGGCTTCCCTGTCGCCTAAAAATATTTAAAGACGAACAAGGTAGGGTTCGATCGGTAGACTGCTTAGTGCAATATAACATAGTTGACAAATTCTCTAAAACATAGTTATAAAAACAACTAAACATAGTCATGTAATTGATAATTCTAGATCAATGCCAGAACCTCAACAATTTTTAGCAGAAGCTCTGCGTCGCGTTCAAGGACTTGCCACTGATGGAATCGTTCGTGGTCCGGAACTCTCCCGTCGAGATCGTCAACTACTCACCAAACGCGGATTTCTCATAGAGATTATAAAAGGCTGGTATGCATTAGCGACTCCAGAGAACGACGCTGGCGATACAACCTTTTGGCACGCGCATTTCTGGAGTTTCATCCGTGCCTACCTCTCGCATCGATTCGGCTCGAAATACTGCCTATCTGCGGAGTATTCGCTAGATCTCTGGACAGGGAACTCTCAAACCCCATCGCAGCTGGTCGTAATCGCAGGGAAAGGCGGTGCCTCTACCCTAAAACTCCCTAACGCGACATCGCTACTCATCTACGCCGATTCGAAAAACCTGCCGACAAAAGCAGAGACTATTCACGGTGTCCAAGTAATGCCCCTAGCTACAGCGCTCACGCGTGTAGCGCCCTCGTTCTTTCGAAATTCTGCGGATAACGCGGAAATCGCCGTTCGTCTCGTCAATCCAAACGAACTCATCCGCATTCTGTTAAGCGAAAAAAGTTCGCTTGTTTCAGTCGGGCGACTCATCGGAGCCGCTCGGCATTGCGGACTCACAGAACAAGCGAAACAACTGACTGATGACATAACCGCGGCAGGTCTGGAATTCAAAGAGTCGAATCCATTCGCCGCTCCTCCTCGACTTTCTCTAGGAACGCGCCTCAACACGCCCCATGCCGGACGTCTAAAAGCGCTTTGGAATCAAATGCTACCAATCGCCGCGAATCTTTTTCCTGAATCGCCCAAAGCCTCCAAACCATCTGCCTACCTCAAATCCATCGGGGAGATACATAAACGCGACGCCTACAATTCGCTGTCGATCGAAGGCTACCAAGTTACCCCAGAGCTTATCGATCAAATCGAATCTGGCCACTGGAACCCCGAAGCAAACCCTACCGATCAATCGACAATCAACGCGATGGCCGCAAAAGGATATTTCGAGGCCTTCCAAACAGTGTCTGCAAGCATCCAAGAGATCCTCGGAGGACAACCCGTATCCAAAATCGCCAACCGTAATTTCCCCAACTGGTATCGCAAGCTATTCAGTCCATCGGTACAATCGGGACTACTATCCGCCCACACCCTGGCGGGGTTCCGCAATCGCCCCGTATTCATTCGAGGATCACATCACATTCCCCCGCCCCATGAAGCCGTTCCCGAACTCATGGAATTACTATTCCAACTCCTCGACGAAGAAGCTCCCGCTGGGGCAAAGGCAATTCTCGCTCACTTTCTTTTCGTCTACATTCATCCCTACTCGGACGGCAACGGCCGCATCGGCAGATTCCTTCTCAACGTCTTCCTCGCAGCGGGCCACTACCCCTGGACGGTCATTCGCGTAGAAAAGCGTAGCCAATACATGACCGCCCTGGAAACCGCTTCGGTCAAAGGCGATATTAGTGACTTCACGAGTTTCATCGCCTCCGAAATGGAAGCCTCGAAAAAGCATGGAAACTAAATGGCCCCTTTACCAGGCAACCCTTCAGACCAAGCTTCCAATTTTGACTCAAGCTCGCCTTTGTCTAAATCTTCAATAGTGTTCATCGCATTATGTTTTCTACCCCGCTCACTTCGCTCCGTATTTCGTTTCTAATTCCGTCCTTATTGCTTTCGTCTTTTTGCAGCACGGCGCTTTCGGATGATGCTGTTCCAGATGACGGCAAACTACGCATCATCGTTTTCGGAGCCCATCCAGACGACGCGGAATTGGAGGCCGGAGGTACCGCAGCATTGTGGGCATCCATGGGGCATCACGTGAAATTCGTTTCCACGACAAACGGCGATATCGGTCACGCAATCGAAGCCGGGGCGCAGCTCGCAGTACGCCGAATTCAGGAAGTCAAAGACGCCGACGAAATTCTCGGCGTAGAAGCCACGGAGGTATACGATATCCACGACGGCGAGCTTATGCCAACTCTGGAAAACCGCCGCATGATTACAAAGTCTATTCGCGAATGGAAAGCAGACATCGTCATTGCCCACCGCCCAAACGATTACCATCCGGATCATCGCTACACAGGTATTCTCGTCCAGGACGCGGCCTTCATGGTGATCGTGAAATCCTTCCTCCCATCGGTACCGAATCTAACGAAAAACCCCGTATTCCTTTACACTGAAGATGGTTTTCAAAAGCCCAATCCCATGGACCCTGAAATCGTCGTTAGCATTGACGCCGTCATCGATCAGAAGATCGACGCTCTCTGGAAACTGGAATCTCAAATCGAAAGCTACTGGGCCACACGCGATTTCGAGAAAGTGATCCCTGTACCCCAACAAGGTTCCGAGCGCGCCGAGAGGAAAAAGCAATTGGCCCATGGAATGAAGCAGCGCTATGCGAATATCGCCAATCGGTTTAGACCAAGGCTTATAGAGCTCTACGGCAAAGAAAAAGGCTCCGTAGTCAAGTACGCCGAGGCATTCGAACTCTGCGAATACGGACGGCGACCATCTACCCAGGAACTCCTGCAACTGTTTCCCTTCTTCGGCTCCAAGTAATAAATCATCCACGGGGCAACTGTCTTCGTTCTTCAAACTAAACCGAGTCAAGAGCCCCGAGATATTCAAAAGGTAGCGACCGATCTTCCCGCTCAGCGCATGGGCGTCAACTTATCTCTATTTGAAGGAATTATTGCAGATCCCACGCCGAAGTCTCGGCGTAGCTACCCCGACACGTCGGGGTGGTTTTGCTTCGCCATCTGCGCTCCACTCCGTCAGACGATTTCAGTTAAGTTGACGCGTATGCGCTCAGCGGGATCAGAGACCGCCCGGAGGTCGGTCGCTACCCAAAGCAGCGACGAAGCAAGCTTCGAGGTGTTCACCCGGAGGAAATAAAAAGACGTGTTCACAGCACGCGATGGAGTCTTTTATACCTTCGAAAACTCGGAAACGTCTATCATGCGTTGCTCTTTTCGAGAGGCTTCTGCAGCAAACGCAATGCTATGCGTACGCAAGGACCGATGAACATCCGTCTTAATGTTCTCAGCGCTATTAGCGGCCAATCCAGCAAGCCAATTGAGAGCGAGGCGATTGTCACCGCCTCCGTGGCCTCCGGTTTCTGCGCCAATCGCTATCGTCTCTTTATTTCCCGTAGCAAAGTCCTGAATGGTAATGGTAGACTCATCGAAATAAAGCTCACCTAAACTACCGTGAACACGCATCCTACGGCCCTCGCCCGCCGTAAAAGCCGTCATGGTGAACGTAACGGTAATATTATCTTCATACTCCATGGCCACGACTTGATGATCAACCACGTCGTTGTCGCACGAATACACACAGCGCCCATAAGGCCCGGTCCTAATTGCTTCAAGATGCGCTTCGGAGCTGTGATCGTAACTGCACACGTTGGCAGGCCACACTTCGCGATCCGTGTGGATATACGCCTTGATCGCCGAGTAGGGGCAGGTCTGTTCGACGGGACAGCCATCCGTGCAACGTGCCGTGGCTCCTTCTGGCGCATTCTCTTTGCGGAAGTGACCCAAACCTCCAAAGGAGCTGACTCGAAGACAGTTCTTACCAATTAGATGGGTCAGATAATCAATGTCATGGCAGCTCTTAGCCATCAGCATAAAAGAAGCCTTTTCCTCATTGCCCCAGTTCCCACGAACGTAACTGTGCGCTTGGTGCCAAAAAGCAACCTGCTCCAAATGATCTATCGTTTGAATAGCGCCGATTCGACCGCTATCGAGAATCGCTTTCACAGCAGCAAAACCTTTGTGGTAACGTAACGAATGGCAAACGCTAGTGATAACCCCGTTGCGTGCTTGAGCCGCCGCAATCCGCTGGCAATCCTCGAGCCGGACCGCCATGGGCTTCTCCAAGAGCATATGATACCCCTTGTCCATGCAAGCTACAGCCGGCCCGACATGATCCTGATCCATGGTGGCGACAACGACCGCATCGCAAAGTTTGTCCGCGGCTACAAACGCTTCCCAGTCCGAGAAACAATTGGTATCGGAAATCCCGTGTTTCTTCTGTATGGCTTTGCGATACGCTTCGCGTGGTTCGGCAACCGCTACGACTTTCGCCAGATGGGGGTTATCGCCAATAATATTGGCAAACGTAGTTCCACGCCCACCGGCGCCAATAATTGCTATCCTAATCATTTCATATTCCTTTCAAGTAAGTCGGTAAATTCATTTTCGATCATTTTAAACCGATAAGATTGGGCTCGGAAGAACATTAAACATAATAGCTATTTGACCCACGAATCACACAAATCTTCACAAATTTAGATTCTTCCAATTAGATACCCATTTTTTAGATCGACCAAATCGGCATATACAAAAAATGACAATTTTATTTCGGCACTCACTCCCTAAGTCATTCATTCGTGCCAATTCGTGCGATTCGTGGGCAAGGATCGATGAACAGGCGTCTTAATGTTTTCAGCGCTATTAGCAGCCAAACCAGCAACCTAACGCTACACTCGTTTCGGCACCTCGTAAGGAGCCCGGTAATTCGGTTTCACCAGGGCGTTGGCGATACTATTTCCATAGTCTCCTCCTCCTGAAAACTCCATTTTAACCGAGTCGTAGCTCATCCACTGACTGCACGTCAAAGCCGCGCCTTTCAAATCGACGTCATTGGCTTCGAGATGCGAAGCGATAGAATGAACCGTATCCGTAGCGTGTCCGTATTGGCCTACCCGCCTCTCCACCTCATCAGTTGTAGTTGGAAGTCCGCTACGAAAGGCCAGATTCGCCAGGTGACATAGATTCGCCGAACGTACGCCAACCTCAATTTCGGCTCTCAAGCTAGAACGCTTACGGGTCCTAATCGCTTCCAACCAATTCTCAAAATGAGTCAATCCGCGGTCTCCAGGAAATTTCTCCATACGCTTTCCATCGTTGTCGTAAATGATTCCTCCTCCACGACCGCCCGAAAAGTATCCATTTTCGCATTGCACAATATTGCCCGACCGCACGCCGCGCAGATTATCCATGTACTTGCCGCCCGTTTGATGCGGCAGGCCGCGCAATTCTACTATAACTGGCGGGGCGTTCTCGAACTCCAAAAACGCCGCCTGGACATTGGGCGTTTCACCATCGTCGGCCCGAGCATACCGCCCCCCGAGACAGAGAAACCGTTTCGGTAAAGTCGTCGCCCCCAGCGCATGAGCGCAATCATCCAATTGATGGGCACCAAGGTTTCCCATATCCCCATTACCCGTATCCCAATCCCAATGCCAATCGTAATGCAGTCTTTGACGCATAAGCGGCTCCATCGGCGCCGGACCCGTCCAAAGATCGTAATCCACTCCGTCCGGTATGACCTGTGGCCCAGGGACCCGCCCCAGCGACTTGCGTTCCTTGAACCACAAGCCATGCATCCATTGAGTCTTACCAATGCGACCCTCACGAATGTACTCAATCGCCTGTCGAAACCCAGTGTCCGAGCGATTCTGGGTTCCCGCTTGCACGACGCGCTTATATTTACGAGCGGCCTCCACCACCTTTTTCCCTTCCCAGAGGTTATGAGTTACCGGCTTTTCAACGTAAACATCTTTACCCGCCTGGCATGCCCAAATGGTCGCCAGAGCGTGCCAATGATTTGGGGTGACGATAACTACCGCATCCACTTCGGGATTGTCCAGCAAGCGCCTCATATCCCGATAGCCCTTCGCCCTCACTCCTTGTTCCCGCAATATGCTCTGCCCGTGATCGAGATTCGCAGCGTCGACATCGCACAAGGCCACGATTCGAACTCCCTCGAGGCCTAGCAAATGTTCGATATGTCCTCTCGCCTTACTGCCCACTCCGATAATGCCGAGTTGAATCGTATCGTTAGCGCTGCCATTTTTAGCCG
This sequence comes from Opitutaceae bacterium, assembly GCA_028822375.1. Taxonomy (GTDB): domain Bacteria; phylum Verrucomicrobiota; class Verrucomicrobiia; order Opitutales; family Opitutaceae; genus Pelagisphaera. Next base: position 323 of record JAPKDW010000049.1, on the reverse strand, counting down.
CTCGCGCTCGAGGAAGAATTGTAGCCATCGACATACTCGCTCCAGCAGCAATTGAATTTGAAATAAATCGTCTTCGGGAATGGGAATTCATCTATATTAATATATTGGGGGTTAGAATAAAACGGGGAGTATTTTCTAAAAATTCATTTTCTAACTTCAAGTGAAACATAAACCCGTTCCTAAAACCAGCGACAAAGTTACCTACACTTACCTCGTATACGCTTCCCGAACGCCGGCTTGGACGCGTCGTCCTCGAATATCCACGAACGGTAGCTCCCGCGATTCATAACAGGGTACATCGCTCACGCATATTCGTACCGAGT
>JAPKDW010000297.1 GCA_028822375.1 Opitutaceae bacterium | reverse complement strand
CAGTACTTGCAGGACAAAGGGTGGTACGAGGCGTCCCGACTCGTATTCTCAGTCTTTCCAATGCCCCGCTTGCGCGCAGTGCAAGGCGACCGCAAGGTCGAGAGCTTGCTCCGGGGATTTTTTACTTAAATGTTTAAACAATAAATTTCTGGATTTTATTGACACAGTAAGACGATTGCTTTTCTACATAGAACTAGCTCGAACTAGTAATTCGGATGCTCAATCTTATTATACCCATTCAAAACCATACTAGATATATGAACCTACAAAGAAACACTATAAAACCATTTCTAGCGATCGTGACTGCGACTGCTAGTCTGACCTGTCTGATAGGGCAGGAAAGCGAAGAAGAGATTTTCGAATTATCGCCGTTTTCCGTTCAATCAACGGAATCCTCTGGATACGATGTGACTGACACGCTTGCCGGTAGTCGATTGCGAGCGGATGTGAAAGACATTGGCGCTGCTATCACGATTATATCGAAGGACTATATGGATGATTTAGGCATATCCAATATCCAGGATTTAGCTGCCTTTCTGCCTAGTACGGAACCCGTTTCGACTCATATTAGGCCCAACGGCGGAGCGGATGTTTTTCGAGGAAATCGAGTTAATATTCGAGGACTGTTTAACGAGTCCGTCGCTCGCAATTATTTCTCGGCTCCCATTGGCGAGTACATGCCTCCGATGGATGGATACAATGCAGATCGCGTGACTCTATCTGCCGGTGCCAATTCCATTCTTTTCGGTAGCGCGAATCCATCAGGCATTATCAATACGCAGACGGCCCCAGCCAGTTTGGGAAGAGATAGTTCCTATTTGCGTCACAAGACCGACAACTATGGATCCAATCGAGTGGAATTCGCCGTCAACAGAATTATTATAGAAGACAAGCTAGCGATCCGCGTTAATTTACTGGAAGAGGAGCGCGAGTTTTTCCGCGATCCGCAATTTTTGGACCAACATCGTTTCTACGGGGCCATCCAATGGAAGCCGTTGGAAAACACGACAATCAGGGCGAATATGGAATATGTCGATTGGGAGCGTAACACCGCGGTCCCCACGATCAGCGTAGACCGCATGGGAGCTTGGCGTGCCGCTGGCAATCCCACTACTGTGGTTGACGGCGCGACGAACCCAAGCTCGGTCGCCGGAATCCGCAACGCTTCAGGTGGAGATACCATTCGACTCATTTTTGGATCGGCAGGCCCGATGGATCCTGTCCAAAACTGGAAGAACTACGCGGTATCGGATTTTGAACGTGGCGGATTCACTAACCACGCCAACGTGCCACTTCCCTTCGACTTCATGGATCACGAACAGAATATGGGCAATCACCGCCTCGATGATCGTCAGTTCTGGATCGGCGACCTTACTGTCGAGCAAAAGCTAGGCGATAACCTCTATTTGCAATTCGCGGCCTTCAAGCAATCGCATCAAAAGGACATTCGCTGGTCAGGCGGAAATCAAATGTGGGGCGATGCTAGCTCGACCTTGCCGGATGGTTCTCCGAACCCTAATGAAGGCGACTTTTTCTTTGGAGGGGGAACCGTCGAAAATCGTGATTTCCTCTACGAAACCGAGAACTATCGTTTTACGGCTACCTATGATCTCGACCTCAGGGAACAGAGTAAATGGGCGGGTCGCCATCAGATTTCGCTCATGGCTCAAGACAATATAGGACGCCGGTTTACGGATCGGCAACGCCTCATCAATACGACTCCGCTCGCTGGATTTAATGGGAACGTCCTCAATGGGGCGAATCGCATCCGACCTGTCTTCTACGTGGATATCGATGGCGGAGACCGAGCGCCTCAAGCAGGGCAGTCCCTCGATGTCCGTGACTGGCAGGACTACGCTTCAAGCTTTAATGGCGTTCAAGCTGAATACCTGAACTTTAGGTCGGGAGTCGATACCGAGAATAAGCAAAAAGTCTACATGTTGGCTGCCCAAAGTTATTTCTTCGATGATCGTTTGGTAACGACTCTTGGGAACCGTATCGATACTCAAGATATCAAGGACGTCGCAGGACCCGATTGGGCTAAGAAAAGCGATGGGAGCTTTGTTTCCTATCTGGACGGGGTAAACGTTAGAACTCCGAATCTGGCGATCTCGAATATTGAAGAGACTACTTACTCGCTTGGCGGCGTTTTTCACTTGGTGCGGAATCAAGGCGATCTTGATTTCTTCAGTCTGACCTACAATCGTTCGAACAATTTCGAGCCCTCTGCAGGCGACTCCAACTACCAAGGGATTCCGCGTGACTATTCGACTGGCGAGACGATCGATTACGGTTTCAAAGCTAGCATGTTCCAGGGAAAACTCAGTGGAAAGCTCAGCTGGTTCGAAAGCGGTCAGAAGAATGCTCGCGCAGTGGGAGGAACTTCCATATCGGGCAGCTCGAACGCTATTTGGGAAGCCTTGGCGGATGCGGTCGATGAATCCTTTCGCAATCGCTTCCTCAACGGAACCATTACGGATACAATGGACATCGATACGAAAGGTTTGGAAGTGAGTGTTAGCTACCGACCGCTACCTCAATGGCGCGTTTCGCTGCTAGGAAGCCGTAACGAAGCCGTGCGTGACAGAATTCAACCTTCGGCTCGATTGTATATGGAGGAGCATTTTCCGACGATGCTGCAGCATGGCGATGTGTTGGTGCCAGACAGAAGCGACCGGCCAGTCTCCGATATCGTCAACGATATGCAGAATGCGATGGACTTCGTCATTGCGCAAGAAGGGCGTCTCCAACCCGAAATGAGAGAGTGGAAGTTCTCGATATTGACCAATTACGATTTCCAAGAAGGAGGCCTCAAGGGCTTTAACGCGGGAGGTTATATCAATTGGCAGGATAATTCGACGATCGGATACGCGTTCGACGAAATTGGAGCCGTCAATGTGGACGCGCCTTTCGTCGGCGAATCGATACTGGATACAGGCTTGCACTTCGCTTATAAACGGAAAATCCGCAATGAAAAGATCGACTGGAAAATTCAACTGAATATCCGGAATCTTCTTGATAATACCGATCCGATTGCAGTTAGAGCTGACGAGCATCCAACGCAAAACGATGTCGCTCAAAATTGGGCCTACAGGATTGTCGAGCCGCGTTCTTTCGTGCTGACTAATACCTTTTCTTGGTAGTTCATTAATAGTAGCAGTAGCCTTGCGTGGGATGCTGTTTGGGTTAGCCCCGCGTTTCTTTGAGTTTCATTGATTCGTGGGGTTTTCGGGTTCAAGCAGTTTGTCTATTCGTAGGGGTGGGGTGTTCGCTCTACGACTATGGGTATTATCAATAGTGCTTGAACCCTGGCGAAAGATCGGATGGTCTTTGCCGCTTCGATTTCTATGAAAAAGCAGGTTAGTACGTCGATGATTGCCAAGGAGGCGGGTATAGCCGTTTCCACCACCGGATTTATTTTGAGCGGCAAGGCTCGCAAAATGAAGATTTCGGAAAAGACCGAGCAGCGTGTCTTGGCGCTCGCGAAAGACCTGGGTTATGTTCCGAATGCATTGGCGAAAAACCTACGCCGGAACCGCAGCGGCATCATTGGGCTTTTGTATAATCATCTTAAGCATCACTGGGCCGACGAATCGTTAAAAGGTGTCCGTAGCGTTCTCGGCGATACAGAGTACTCACCGTTTTTGTCGACGCATGAGTTTGATGCGAAGTTGTTGGAAAAGGAAGTGGAGCTGATGTTGCAGCATCGATTTGATGCAATTATCTCGGTGCCTTTCAAAGAGGGAAAAAAGACCTATCAACGTATCATCGATAATGGTACGCCCTTAATTTTCCTTAACGACACCTTGGAAGGCATGTCGGATGTCGATATGGTGGCCTGGAATGCTCGAGAGGCTTCTAAGACAGCTATGAATCACTTGATTTCTCTTGGACGTAAGAAAATTGGTTTTTTGGGCTGGGATGATGGTCGGCGTATGATTCGCGCTCGTGTAGAGGCCTATAGGAATTGCTTGAAAAGAGAGGGGATTGATCTCCGAAAAGATTGGATGCGCCTGTTTCCCCTTGAGGCTGATATCGCCGAGAGTGTTGTTGAGATGTTTTCTGAAAAGGATCGTCCAGATGCGTTGTTTTGCGGCTTGGATATTTACGGTATTCAAGCGATCGGCGCTTTGGAAGGCATGGGCTTGAAAGTGCCGGAAGATGTGGCGGTTGTGGGAATGGGTAATCAACCTGGCAGCGAATTCCCCAGTATCGGTTTGTCGACGGTGAACAGTCCAAATGAAAGTATTGGCGCAAAGGCGGCTAGTTTAGCGATTGAGCTAATCGAGCAGAAGCAGAGCTGTACGGGATCTCGCCACCTTCTGCATGGCGACGATCTCGTGATACGTCGTTCCACGAGCATTTAGAGAAGTTATCTGATCTTTTGGGTGAGAGCGACAGGGTTTACTTAATTGTTTAAGTAACAAGTTTTGGCGCTTTGTTGACAGGGTAAGGCAATGGGTCTTTTACTTAAGGCTAGCTCGAACTAGTAGCTTGCATTCCCAATCTAGTCATACCCATTCAAAACAGTATTAAGGACGTTCCTTCAATCTCGTCCCACTGTCTTTTCTACCTTTTAGGCAATTTCAACTCCCAGTGCTCTAATTGAACTAACCGAGCACGGGCGAAAACAAATACAAACCCTGTTAATATG
>JAPKDW010000296.1 GCA_028822375.1 Opitutaceae bacterium | reverse complement strand
AGAAGTTGGCAATAAGGTTTGGGCGCACTAGGGGAGTGATCTTCTAGGGATTTTTGCCTACAAATTGCTTAGAGCCTGTTTAATAAGTCAGTGTAGGAGCGGGTTTATCCCGCGATTTTTCATTTTTATTGCATAGACGCGGATTATCGCGGGGTAAACCCGCTCCTACAATTAGGCAGCGGAGAAACATTCGACTTATTAAACAGCCTCTTAGATAGTCACAGATGGGGGTTTGATAATTTATCTGATACAGATGGATATTCGAAGTCTTGAAAAATCTGGGTGAATCTGAGCAATCTGTGGGCAACTATTTTATCTACCAAGCATTCGATCTTAGTCCTCGCTGCTTGTTACAGCTGAAATGGCTTTTGCTAAACGTTGTCCTGTATCGGCGGATACGCTTGGCTCCGTGAGCGTGTAGAGCGCAACCACATACATGCCTGATTTTAGATTTATGCGGAAAGCTGCCCGACTTGCGGCTAAAGCTCCCGTGTGGGAGAGTTCGACTGTTTTCCGGTTTTGAGTTTTTAGGCTCCAACCCAGTCCGTAGCTTTTGCCCTCGAAGTGCAGTCGACTATAGTCCTTAAACGCTGTCTTCGATAGAATCTCGACTTCCCCAAGGCATCCCTTGCCAATGACCATTCTGGCGAAACGCGAACTGTCGCGGGCAGTAGAGTAGAGGCTGCCTCCTATGAGAGGTAGGTTAAACGGCTCCGAGAGGTGTGGAGTGGCTGGATGGAGTTCTTCGTTTGATGAACCGGTAGCGATGTTTGGATCGCTGGGGTTGGGGAAGAAAGTGGTGCGATGGAGGTTGAGGGGCTGACCGATTTTCGTTTGGAAGATATCCTCGAATGATTGCTCCATCGCAGCTTCCGCAACGCGACCAATGATGCAGTACCCTGCGCCGCTATAGGCGAAGTCTGTGCCGGGAACGCTTATTAAGGACTCTTTGGCTATACCTGATACGGCGTCTTCAAGCGTCAATTTGAAATCTCGAATCCACTTAGTTTGTCGCCGATTCATACCCACCTTCTGAGAATAAATTCCACCACGATGGGATAATAGTTCTCGTAGAGTCGGGCTGCGGTCTGTTGAGCCGTGGTCTTTGATTTCGAGGAATTTAAATTCCGGGAGCGCCACGCTAATGGGCGTATCCAGATTCAGGTGTTTCTCTTGAGTCAAAGCTAAGGTTACCGCTGAAGCGAAAGGCTTTGAGCAAGAGCCGATACAAAATTGCGTATCGAAATCTATTGGACTGGAATCGTCTGCTGAACGAACGCCAAAATTTCGTTCGAGGAGAATTTTATCGTTTTTACCGATAAACAGCTGAGCTCCTAGGATCTGTTCGTTTGCAACGAGATCAGCAATCGTGGATTCGAGGTCTGCGACTTCGCTTGCCTTGCATAGTAGAATGGGTCCTGAGAAGAAAAGGATAATGATTGTGAATGCGGTTCGCATTATAGGGGAAAGGGGCGTTGGGTTTCTGTCTGGTTGGTGAACGAATGGATTATGCTCCGCCTCGCCATAATTCTTAGTTTTCATTTGCCGGTATTCCAGACTATTTAGGAAACTCCAGCGATTATAAAAAGAGGAACTTTCTGCAAGGTCGATGCAGATGAGTTCTTTGTCATGGCGGGCGAACAGGCGCTTTTCAGCGAATGCTGGATGACTCCAAACGAAGTTGCCCACAGATTGCTCAGATTGACGCAGATGAGAATTGGGGAATTGAGGAATTGGTTTCTGGTACTTTAGAGGCACCCGAATATTTTGCGATTCAACCAATTGAAGGTAGAGGTCGAATAAATGGCAAAGGCTTGCGGTTTGGGAATGCGAAGCGATTGTTTTTACTAGATGTCAAAGAATTCAGTAGTCATCTTTATTCAAAGTTTTGCGCTATTTGCGGGTATGAGCGGAAACGCCTGGGGCGAAGAATCGAATCCCGAGGAGAAAGCTCTATTTTCATTTGGAGCGATTGCGGATTGCCAGTACTGCGATGTAGAAGGTACGCGGCGACAGTATCGATTGTCCCTGAAAAAGCTCGAAGATTGCATTGCGGATTTCAATGGGCAGGCATTGGCCCACGTAGTGCATTTGGGCGACTTCATCGATCGCGATTGGAAGAGCTTCGACGGGGTGCTGCCGATAGCCGCGAAATCCAAAGCCCATATCTATTATGTCTTGGGCAATCATGATTTCTCGGTAGAAGATCGATACAAGAAGCACGTTCCCAAGCGCCTTGGACTTAAGAAGCGATATTATGGATTCAAAGTCGGCGGCTGGCGTTTTCTGATTCTGGATACAAATGACATCAGCCTCTACGCTCATCCTGCTGGAAGTCGAAAGGCAAAGAAGTCAGCCGCAATCTACGAATCATTGGGTGGCGATTTGCCGAAATACAATGGTGGTATCGGGGAGGCTCAAATGAAGTGGATTGAGAAACAACTGGCTCGGGCAACAAAGCGAGGCGGACGCGTTGTTTTGCACAGTCATCATCCTGTGTATCCATTTACGAATCACTCTGCTTGGAACGCTAGGGAGGTCGTGAACTTACTGGAGCAGCATTCGTGTGTCGCTGCGTTCATCAATGGTCACAATCACCGAGGGGCTTACGGCTTCAAGAAAGGAATCCACTATCTTACGCTCAAGGGAATGGTAGATACGGAAGAGACTTCGTATGCGACTGTGTCGGTCTTCCCCAGTCGCATAGAGGTTTCGGGGAAGGGACGTCAAGACGACTACTTTTTGGAGATTCGAGAGTAGGGCCGCATATCATGAATACGAGGTTTTGACTTTGGAGTGGCTTGAAGTACTGTTCATACATGCCCCGATTTATCACCGTTTTTATTCTTCTGCTTGGTTGTACCGAAGAATATGATCTTGGATTTTTTGGCTGAATGACGGGGTGCGCGGCAACCCGGAGGAATTCAAAAGGTAGCGGTCGATCTCCGAGCGGCCATACGCGTCAACCTAACTGAAAACCGTCTAAAACCCACACCGCGCTGCGGCGTAGCTACGACGAGACCTCGGCGTGGAATCTACAATGTCAGCAACTGTTTAGGCTTAAGTTGACGCCTATGCGCAACGGCGGGACCACTGAACGATGAAATCGTTCAGATGCTTCAACAATAATGGCCGCTCGGAGATCGGCCGCTACCAAAATTAGAAACGAAGCAAGCTTTGAGGTATTTATCCGGTTGCTAAACATCAAGCCCCGAAGCGCGAAGCGTTTGTTTGCGGTGATGCCTCGCTGACGCGAAGCGGCAGTCGACGAAGTCGAGAGCTTGCTCCGGGGTGGCAAACAAAGGGCGCAGATATTCACTTATCGCGGGATAAACCCGCTCCTACAATGTATCATTCCTTGAATACGATGCAAATTGATCCGGGGACGTTGATGATGGATTTCGTTTGAAACGTTAGCTCGCCGTTCTCTTGGTCGATTTCGAATACGGAGATGGTGTTGGAATCCGCTCCTGCTGCGAGCAACCAACGCCCGTTGGCATCCATATTGATATTTCGTGGCCAAGCGCCACGAATCGCTTGAACTTCTTTGACGACTAGTTTGCCGGTTTTGGGATTGGCATTATAAACAGTTACCGAGTCGTTTCCGCGATTGGCGGAGTAGACAAAACGGCCATTTGGGTGAACGATTATTTCGGAACTGGAATTGAAACGTTCCTTCGCTTTCGTTTCCGGACTAAGGGCGCGGGTCGTGGTAAGCTGTTTGGTAGTTCCCTTAGCTGCATTGTATTTGAAAGTAGTAACCGAAAGCTCAAGCTCGTTGAGCAAGTAGATGAACTTTCCATCAATTGAAAATTTCATATGCCGAGGTCCGCCGCCGGGAATGCTTTGAGCAACTCCGTGTGGCGACAGCGAAGGTTTATGCGCGTTAATGCGGTAGATTACGACCTGGTCGAGTCCTAGGTCAGGAACGAATGCAAATTTGCCGTCGGGCGAATAACCAGTCCAGTGAGGGTGGGGTTTATTTTGGCGTTTTCCAACAACGCCCGATCCGCCTTCATGTTCGATTAACTGGGCTCGTTTTCCTACGCGTCCGTCTTTTTCGATAGGGTATACTGCGGCCGAGCCACCGCCGTACTGAGCGGTCATCAGAAATTTGTTGGAAGGGTGGACGGATATGTGAGCTCCGCCACCATCACCGATGGGCGTTGTATTCAAAAGCTCAAGGCTGCCATCGGAATGTACGCTGTATGCAGCGACGCTTGGCGCTTTGTTTTTTTGGCAGACAGCATAAAGGCGCGTTTTGTCGGGCGAGAAAGCGAGGAATCCCGGTCCACCGATTCCCGCGGCTAATTCGGCTTGTGATAGTTTGCCGGATTCCGTATCGAATTTGGCGTGATAGATTCCCTTGGTGGCCTTGCCTCCCGTTCCGAAATACACGTCAACCGAGGCGGCGTTCGAAATAGAAGCGAGCAAGAGAAGGGCCGTAATGGCAACGAGTTTAATCATAGAAATATTGCTACCAGAAAGCGGATTCAAGCGCACGAATTATTCTTCGACTTTATTCCGGCATTGCCGGGTCAATGTGTCGGTTAGGTTAGTGAAGGTAGCTTATTGCAGCGTGCTCACATGCCTTAGATCCTATTTAATAAGTCAGTGTAGGAGCGGGTTTACCCCGCGATATTGCGGATCCAAATAG
>JAPKDW010000295.1 GCA_028822375.1 Opitutaceae bacterium | reverse complement strand
TTCATAATTTGGATTAGTCACTTCTAGTTCGGTTACGAATTCCCCACTATACTTCTACAACATGTTAAATCCGAACTACTTACAAATCAAGCATTCGAAGTTTATGAGACTACGAGTTAAACGAGTGTGCTCTTCGTGGGAGAACATCCCTATTGCCACTTCAATATTGATTTCTCACTTAACGATTCTATATTGACCGAACGTTAACCCTCCTTAACCTTATGAGTATTAAAACAACGAGACGTAACTTCATAAAAGCGGCTGCTTTAACGCTTGGAATGCCGACGATCATCCCAGCCAGCGCCCTCGGCAAAAACGGGACCGTCGCTCCGAGCAACCGGATTGTAATGGGCGGCATTGGCATTGGCCCGCGTGGGCGAAAAGTGCTGGCCTGCTTCCTCAAGCAGCCGGACGTTCAGTTCGTAGCCATTGCCGATGCCCAAGCCGCTCAACGCGAGACAGTCCGACGTATCGTCAATCGCGATTACGGCAATGAGGACTGCTACAAATGTCGCGACATGTTCGAAATTCTCGAATGGGACGATATCGACGTGGTTCAAATTACCACCGGCGACCGATGGCACGCCCTCGGCACCATGCTCGCTTCAAAGGCGGGCAAGGATATCTACTGTGAAAAGCCCTGTAGCATGACGGTAAAAGAAAGCCAGGAATTGGCTGATACCGTCAACCGGTACGGTCGCGTTTTCCAAGCCGGTACCCAGCGCCGCAATGTCGACAATTTCCAGTTCGCCGCCCATCTTGCCCGCAGCGGTAAGCTAGGGGAAATCCACACTGTACATGCGGGGATACTCAAGCTCGTACCGAATGTAGAATGGCTGGCGGAAGAGCCCCTACCCGATCCGAACGAAGTCGATTGGGATCGCTGGCTCGGTCCGGCCCCGTGGCGCCCGTATAATAAAAAGTATGTCCAAGGCCGTTGGCGCGGTCACTATGATTTCCATGGCGGAGCGGGTTTGCCTGAATGGGGATCGCATACGATCGATCTTTGCCAGTGGGCGGCCGATGCTGATGGAACGATGCCAGTAGAATATGAATACGAAGGAGACAGCATCATTGGCCGATACAAAGACGGCAAACGACTCGTACTGCGCTTGTCAGGATTCAAAGGCGAAGGCGATTGGAACGTAGCGGGAACTTGTCCCGTGCGATTTGAAGGAGACGAAGGATGGGTCGAGGCCGGCGACGACAAGAGCATTGTCACCAGCTCAGAAAACCTTTTAGAGGGACAGCCAACCGAATCACTCAGCGGTACGGATCCCATCAAGCATGTTCGCGAATTTCTTGACTGCGTCAAAACCCGCAAGCAACCAGCAGCGAATGCGGACAATACCCGTTTTGGTCATATTGCCTGCCACGTTGCGGCAATCGGCTGGCAGCTGGGTCGCAAAGTCCGCTTCGACCCAAAGACGGAAACCTTTATTGACGACGAAGAAGCCAATCGGATGTGCAGTAGATCTCGCCGCGATCCTTGGCATGCTTAAACCTTGGCCCAATATTTCTATGAATTCTTTACGCATTCTCATACTCTCTCTCTTTAGTCTCGGAATTAGCAGCATTACGCTTGCTGTGGAATGGGATGAGGCGGGTGCTCTCGCCGTCCTCGCTTCCGACACTCAAATGAAAGCCCGCGCTTGCCAGGCTCTTGCAGTGGTTGGTGGACCGGAGTCGGTTCTTTCGCTCGCCGCACTGCTTGGCAACCAGGAACTGGCCTCGTACGCCAGAACCGCCCTGGAAGTCATCGACGACCCTTCGGCTGGCAAAGCGCTTCGAGCTGCTCTACCCAACCTGAACGGACGATTGTTGTCAGGGGTCATAACTTCGCTAGGAGTTCGTGGTGATGAAGCCGCAGTGCCCGCTATACAGCAACTGGCCGTCAATGCGGATACCGGCGTTGCCAAATCTGCTCTCGCCGCACTGGCTCGAATTGGAACTGAAGAGGCAATCTCAACAATTGTCGAATCGCTCAATAAAGGTCCTTCCGCACTGCGAATTTCGGCCGCTCACGCGGCTTTAGCGGCTGCTGAGGAATTGGCCACGAACGGGAACGACGAACTTGTAGAACACCTACTGAAATCAATCCAATCCGCTGTTATTCCCGACTACATTAAGATAGCCGCTTCAACTTTAACGGAAAGATAAACCCACATTATAAAATCAATAAACTCCTCGATTTTTATACTTAGCATTACCTTGCTATTTGCCTGCGCTCCTAAAAACGACTCTGAAAACTGGATCAATCTTTCAGAGGGTTTCGATAGCTGGAACCAGGTCGGCGACGGCAATTGGCGAGTTGAGGGAAGCGAATTTGTCGCTGATGCGGGAGTCGGCCATCTCGTAACCAAACAGAGTTTCGCAAATTTTCAGATCCAGCTGGAATTCTGGACCGATGCGGGAGCCAATAGCGGCATCTTCATTCGAGCGTCAGATCCAGAGAATATTACGGACAAGAACTCCTATGAAGTTAATATTTTCGATACGCGGCCCGACCAGACTTATCGTACCGGAGGTGTCGTTAACTTTGCAGCGCCGTCAGAAGTTATCAATACGCCGAATCAGTGGAACACCTACGACATCACAGCTGACGGAAACAAGTTCACGGTTATCCTGAACGGGGTGACTACAGCGGAATTCACTGATGACACTTTTAGCAGTGGCCCGTTCACGCTTCAGTGCTCAGGAGGTACTCTTAAGTTCAAGAACGTCCGCGCCCGGGAACTTTAATCGTATCCGGAAGTAGCTGCAGAAATAAAAAAGGAACTCAAAAACAGTTCACGGACATGAAAGCTCAGATGCCGCTGCTTGATGGTAAGTGTGTCGAGTTTCCGTAGATGATGAAGAAGGTTAAAGCCCTAGGCTGAAACAATTGAATTTCCTATGAACAAAACTTACCCGATTTTGAACGCTTCGCTCCCTACCCCGTCTATCTTAAGGTGAACAGTTGGGTTTGTTCATTTTCATATCTGGTTTGTAGTTTGATAAGTTGAAAAGGGTATCGCCTAGCGATGCCCTTTTTTTCGTCCAGGCGCTATAGAACAGCCAAATGGATCGGCGCTTGAGCCGCTCCACCAAACAACCAACACCTTCATTCACGGGCATGACCTATATGTACACAGTTCCGGGGCGATCTACTTAGGTGAATGGAATGCCAATCGGCGTTATCCGACTAAACTAATTCCGGTTCACTAGAACATTCTGCATTACTTTATCTCCCGAATGCGAATGTCCTTGAACTGAACCGTCATGACCGGACCGACGTGAATTTGCAGGGCGAGGACGCCTGACTTAGCGCTACCGGTCGTGTCTTCATCGATGACTGATACGGTCACCCGACCGTTGATTATATGAGTGAGCTGATTACCATTAGCTATAATGGTGTAATCATTCCAGTCTTCGGATTTGATGACGCTTTGAATATCGTCTGTGTCGCCGACTGAACCAATTTCTTGGACAATGGGCTTTTTAGGATTCTCGGGATTGGTGACAATCTTTGTGGTTTGTCCTCTGAGGGCCAGAATGGCTCGACCTTTCTCCTCATATAGAATGCCTGAATAAGTTGCGCCCGCTTCGAAGTCGGCCTGATAACCTCCCACGATGGGACCAAATTCGCCTTCACCCAAAATTTTGCTTCGATACTGAATACCTGAATTACCGTTTTCGATTCGGTATTTCAAACGCAGTTCGAAATCATCAACAGAGTCACTCGTGTAAACAAGAAAGGTGTTATGAGTGAGTTTGTTATGCGGTTTATCACCCGTCTTTCCGGTGATGGCTCCATCTTCGACCGACCACAATTTCGGATTACCTGTCCAATTAGTCAGATCCTTGCCGTTAAACAGGCTTTTGAAACCAGGTTCCATTTTCGCGGCATGATCATTGCCCGAGGCTGTAGATAGGATTGTTAACGAAGTAATTGTGGCGATTGCCAAGGCGACCTGAATTCGATTGGTGATTTGCATTCTTCCAATTCAATCCACGCTTCGGAATATTTCAAGTGAATATCTGCGCCCTTTGTTTGCCACCCCGGAGCAAGCTCTCGACTTCGTCGACTGCCGCTTCGCGTCAGCGAGGCATCACGGCAAACAAACGCTTCGCGCTTCGGGGTTTGATGTTTCGAGCGTAGCGACACATTCATCGCAAAAACCAGCAACGAAGCACGCTTCGAGCAATGAACCCGGTTGCGATTCAATATTTTTTGCCGGATTCCATAGATTCCTACCTTTATCCGGAGCTCTCAGGTTTCAGTAATTAAGTAGCTACAACAGGTCATTTTCACGAAATCGACGAGTGGCAGTTGCCGATGATGATATTTCCACTGGGCAACAGTTCGAGTGAAGTGCCCTATGCCAGCGTGATCCCGGGGAGATCGTTCTGTTTCAAATGCCAGACGATCTTCTTGGCGGGGGTCGCTTCGGCGGATCCGCAGCCCGACTCAATTGTTTTGTGGACCCATGTTCTGGATACCAAAGGTACCCTAGAAAGGAAATAACGAACAGGGTCATATCCTGACATTTGACAGGTCAGCCTTTGCAAGGCCGGAAGAAACCGTTTTAGCCAAGAGTCAAGGTACAACCCCGTATGCTACCCCTTTACTGAACCTTCCGATAAAGAAATGAGTCTGAAGTTACCAGTGATATGAGTAAGG
>JAPKDW010000294.1 GCA_028822375.1 Opitutaceae bacterium | reverse complement strand
CTGGTGCCCTCGCCGGGAGTCGAACCCGGATTACCGGCTTCGGAGGCCGGTGCTCTATCCATTGAACTACGAGGACTGCCGTAATAGGAAAGGCCGCGATTCTCATTCAAGCCAATCTAATGTCCAGCTTGATTTTCGAATCAATTCGCTGGAAGTTCCCGCAATTCATCTCGATAATTCCAGTATCTATTCCCCGCTCAGGGAAATAACCCTATCCACCCCCTATCACAGTCATGTTCAATCGACTTTCACGCACCTTATTTATCGGCCTCTCCTGCCTTCTTTCGCTTAGCAGCTTCTCGAACGCTAACTCCGCAAAACCGCAACTATCCCAACAGGACATTCTAGCGATGGTTGAAGAGCTCTCCAATTGGGGACGCTGGGGAGCCGATGATCAACTAGGAGCCATTAACCTCATTACGCCAAAAAAACGGCGACAGGCAGCGAAACTCGTCAAAAAAGGCATTTCAGTCTCTCTCGCCCGAGATGTGGAAACCGAACCGGCCGCGGACAACCCCAATCCCTTCGTCCATACAATGCTCTCCGACGGGCAAAACCTACACGCTCAATGGTGCTCGGACAATTACTCGGTTTCCTATCACGGCTTCGCCCACTCGCACATCGACTCGCTCAGCCACTACGTTCACAAACAAACGCTCTACAACGGAATTTCCAGCAAAGTAGTCACTTCCGAAGGCGCGACGAAACTCGATATTCACAATCTAAAAAACGGCATTTTTTCCCGTGGTATCCTCATCGATCTTCCCAAACTACGGGGCGTCAATTATCTCGAACCCGGAACCGCAGTCTATCCCGAAGACCTTGATGCCTGGGAAAAACTAACCGGAATCAGCGTTTCCAGTGGCGACGTCGTTCTTCTATACACCGGACGCTGGGCTCGGCGTGACGCAGTCGGTCCCTGGAATGGCACCCAAGCGGGACTCCATGCGACATCCGCTCGATGGCTCAAAGCGCGGGACATCGCAGTCCTCGGCAGCGATGGCGGCAGCGAAGTCGCACCTTCCGGAATCCCAGGCGTCACGAGCCCCATCCACTTACTCATGCTTCACGCAATGGGAGTCCACATGTTAGACAATCTCGATCTCGAAGCGCTAAGCAAAACGTCCCGCGAGCTAAACCGTTGGGATTTCTTACTAACTGTAGCGCCTCTTCCCGTTAAGGGCGGAACCGGTTCGCCTCTTAACCCAATTGCAACTTTCTGAATCATCTTAGAGACTGTTAATTAAGTCCGTTTACGTTTTCGCGTAGGGGCGTCGACGTATTCAACAGCCTCTTAGAGACTGTTAAATAAGTCATTGTAGGAGCGGGTTTATCCCGCGATTTTTCATTTTGATAGTTAGACACCCATTATCGCGGGTTAAATCCGCTCCTACAATTAGGCAGCGGAGAAATCATCGACTTATTTAACAATCTCTAAGATTTTCGATCAACCAAACAACATCCATGAACCTCTCTCAATCCTTCCTTATTTTTATCGCCATCACCTTCTCTGCCGCAATTCAGGCAGAGAATATCACCCGCGGGCCTTACCTCCAGCAAGGCAGCCACGATAGCACAATTCTCCGTTGGCGAACCGAAACGCCGTCGATCGGCAAAGTCTGGTACGGCAAGAAAGCAACTCGCCTCAAGAGCCACGCAGTCGAAACAGTCGCAACGCTCTATCACGAGATCAAACTAGAAAACCTAAACCCCAAGACCCGATACCACTACGCGATCGGCTCCGAAAGCCAGTCCAAGCCAGCCACTGACAAAGAGCATTTTTTCATAACATCGCCCCGTCCAGGAAAGGCCAAACCCACTCGCATCTGGGTTATTGGCGATTCAGGCACCGCAAACGACGATGCCAACGCAGTTTATCAAGCCTACCGCGATTATAACGGCGATCGCTACACCGATCTCTGGCTCATGCTAGGCGACAACGCCTACACCCACGGCACCGACGAACAATATCAAGCCGCCGTTTTCGACACCTATCCGGAAATTCTATCCCAATCGCCCCTTTGGCCAACTATCGGCAATCACGATGCTAAGAGCATAGACACTTCAAATCAAAGCGGCGTCTACTACGACCTGTTCACATTGCCCAAGAACGGCGAAGTCGGAGGCGCTCCGTCCGGAACCGAAGCCTACTATTCCTTCGACTACGGAAATATCCATTTTCTCTGTCTTGCATCGATCAGCGTTGATCGAAGCGTCGGAGCCGAAATGTATCAATGGGCCAAGAAAGATCTCGAAAACTCCAAAGCAAAATGGCTGATCACCTTCTTTCACCACCCGACCTACACCAAAGGCAGCCATGACTCGGACAAGGATCTCCAACTAATCGAGATGCGCGAAAACTACCTTCCTTTGCTCGAAAAATACGGAGCCGATCTCGTCCTTTCCGGACACAGCCATTCATACGAGCGCTCATATCTCGTCGATGGCCACTACGGGCATTCCCACACACTCGACTCGAAAGCTCACTTTTTGGATGGAGGCGACGGACGTATCGACGGCGACGGAGCCTACACGAAAGCGACCAACGGCTTGGGCTCCAATGAAGGCAGCGTGAACATCGTTGCAGGCTCCAGCGGTAAGGTTTCAAAAATGGGAGGCAAGGTCACCCTCGATCATCCAGTCATGTTTCTTTCTCTCCTCGAACTAGGTTCACTGGTAATAGATGTTAAATCCAATCAAATGAATGTCGTCTTCCTGAACGAGAAAGGTGAATCCAAAGACCATTTCACTATCGTAAAGAAGCACTAGCGCATCGTCTAAATAATTTCGTTCATACCCATTGATGCTGCGAGCGACCTACGAAAACGAGAGCTGACTGGTTATCAACTTCTCAATGGTCGTTTCAATAATCTGTATGTACGAAACACTCAAGATGATGTACTAGTTGTCCAGTTCCGCTCTGCAACGTTCCGAAATGAATCGCTTTAGAAAAGCACTTGGTATCCTAGCCATTTTAGCGTTCGCCTATTTCGGCGGACGTTACGTCTCCATGCTTCGCAATCCACCAGAAGCAGAACCCACAGTCACATCCAAAACCGCTAATCGACCGTCATCCGCTTTTCAGGAAAAAGACAAAACACTTCCAGAACCGCTAGCTCTCCACCCTACCGAAGACGCGCTAACCGACGCCGACTTAGCGCTCGCCAACGAGCTTCTGCTTTCATTCAAAGATCAAACCGCCTACGACCGCTTTATTGCCGATGCGGAACGGTCCGGTATTTCGATTATTGCTCGAAACTCCACTCTTAAAGCCCTACGTGTTCGGTCAAACAACGAGGACGACGCTCAACGTATACGAGAACTCGCCGGAGACAACGCCGACATCGACTTCAATTACCTCGTAGTCGCTCCCACTCTCCCCCAACCGACTCTCACTGGAATCGCTAATCAGTCTTTCGAAAATAACGCTCTCGATTGGCTAGGCGTTCCCGATGACAACGAACAATGGGGAAAAGGGATAACGATCGCAATACTGGATACAGGTATCGATGACCACCCCACATTAGATGGCGCCAATATCGAACGCATCAGTCTGGTCGACTCGAGTGAAAACCAAGATTCCGAATACAATGGGCACGGAACGGCTATAGCTTCGCTCATCGCAGGTGGCAACCATGCGGGCATAGCGCCGAATGCTGATCTGCTAAGTATTCAAGTCATGGATTCAACAGGAACCGGCGATAGTTTTACTCTCGCAACGGGCATTATCGAAGCGGTCGTTCAAGGCGCATCAATCATTAGCATGAGTCTTGGCAGTTACGGCTACAGCGCCACTCTTGAAAACGCCATCGCCTATGCTCAGGCAAACAATGTTATTCTCGTAGCGTCGGCCGGAAACGACGGGATGGGAGAGATCACTTATCCCGCTAGATTTGACGGCGTTATCGGCGTCGCAGCGATCGACACGGAAAGCCAGCGAGCCGAATTTTCCAATTTCAGTGAAGACGTCGACATCGCTGCCCCGGGGGTCGGAATCTACGCAGCCTGGGGTGAAGAAAAGTGGACCAGTTTTTCAGGAACCTCTGCAGCAACGCCGTTCGTCGCTGGAGGCATTGCCGTAACGCTTTCCCTCGATCCGAAACTCACCCCGCAAGAAGCCGTCGATATCGTACTCACCTACGCCGACGACGCGAGCGCTCCAGGGATCGACGTTAACGTCGGACACGGTGCCCTAAACATGGATCGAATTTTGGACCGAGACCAATCCGGCATAGCCGATGCGGCTCTTGCCGACTTCTACCTGGACTTCGATCAGGCCACCGAAACCACAATCCCATTAATGGTCACGGTACAAAACCGTGGAACCGAATCGTTACGCAGCGTATCGATCGATCTAGTCCAAAACGAAGGACAGTCACAACGTATCTACCTTGGCCAACTAATCGAGAACGAGACGACGAGCCATACAATCTACCTCGACCAATCTCTTCTAACATCGGAAACTGGATACACGATACAAGCGCAAACCTATCTCGGCGGACAAACCGATTCGCGCGAAGACAATGACTCAAAATCGGGGCACCTTAAAATCCTTCCCGAAAATTAATCGTCGGTGAAATGAATGTAGGAGCGGGTTTACCCCGCGATGTCTCGTTCGTTCTATTTGGATCTGCAATATCGCGGTCCACGCTTAGCGGGACCGCCTCCTACACTGATTTAT
>JAPKDW010000293.1 GCA_028822375.1 Opitutaceae bacterium | reverse complement strand
GTCTGCAATAATTCTTTCAAATAGAGTTAAGTTGACGCGTATGCGCTGAGCGGGAAGATCGGCCGCTACCAAATCCAGCAACGAAGCAAGCTTCGAGGGAATTACCCAGAGGGAGCAAATAAGGTTTAATCCTATACCTTTGTCATCTCTTGAGTATCCAAAAAATGCTAGCTCATGCATTTTTAGACAAACCTAATTTGTATACATTTTTTGACCACACGCCCCACTCTGGAAGCTCCCAAATTAGCTGGGACCACGTGGACTAACGAACAGCGACGACGTTGCACGTCTCGCTTTCAGTATCATATACAATCCGAGCGCTTCCGTCTTCCAGCTGACGTTGAACTGCCGCAATTTTTTCATCGAGTGAAAAAACTCGATCACCATAATCCGTGCCCTCGCGGGTCACAAACTCCACGATAACCGCGCGAAGTATTTCAGGTTCAAGTTTTTGATAAGGGATATCCATAGGATTAGAATTTTCGGGAAAAGCAAAGGATCAGACCGCTCCTCAACCCTCACTTGGCAATGAATCCCGAGGGGCTGTATTAAAAATCCTGCGACGCTTCGAGGGAGCGCCTGCCTGATCTCTCGCGCTTTCGATCGGCAACTCGGGAGGCTTGCGAAGAACATAGTCCGGGCGGCGATTCTCTTCAGCGCATTTCACCTGAAACTCCTGCATGCTCATAAAATGAGTGAGGAGCTGCTCCGGCATCGAATAGTCATCTAACCCGCTTCGGTCCAAAGCGAGAAGCAATTCATGGGTAGCTTCCAAAGTTGAGAGGCACTCCGGTTCCGGTTGGCGTTTGATAACGTAGCGACTCGGCGTCGCATTCGAAAACATGATCTTTGGCAACCGCTGCAAGCTATGGCTTAAGCGCAGCATAGGACGGACAAGTCGCCAAGTGGCATCGAGCAGAAAGACGACGAGTCGTCGGCCGGAGAAATCCGAGGCACGCAGTTCTCCCTTGGACAGATCCCGAGCGCCCTTCCCTGGATAAAGCAGAACTGGATAGTTATCAGGATCATTGATCAAAGCCTGCACCGCCTTGTGCTCATCGAAGGTTTCCCCAATATACAGCTCGCTGTCAGCTAAGCAAAAATGGGTAAGTCGCCCTGTATTCAACTTGATCTGCCGGTTCTCATACGGGTGCATAAGGTATACGAATTTCGTGCGAGTAGGCATAGGAGTGATCTGTCCGCACCAGCACAGCTGCTGCGGTCTGTTACACTTGTAGCACATCTCTCGACCCATAATCGGCGGACCATTACCTCGAGTCCGACACATGACCAGAACGAAAAACAGAACAGTCTGAAATTAACATCGCTCCTACGTCGCTAGATCCGCTGACGGGGCGGGGATCGCTACACTGCGTTACGCGGCAGGTGTTTTCCAATACATCTAGAATTTGTATTTATGCGTTCCTAATCAAAATCATTTCTCGTTTCTTCCGCGAAGGATTTCATGGCTCTCTCAACTCGAAACCTTATCAAACCTCTCTTCACAAACCTTATGCTGAACGGGAGTGAAGGGATAACTTCGACAAACGCTGGGTCTCGCTTCATAAACGCTACAGGCATAGTTCCCAGCAGCTTCTCTGAGAAACACGCAGCTTCCACTCTTCTGGTGTTTCAAAAAGTGACGAGGGGATGATTTTCTGTCCGAATCCGAAAACGCATCCGCACCCAAGCCAGTGAATTCGCTCAAGGCTCCGATCTCGTCTGTCGACAACACGACAAAAGGAAAATTACTGCAACACCCAGCACACTTCACGCACATCTTACTCGTTATCGGCCTGCCCATCAACCATCACTCGCAAGCTATTTCAAATAAGCAACTAAAGACTAAGACGGGGCGATCAAAGGGGCCAATATTCAACTATCAACTACTGCCCAGGAATCCAATGGGATCAGGGCTTAGTCCTACTTAGTCAAGTTGTAGAGCCTTAACACTTGACTGATTTCATGGACTAATAAGAAGGATTGCCACCTCTGCACTAAATCTAAAAAAGAACGACCGCCTCCAGGCGGTCGTTCTTTGTATGCTATTTCAGGTCAGCCAAGGCGGCGCCGAAATTGATGTGTAGCGTATCTGCACCCCATACTAAGGCGGGGACGGATTCGACGCCAGCGCTTTCAGCGTTTTCAATGCGCCCAGGCTGTTCGCCCAGATGAATGATCTCCAGATCGACTTTTTCCGGATCGAGAACTGTGGTGAGCGATTGTTCGGCGCTGACGCAGACAGGGCAGCCTGCATGATAGAAGGTCGCTTTTGTTTTCATGATTCTAATAATGGATTTTAGGTTTAGTCGTGTGCGGATGTTTCCGCAGCAAGCAGCATCGTGCTGTTGTATATTGAGA
This sequence comes from Opitutaceae bacterium, assembly GCA_028822375.1. Taxonomy (GTDB): domain Bacteria; phylum Verrucomicrobiota; class Verrucomicrobiia; order Opitutales; family Opitutaceae; genus Pelagisphaera. The sequence continues at coordinate 2,325 of JAPKDW010000293.1, read as the reverse complement.
CTATCATGGTTCTGGAAAAGCGAAAGAGGGCGCAAAATGGTAGGTACTTACCAATTTGTTCCCACTGGACAGGATGGTCGTTTTTGCTAAGCTAACAGGATTATGGAGAAAAAATACCTAACACTTGATGAGCGCCGCGCCTACAGAAGCCTCGAAGATGTCGTTGGCTGCAAGTGGTCTGCTGCAGTGGTTAGCGCAATCCATCAGGGCGTGAGTCGCCCAGGAAAACTTGAACGCTATATTCCAGGCATTTCGACGAAGGTCTTAAATGAGCGCCTCCGGCGACTATTGGAATACAAGTTGATTTCCCGTGAAGAATTTGAAGAAAATATTCCGCATGTTGAATACACTCTAACACATAGTGGAGAGAAGTTGGCGCATGTGATCGAGCAACTATATGAACTCCAGAGCGAGCATAGCTCGATACTGGAAGCGGATGAATAATCATTTGAGGTCAGTGGCGTTAATTCTTGAGGTTCCCTTTTGTCAGCAACCAATGAACTAGTATAGGGAAATGAAACACCATCCTCTGTTTTGGCGCCTTCGGAAGTTGACCTTGTTCGTTGCTCCTAAAACCATGCAAGTACGAATCCGTTGAGGAAATTGAGCGAAATACAATGTTACGTCAGAAAACAACCCAAAACGGGAGCCTTGACCGTTCCTACAGGCTCAACAAAGCACGAAGGCTTGCGGTCGCTCTAGGACTAGCATTCGTCGCGAGTCACTCATCGATTATGCTGAAGGCAACGACCATCGCTTCTTTCGAGAATCCCAACGTCTTACAAGATTGGGCAGTCGTAAACGACAGCGTAATGGGCGGTGTTTCCCAAAGCGCCTTCGAACAAACGAGCGACGGAAATCTGCTATTTACCGGTAAACTGTCACTTGCCAATAATGGAGGTTTCGTCTCTATCCGCAACCGTGCCCGTCAACTAAACCTCGGAGACGCGACTGGAATAGAGCTGCGCGTACGCGGCGATGGCCGGACCTATTTCCTTGATCTGCGCTCTAGTAGACAACAGATGGCCGGCTCCTTCCGCACCTCATTCACAACTCTCGAAAACAAATGGAAAGCGGTTTTCATACCGTTGAACCAATTCGTTGCCCAATCCTTCGGGCGCTCCCTGCGAAGCGCGAAATTGGATCCCTCAACCATCACCTCAATCGGCTTTACCCTATCCGACAAAAAGCCAGGCCCCTTCCGACTAGAAGTCGAATATGTGAAAAGCGTTGAGGAGGAGTCGCGGAATGAGTCCACTAAAGAGCCTTCCCTTTCGCCTGCGATCGACCTCGGGGAGCAACCGCTAAGGCTCATCGAACTCGCGATAGCGAAGGGCGTTCCCCTTTTCAACCAAGGGAGTCCGGTTGCCTGTGCCGCCATCTACGAGGTAGCCTGCACAGGCCTCATGGCTATGCACGGTACGCCGGCTCCTGCTGTAGAGACGCTTCGGCGCGCCCTAAACGAAATCAATTCAATCAGCAGCGATACGCAAAAAGCCTGGATCCTTCGCGACGCTCTCGACGAAACCGTTGCCATGTTGCGTCAATAAAGGCGCTGAACGATTACATCGTTCAGTGGCCGCTCGGAGATCGGCCGCTACCAAAATCAGCCCAGACAAGTAGAAGCCACCTTCCCACGGGTCGGCTAATACTCTATCTACGCAAACCTTGTGCTGGCCGTACTCATACTATGGGTACTGAATCACTAGCAGCCTTGTGAACTCTACTTCAAGCGCGACGAAAACGCTCGATTCAGTTCACAGATCGATCTCGCGTCGTTCGGCCGCGGATTATTCGCTGGCTTCGATGATTCGCTGAGCAGTGATGGCGTCGTCGATTGTCGAAAGTGGCGCAGCGCCATTGCCCAGGCATTCCTCCACGAAGTAACGGACTTCTTCGCGGATGTGCCAGCCTTAAGCGGACCAGGTATGGGAATGGACGACTCCTGGCCGACTTCAGTCAGGGCGATTTTTCATTGAGAAAAAAAGCAGGGATCAGCCCTTTTTCTTTAACTACTAGAGACTGTTAAATAAATCGGAATGAACACTACAATTGAAAGCCAATACGGTAAATTCTGAATAGTTCGGTTTTGTAGGTCGTCTCGCTGAGGCGACATCTCATTCCAAGCGGCGGGTCAGCGACCCGCCCTACAGTTGATCTGCTCGAAGAAATTCGACTTTTTAACAGGCTCTTAGAGTTCCGAGTAAGGTTTTGGCGCCAGGAAACGAGCCGTATTGCGCGAAGTACTGTCTGCCCACTTGGGATCGCTTTTCATTTTCTGCCAGCCAGCGGAGGGTCCGAACTTCCCCCAGTTAGCGAGATGAG
>JAPKDW010000048.1 GCA_028822375.1 Opitutaceae bacterium | reverse complement strand
CTTTACGCCGCGATGGATGAGACGAATCGCGGCGTAAAGCCGCTCCTACAGGAAGAGTGTTACGTAGGAACCAAGTAGTGAACTACATTATAAATACGTGGATATTATTTGCTAGGGCGATTGATCTTCAAGTCCGGGAAGGTCGCCGATTCCTTCTTGGGCAACCATTTTTTATGTGAAGCGATAACTGAACTAAATCGTTTTTCGGACGCCAAGTTCGTCCATTCGTTGGGATCGTTTTGGTGATCGTATAATTCCTCCGAACCATCTGCGTACCGAATGTAGCGCCAGCGTTCGCTGCGCACTGCGTGATTACCGCGCCCGTATGTCATAAGAGCAGGACGTTTCCATTTGCTCTCTGGGTTTTCGAGAAGAGGAACGATACTGACTCCATCGCATGCTTCATCAGCAGCCAGACCTCCTAACTCCAATAATGTCGGATAAAGCGCTGACATATCGATTGGCGCCTCACACACGCCTCCCGGCTTCGTTACCCCGGGAGCAACCACGATAAACGGAATGCGATTCGCTTTTTCCCACAAAGCGAATTTCTCAATGTGATCCTTTTCTCCCAAGTGAAAACCGTGATCCGACCAGAGCACGACAATAGTATTGTCCCGCCGCGAGCTTGCATCGAGAGCATCAAGCACTCTTCCCACTTGCGCATCCGCAAAAGTAATACAGGCAGCATACGCTCGAATAAAATCATGGTAAGATCCAGGAATCTTTTCATCGAGTTCCAGCATGCCATTCCAAAACCAGGCCTTACCCTTCAATAGCGCTCTTGCCCCGCTCGGAAGATCGTCCCAGTCTTCGTCATTGCGAACAGGATCGGCTAACCTTCCTAAGTTCTCATGGTATTCAGGAGGCGCGAAAAATGGCGAGTGCGGCTTAAAAATTCCGCAAGCTAGAAATTGCGACTTCCCGGATGGCGGATTCCTCAACGCATCGATACAGAAGTCTGCAGTTTTAAAATCAATGGAGTCTTTCTCATTCGGAGGCCATGCACCCCAGTCCGTATTTTTCGAACCATACTCTGGAGCTTGGTTCAGTTTCTCCTCGGGCATATTTTGAGGATCCATAGGTTGGAATTCATCAAAGGAAGCTGAATCGTGAAACGCTCCGTTCAAGTGATGATGAAACAGCTTTCCAGCCCCTTTAACTACGTATCCGGCGTCCTGGTACCGATTCATAATCGTCTTGCGCTGCGGCATCGCTCCACGCCAATCGCTCTTGTTTCCGTAGACGCCCGAAGTCGTTGGCCTAATGCCTGTCAGCGTTGCCGCGCGGGACGGATTGCAGGCAGGCGATGCGCAATAGGCTTTCGTAAACAACATACCCCGATCCGCAAGACGCTCAAGGTTAGGCGTCTTGATCGGCGAATCCGAATCCAGAAGAGAAATCCAATCATTCATGTCATCGATGACAATGAACAGCACATCCGGAGCGCTGCGCGCTCCAGATTGAAAAGCGCAAAATGCAAATTGAAAAATGAACAGAAGCTTGAGTGCGCTTCTCATTGTAGTTCCCACGCCGAGCTGCGACGTAGCTACGCGAGGGACTCGCGTGATTTCACACCCAGCCGACACGCCCGTAAAACTGCCGGATAGTTGCCCGACCCTATTTCCCTTCATAATAAGGATTCGCTCGCATTGGTTCTGCTCCGACTTCTACCTGCCATTCGCGAAGTTTCGCCAACAGATTCCTGGCGAGTTCCGGTTGCGATTCGCTTTGATCTCTGGTCTCCCCAATGTCGCTCGCCAGATTGTACAGCTCGACTCTACCCGTCTCCAAAAACTCAATAAGCTTCCAGGAACCTCGCCGAATAATCGACGCTGGGGCGCTGTGCAGGTGCTTATTGTAATGCGGGTAATGCCAAAAGAGGTCCTCGCGATCGAGTGTCGTTTCTCCTTTTAACAGAGGCGAAAGGCTCACGCCATCTTGATGCTGATGCGGGCGCAATGGCAGTCCAGCCATATCAAGGATCGTAGGATACAAATCGTTCGTGATAACTGGCACGGAATTCGCACGCCCTTGCTTCGACGTTCCGGGCGCCTTAATAATCATAGGAACACGAATACCGCCTTCATAGTGGGATCCCTTATTCGCTCTCAACGGAGCATGATCGGTTGCATGCCAAAGTCCTCCGTTGTCAGAAGTGACAATCACCATCGTATTGTCGTCAAGGCCAAGCTCGCGTAGAGTTTCCATGACACGTCCAACACTTTGATCAACGCTCTCCACCATCGCCGCATAAGCAGGCTTACCCTGTCGCTCCTTTTCTCGGATTGCTTCGTAGCGAGCGATCATCTCTTTTTTAGCCTGGAGTGGCGAGTGCACTGCATAGTGCGGGAAATAGAGAAAAAACGGATCGTCCTTATTTTGCCGAATCAAGGCGATCGCTTCATCGGTAAGCCGATCAGTCAGGTACTCGCCCTTTTTTCCGTCCGGTAGGGTTGTTTTCACTACGGGGGTCCCAGTCGTTGGCACAGTCCACCTTCCCGTGTAAGGATAAAAGTAGCCACCAGGAGCTCCATGCTCGCTTCCGGCGACATTCACATCGAATCCATGTTGAGCCGGCAGCGAGAACGGAGGACCTCCAAGATGCCACTTGCCGACATGCAAAGTAGCGTAACCCGCCTCGCGCAAGGTCTCCGCGAGCGTAAATTCCTCAAGCGGCAGTTCGCGCAAAAAGCGCCCTTCCTGCTTTTTATTTTCTTTCGGACTCCACCGACCTGCTGGCAACCATTGGGTCAGCATTAGTCGCGCAGGGTATTTCCCCGTCATAACGCTCGCTCGCGTCGGGGAGCAAAGAGCGCAAGCCGCGTAAGCATCGGTGAATCGCGTGCCCTCGGCAGCCAAACGATCAATATTGGGAGTCTGATAATATTCACTTCCCTGACAGCCAAGATCCATCCAACCGAGGTCGTCGATTAGAAACAGCACGACATTCATCTTGGGCTTTTCGGCAGCGAAAAGAACCTGCGATGACATGACAATCAATAGGGTCGCTAGCAAAATGGAGGTATGCATTGCCAGAACGCTACAAGTCTTTCTGTAAACTTCAATAATCCATTGCTAAAGACACGATTATCTCAATAGATTTTATTTCGAACACGATACATTCCCCTAAGAGCGTGTTTAATAAGTCAGCCAATTCGGTTCTTCGATTTCTACTTTTATGAGTATCCCCTCTTCCTCCTCCGATCCGGCTCAATCGCCTCCACTAACAGGACTCGTCGCCGCAACCTACACGCCATTTTTCGCTAATGGCGAAGTGAACTTCGAAATAATCCCACGAATTGTAGACCATCTAGCAAAAAACGAGGTCGCGGGAATCTACATCGGCGGAACCACTGGCGAAGGGCCCTCGCTGACAATGGAAGAACGCAAAGCCGTTAACCAGGCCTATGTAAGCGCAATCCAAGGACGGATGCGCACGATTGTCCATGTCGGCCACACCGCCCTAGCAGACTCTCAGTCCTTAGCGGACCAGGCGGTATCAATCGGAGCAGACGCCATATCGGCTATCGCTCCTTACTACTTCAAGCCTGACAGTGTCGCGACTCTGATTTCATTTTTCAAAGAGGTTGCCGCAGTAGCTCCCACGCTTCCATTCTACTACTATCATATCCCAGCCCTCACTGGACTCGTAGTCGATCCTACCGTTTTTCTCCAACAAGCCGGCGATGCTATTCCAAACCTGCGAGGCATGAAATTCACGGACAAAGACCTGAGCCTATTCAACGCCTGCCAAGACGTAGCGAACGGTCGCTACGACATCCTCTTCGGTCGCGATGAAATGCTGCTCTCGGCCCTGGCCGCTGGGGCCAATGGAGCTGTGGGCACAACCTATAATTTCGCTCCCGAACTTTACGCGAGAGTCATACGCGCTTTTAAAGCCGGAAACATAGAAGAAGCGCGCGAGTGGCAGCGCGTAGCCGTACGCGTGATACACTCCGTCATTGAAATCGGAGGACCGGCAGGCCTCAAGTATCCCATGCGCCGACTCGGGCTTGATTGCGGACAATCCCGACTACCCCAACGCCAATTGAGTCAGTTCGAAATGGAGGAAATCGACCGCCAGCTAGAAACCCTTGGATTCGACGAGTGGGCCACACGCTAAACAAGGGAAACGCCAACGCATGAAATTCTCCGCCAAATCCTATTCTCAATGCTCTCAAGGTAGCGACCGATCTCCGAGCGGTCATTCAATAGTTTTGAAAAATGACCGCTCGGAGATCGGCCGCTACCTTAAGTTACGAAATCACTGGAAGACCATACTTGCACTCCTACTCTCCTTCGCAACTTCCACTTTTCTAAACGCAGCCGACACACTCGACTGGGAAGCCCTATCGCCACTTCCCTCCGAGCTCGGGGTGGCCGGTCCCTTCACCGGTATTCATCAAGATCATTTATTCGTAGCTGGAGGCGCCAATTTTCCGGAACCAATCTGGGAGAACGACAAGCTTTGGCGCGACACGATCTACGCCCTTCCTCTCGAGGATAAGGACGCAGCCTGGAGCATTGTAGGGACATTGCCACGACCAATCGGATACGGTTCCTGCATTAGTCTACCGGAAGGTGTCGTCTGCATCGGAGGTAACGACGCAAATCAAGCCTATGCAGATGTCTTTCTGCTCAAATGGGAAAACAACGGCGTCGCAATTGAAACGCTTCCATCCATTCCCGAAACCCTCTGCTACGGATCAGCTACCTTGATTGGCTCCAATATATACGTTGCTGGCGGATCAACGGGACTTGGGCTGGAAACCGCTCAAAATAATTTCTGGAAGCTTGACTGGTCGAAACGCGACGACAAACAAACCTTTCAGTGGGAAAAACTCGAAGCTTGGCCCGGACCATCCCGAGCCCTCAATAGCGTAGTCACTCAAAACAACGGAGAAAACGATTGCATTTACGTGATCGGTGGACGGCGGATCGGAGACGACGAACAGATCGAATTCCTAAACGACGTCTACGAATTCAACCCCGCTAAAACTAATTCTCCTTGGAAAAGACAGTCGAATCTTCCACGTCCTCGAATGGCGGGTACAGCGGTAGCCCTTGGTCAAAACCACATTTCGTTGCTAGCAGGAGACGACGGAGACCTGTTTACGAAAGCCGACGAGCTGAAAGACAATCACCCCGGATTCACGAAAACGATATTCACCTATCACACGATTACCGACACTTGGATCGAAGATGGGCAGATGCCCCAAAACCAAGTCACAACCCACGCCGTTAAATGGGGCAACGACATTCTGCTGGCTAGCGGCGAAGTTCGTCCGCGAGTACGAACGCGTTCCGTATGGAAAATTTCCTTACTGCCAGCAGAAGTCTCTTTCTCCGCCGGCAACTGGGCCGCTATAATCCTCTATCTCGGAGCAGTCATGGGCATCGCCTTTTACTTCGCTCGCCGAAACAAAGGCACCGACGATTTCTTCCGCGGCGGACAACGCGTACCCGGCTGGGTCGCGGGACTCAGTATTTTCGCAACAATGCTGAGCTCGATCACTTTCATTGCCGTACCGGCGCGAGCCTTTGCAACCGATTGGTCTTTCATCATTCTCAACGTCGGCATTCTCGTCTGCGCCCCATTGGTTGTCTACGGAATCATTCCCCACTTCCGAAAAATCAACGCCACCTCCGCATACGAATATTTGGAACAGCGATTCAATCTCGCCATACGCCTTTTCGCCAGCGCCTCTTTTGTTCTCTTCCAGATCGGTCGCATGGCAATCGTGATGTACTTGCCTGGGCTCGCTTTAGCCGCAATCACTCCCCTTTCCCTAGAAGCCTGTATCATCATCATGGGAGGCATGAGCATACTCTATTGCGCAATCGGCGGACTGGAAGCGGTTGTATGGACAGACGCCCTACAAGCTATCGTCCTACTGGGAGGTGCATTTCTTTGCTTCGGGTTTATCGTAAGCGGACTCGACGGCGGCTTCGGCGAGCTGACAAGTATAGCCGCCGCTGATCATAAACTCCGCTGGGCTGACATGAACTTCAGTTCTGCATCCTACATGACAACCGCATTCTGGGTCGTAGTCCTTGGAGGACTAGGCAGCTCGCTCATTCCCTACAGCTCCGACCAAGCCGTCGTCCAACGCTACGTATCCACGCCAACCGAAAAAGCAGCCCGCGGAGCCGTTTGGCTGAACGCAGGAATGTCCGCCGTCGCTTCAATACTATTCTTCGGGCTAGGAACCGCGCTATACGTGTTCTATAAAGCCCACCCGGAATCCCTTGATCCCACCTTCAAAACCGACTCGATATTTCCTCTTTTCATTTCTCGGGAACTGCCCATCGGAATTGCCGGAATACTCATCGCTGCCGTATTCGCCGCCGCTCAATCGACTATCTCAACGAGTATGAATAGCACCGCGACTGCCCTCGTAACCGACTTCGTCCGTCGATTCGGCTGGCAAGCTCCCGAACGCTCCTACCTTCGCCTCGCCCGAATTCTCACCGTCGCGCTCGGAGGCATTGGTACCGTATTTGCGCTAATCCTTGCGTGGAGCGATATCGAATCGGCCTTGAAAACGTTCCTAACGATCATCGGATTCGCAATGGGTCCGCTCTGCGGGATTTTCATACTCGGCATGTTCACGAAAAGCGCCAACGCCCGTGGAGCCGTAATCGGAGCGCTTATAGGAGTAGCCGTACTCCTTTGGGCCCGCTACTTTACCTCTATGAGCGGCCTTCTCTACGCGCCTCTGGGGATTGTAACTTCGTTCATGATCGGACTACTCGGCAGCCAACTCGACAAGAAGAGTGCTTAGCCACGTAACACGTGGAAAGCATTCCAACTAGAATTTGGAAAAGGATTCTCACGCTAAGCCGCAAAGACGCTAAGGTCTTTGAAGGCTCAAAGAGTGCTTAAAAACTCATTACTCGTAGGGCTGGAGCTTGCGCCACGCCGCGTAGTAGAGATAACGATCTTACACCGCGGCATGGCGCAAGCGCCAGCCCTACACCGAATTCGAACTGAATCTAACCTATTTGACAGCCTCTCAGAGATTTACTGAAGGTTAAGCAGACTCCCTCATTTCAAACTAAAATCCTTTGCGACTTCGCGTGAGAAAATCATTCGAAAATCAAACAAACATTCTTCTCCCCTTTTCATTAATATCTTTGTGCCTCTTTGTGGCAAAAAAATTTACAAAACTGAAACTTGCGCGGCACGCTCCCGCTGAGCGGGATCGTTACCCTACCCAAGCGGCAAATCCACCTGCTGACCGGTCTTTGCCGAACGGATACCCGCTTCCAAAATCTCTTGGGCATCGCGCGAAAACTCGTCCCGGCACAATAGCCACGGCTCTTGCCCATTTTTTACGACCGCTGCCAAATGGTGAGCTGAGTCTTTGAGCGAAATATCCGACGGCGGAACTGAAACTTCGACGCCGTCCGGATTGTCCTTGGTTGCCAAATACAATTTACCATCTCCCATCGGGTCGACCACCAACGTCCCCTTCTCGCCATAAATCACGGTCGTATAGCTCGTCAGATTCCCAACCTGCGTCCAGGAGGCTGACGCAACGGATATCCCACGAGGGTACTTCATCGCGATTACTCCACTATCCTCGACCGATAAGAAATCCTTCACTTGACCGCCTTCGATTCCCGTCACCGATTCCGGCATTCCCATTAGCAAAGCCGCCAAGACGGACCCATAACAGCAATAGTCCATCATCGCTCCGGCCCCATTGAGCTTCTCATCGAAAAGCCAATCGCAAAAATACGTCGAACAGCCAAGCTGCTCCGGCCCACAGTGAGCCGCACGATAATTCACCCCAAGGATTTCGCCCAGCTCTCCCGCTTTCGCCATCTCCAATGCCTTTTGCAATTGAGGCCACCAAGTAAAAGGCCAATTAACCAGCAACCGCACTCCATTCTCTCGAGCCGCCGCCACCATTCGATTTGCATCCTCCAAATTCGACGCAAGCGGTTTTTCGATTAGCGCATGAAGGCCGCGATTCATTGCCTGAATCGACAACGCTGCTCCTTCAAAATTATTCCCGTACACGTAGACCGCATCGAGTGTTTCACTCTCTAGCAACTCATCGCTCGTGGAATAGACGGGACATGCATACTGCTCCGCAAATCGAGCCGTAAGCGGCCCGTTCGGATCGGCAGCTGCAACCAACTCCGTCTCTTCGCATGCTACAATCGCATCCGATTCACTCCAAACATGATCATGGGTCAGCCCCAACACTCCAATTCTCAATTTATCGCTCATAAAAATTTATCGAACCAATACTCCGATCCACACCGAGCCTCAACCAGAAAGAATCGCCAAAACAAATTAGAGACCGCTTACTCGGAATCGTCTTTGAAACATCCATGCTTGCCGCCATTCGATTAAACCCTAATCTGCCTGTAACCCTAACACCTCATTTCTACCATGAAAACCTATCCCAAAAACCTCTCGATACTGTCCATACTCGTATACATTGGGTTCAGCATTCTTTCATCAAAGGCATTCGCCCAAAATACAGGTGCCGCTCCCAAAACCCTTCCAGGCGCAACAACCGAGATCTACAAAACCATCGATAGTGTTTCACTGCCTATCCACATCTATACGCCAGAAGGAAAATCCTCCCCTAAAGCGAGTCCTGCCATAATCTTTTTCTTTGGCGGCGGCTGGAAAGGCGGCACTCCCGCGCAATTTGAAAACCACTGCAAGTATCTCGCCTCGCGAGGCATGGTCGCCATGACCGCCGAGTACCGAGTGTCTAGCCGACACGGCACCACAGCCGCCTCCTGTCTACGCGACGCCAAAACCGCCATGCGCTGGGCACGCTCAAATGCAAAACGTCTAGGCATCGATCCCAATCGACTCGCCGCTGGCGGAGGCTCGGCCGGGGGCCACCTTGCCGCAGCGCTTGGCACCATAGTCGCTTTCGAAGAGCCCTACGAAGACCTTTCGTTCAGCTCCGTCCCAAACGCTCTGGCCCTCTTCAACCCCGCCGTGGTCCTCGCTCCAATCGAAAACAAATTCTCCATGGACGCCAAAAAAATCGCCGCGCTCGGTAAACGTATGGGAACGTCTCTCGAAGCGCTTTCGCCCTACCACCACATTCGGAAGAATCGCCCGCCAACAATAATCGTTCACGGTAAAGCCGACACAACAGTCCCGTTCCTAACCGCAGAGCTCTTCACGAATGAAATGATAAAACACGGGAACCGCTGCGAATTAGTCGGCTACGAAAATCAAACGCACGGCTTCTTCAACTATGGCGAAGGAGACAACTCCATGTTTCGGGCCACCGTAACCGAAATGGATAATTTCCTAAAATCGCTCGGCTACCTGAAAGGCAAACCCACAATCGATTCTTTCATGAGCTCCATAAAATGAATACGTTATTCGCGGTTAAGCTATGCGTAAGTCAAAGGCTCTCCTCCTCATGAAAACGCTATACCCAATCCTCCTCTTCGCTCTAACGATCTCCGTCTACGGAGAACGTCCAAACATCCTCATGATCGCCGTCGACGACCTGAGGCCTCAACTAGGCTCCTATGGCCAGTCGCAGATTCAGTCGCCCAACGTCGACAAGCTCGCTGCGAGCGGAACGCGTTTCGATCGAGCCTACTGCATGGTCCCCACCTGCGGGGCATCGCGAGCAAGCCTCATGAGCGGCGTCCGACCTAGTCCCAATCGTTTCGTAGGTTATACCGCCCGCATCGATGAAGACGCTCCCGACGTCGTGCCCCTTCATTCACACCTCAAGCGCAACGGCTACGAAACCATCAGCCTCGGCAAAATCCTTCACTATCCAGCCGACTTCGAACAGGGCTGGGCTCGAGCCCCTTGGAGACCCAAACGCAACGCCAAACCTCCTCATCAAGCAATCCCAGGTTGGACGCCGCCCTCGAATCTAGACGAGCTGCTCAGCCAATCCAAAAATCATCGCCTTCCCTTCGCCTCCTATGACGTTCCCGACGACACTCTAGGCGACGGACAAGTGGCCACCGAAGCCATCAAGCAACTCAAGCGCTTATCCAATCAAGACGCGCCCTTTTTCCTAGCTGTAGGATTCTTCAAGCCTCACCTCCCATTCAACGCTCCGAAAAAGTATTGGGATCTCTATGACGACACGCCCATTGACTTGCCCGACAACTACTCCGTGCCCATCGACGCTCCCGAAGAAGCGATTCATAATTTCGGCGAGCTGCGATCCTACGCCGGAGTTCCAAAGAAGGGACCAGTAAGCGACCAAATGGCGAAAACATTGATTCGTGGATACTACGCGTCAGTTTCCTACACCGACGCTCAAATCGGACGCGTGCTCGACGAGCTCGACCGATCCGGCCTCAACGAAAACACCATCGTCGTTCTTTGGGGAGACCATGGCTGGAATCTTGGGGAACACACGCTCTGGGCCAAACACTGCACATTCGAAAACTCAATGCGCGTGCCGCTTATATTCCGGACTCCCCAAACTGAAACAAACTCGCAAGGACAGACAACCAAAGCTCTCGCCGAATTCGTAGACATTTACCCGACACTCTGCGAACTCGCCGGAATCGACTCTCCCGATCACCTCGAAGGGAAAAGCCTCGCGCCCGTTCTTAAAAACCCAAAATCAAAGGGCAAAAGCTACGCCATCGGACGCTTCAACAATGGCGACACGATTCGCTCGAACCGCTGGCGCTATACTGAATACACTACCCGAGAAAACCGAGGCGAAGGCCCCATAATCTCCCGTATGCTTTACGATCACGACAAAGACCCGGACGAAAACCGAAACCTCTCCAACCTCCCCGAGTACAAGCAAACGATCAAAAACCTGTCGCGTCAGCTGAACCGACGGAAAGGGAAGTAAATCCACAAGCCAACAGTAGCTCAGTGCTTTAGCCTGAGCCCCAACCTAGATCAAAACTCAGGCTGAAGCACTGAGCTACCCTGGCGTGAACAACTCAAGAGAGCGTCCAATAAGTCGGGAACAATGCCTGAACGATTACATCGTTCAGTGGCCGCTCGGAGATCGGCCGCTACCAAATACCGGCAAAAAAGCCACGCTGCTATCGCAACGTAGCTACCTCGGCAAGCCGGGGTGGCTCGCACCCCAATACCTGTCCAACTGACCTGACGATATAGCTTGCGCTACTCGTCCGAACTACCGGGTTCCATTTCCTTCTCGAAGCTCTTGCCCTTCTTCTGAATCAGATCCATGCGAGAAATTCGCATTTGCTGACCGGAAACCCAGGTCTTCTTCAGAACTTGTAACACTTCGCGCGGCATACCAGCCGGCAAATCCACCGTACTGTGGTCGTCGTACAATTCGATACGTCCGATGTGCTGGCTATCAAGACCTGCTTCATTGGCTATCGCTCCGACTATATGGCCAGGCGCAACGCCATGCGTGCGACCGACCTCGATCCGAAATCTATCTGTTCCTGCGGCTGGAGCCATCTTCTTAAAATCGCTCCGATCGCGCGTCGGACGGTCGCTTCTTTCACGACGATCTCCACGATCCCCACGATCATCACGACGTCCACGGTCTCCACGGTCTCCACGGTCTCCACGGTCTCCACGGTCTCCACGGTCTCCACGGTCATCACGTCGGCCGCGTCCGCGATCTTCACGACCACCACGATCTCCACGGCCACCGCGTTCCTGATCTCTGGAAGACCTGCGATCGCGATCCTCTTGAATCGCCTTTCGTTTCTGCTCTTCTAACAACAAAGGTTCATCTCCCTGAGCGATCTTAGCCAAGGCAGCTGCGATTTCGAGTGACGACACATCTTTCTCCTGCCGGTACTGCTCGATCATTTCCCGGAAGAATTCCAAGCCCTCTTCGGCCATCACTTCCGTGATCTTCGTCTTAAACTTATCGATACGCTTGTTATTGATGTCCTGCGTCGAAGGCATATCCATCAATTCAATACGATTATTAGTCGCCCGTTCGATTGACTTCAAAAGACGTTTCTCGCGCGGCGCTACAAACAGAATCGCATCGCCCTTGCGGCCAGCTCGTCCCGTACGACCAATACGGTGAACATAGGATTCATTGTCGTAGGGAATGTCGTAGTTGATCACGTGACTCACGCGATCCACGTCCAATCCTCGAGCCGCCACATCGGTTGCCACAAGAATATCCAACTTCCCCTTCTTAAGATCGTTAACCGTCCGCTCGCGCTTAATCTGAGCAATGTCTCCGCTGAGCGGAGCTGCAGCAAACCCACGCGCCTGCAGGCGTTCCGAAAGATCAGCCGTGGCAATCTTCGTGCGGACGAATATGATCATCGCTTCGAACTCCTCACCTTCGAGCACGCGCGTCAATGCGTCGAGCTTGTGCGGGCCGCTTACCATCCAGTAGCGCTGGCGAATCGTATCCGCCGTTGCCGTCTTGGTCTTGATCTTGATCTCGACTGGATCCTGCAAATGGCGCCGAGCGATGCGCTTGATCGGCTCCGGCACCGTTGCCGAGAAAAGCGCGACCTGCCGACTGGAAGGCGTCTTCTCCATAATCCATTCAACGTCGTCAATGAATCCCATCCGCAACATCTCATCCGCTTCATCCAAAACGATGCACTTCAATGCTTGCAGATCCAATGTCTCGCGACGCATATGATCCATAATTCGGCCTGGAGTTGCGACGATCACATGAACGCCACGCCTCAATTGCCTGAGCTGGGTCCCGAAATCCTGTCCACCGTAAATGGGCACAACATGAAAGCCGCTCAATTTGCCAGCGTACTTTTGGAACGCTTCTGCAACCTGGATCGCCAATTCACGCGTTGGCGTCAACACGAGCACCTGAGGTTGCTTAGTCTGCTTCAAGTCGATCTTCGAAAGCAGCGGAAGCGCGAACGCAGCGGTCTTTCCAGTGCCTGTCTGAGCCTGCCCAATAACATCCTTACCCGCCAATAGGTGCGGAATAATCGCCGCTTGAATCGGTGACGGCGTTTCATAGCCAATTTTCTCCAGCATTTTCATTACTGGTTCGGATAGGCCTAAATCACTGAAGCCCTGTGGATTATCTGTATTCTCGCTCATTTCTTATAACCTTTATAGGTTCGGGAACCTCTACAGAGATTCACAAAAAAAGGCGCGAAGTAGGAAGAGAGTTAGCGCCCGCAGCAAGGAGAATCGTCAAAGAGCCCCCCAAAGCGAGCTCAATACCGCTCACTCCAATCACCAAACGATCCAATGGTAGGGCTCGATCGCCGAGCGAGCCGCAAAACAACCCACTCCCCCCCCCCCTCCCCATTCCTCCATGTAACTTTTACAAAACACTCTGCTTCTTTATTCTGCCCCAAAAGCCCAAGACTGTAGGAGCGGGTTTATCCCGCGATTTCTCAGATTTTGTTCCAGATAAACCCAAACTATCGCGGGATAAACCCGCTCCTACACGAACTAATTGGGGCGATTTAAAGCGTCACCTGGTAGGGACGAGTAACCCTACCTTACCGTTGTGGAGCATGAGGTGACCGAAATAATCGCACCCCGAACTAATGGGGCACATCTAACTTGGTTGACCTCTTCACGGGTCAATCGCCATCATCCAGCGCAAACATGACCTCATCAACCCGCCCCATCCGAATTTCCTTCTACCTGCTCGCTCTGAGCCTGCATCTGCTTGGCAACGCAGCCAACAGCGCCCCCCCGAACATCGTACTCGTCATAGCGGACGACATTGGCTACTCGGACATCGGCAGCTACGGAGGCGAAATCGAAACTCCACGCCTCGACGCGCTCGCCGAGAACGGCCTCCGTTTTACCAATTTCTACGTCAACAATATGTGCTGGCCCACCCGCGCCAGCCTCTTAACCGGTCTCTACCCAAAGTCTTCTCTCTCCGACGGCTCCGCCGCAGGTGGGTTTCATCCTGATGTGACAACACTTCCACAGGCCCTAAAAGAGGCTGGGTACGCGACTTTTATGTCGGGTAAGTGGCACTTGTCCGATCCAAAGAAACCAAACGGTCCCAGCGCTCCACACAAACGCGGATTCGACCGAGCCTACAGCACCTATTGGGGAACCTCCGATTTCTTCGCCCCAGTCGATCTCTATCTAAATGGGGAGAACAGAGATAACGAATGGAAAAACAATCCAGATTTCTACTACACGGATTCCATAACTGATTATGCCCTGACCTTTCTCAAGGACCATAACGCCCAAGCCAAAGACGATCCCTTCTTTCTCTATGTCGCTTACAATGCAGCCCACTGGCCCTTGCATGCCAAACCCGAAGACATCGAACACTACAAAGGTCGCTACTCCGAGGGTTGGGACGCGTTAAGGCGGCAACGATACCAACGCATGGTAGATCTCGGTATCGTAGACCCTGCCTGGGAACTCTCTCCCCGCCATCCCGAGGTACCGTCTTGGGAAGAAGAAGCCCACAAAGAATGGCAGGAGCGTCGCATGGAAGTCTACGCCGCTCAAATCACTTGTATGGACCGAAATATAAGCCGTATCATTGAGCACTTGAAAGCGAGCGGTGAATACGAAAATACGCTTTTCATTTACCAACAAGACAACGGCGGCTGCCACGTCGAATACACTCCAAAACGCACCGGATCGTGGACCAAACCATTCACCACGGATGGCAAAAAAACGCCCATCATCCCAGGAAATCTTCCAGAGGTCATGCCCGGGCCGCAAAGCAGTTGGCAATCCTATGGATACGGTTGGGCTAACGCATCCAATACCCCGTTTCGCCTTTTCAAACAGCACGATCACGAAGGAGGAACCCGCTCGCCTCTCATCATGACCTGGCCCGACGGAATCAAGTCAGAGCTAAGAGGAAGCCTTACCGACGAAGTCTGCCACGTGATCGACCTCATGCCTACTCTCATCGAAATCGCCGGAGCCAATCCAGTTAACCAAAAGCCTCTCCCTATCGAGGGCCAATCCTTCTCCTCCGTTCTTACCGGCGACAAAGGAGCCTATTCGCCCCACGACGCCCTCTTCTGGGCCCACAGCAAAGGCAAGGCCATCCGGGCCGGAGACTGGAAACTTGTATCCGAAAATAAACGACCTTGGGAACTCTACAATCTCGCGGATGACCCCACTGAACTGAATGACCTAGTTGCTGAAATGCCAGAAAAAGCCAAAGGCCTCGAAAAGCAACACACCGAATGGGTCGAACGCACCGATCTCAGCAAAAAGAAAAACTAGCGGTCGAAGGCAACCACTCTCTTAGAGGCTGTTAAAAAAGTCGAATATTCTTCGCTGTCTAATTGTAGGAGCGGTCCCGCTAAGCGTGGACCGCGATAATGCGTGCCTATACTGTAACAATGAAAAATCGCGGGATAAACCCGCTCCTACACTGACTTATTTGACTGTCTCAAAGGCACATAACCCAAAGTGTCGCTTCACGCGCGACCCGGTTTAGTTTCCGCCCGAATGACGATGACTCCGAGCCACTTCTTCGTACACCGAAGCGGCTCTGCCGATTTTAGACTCACTCCGATTCGAGGAATTGCTTGTCCTGAAAAACGTTCTACCTAACTTCGCTTCAAGTGGCTTACCGGATCTAAACCTACCTTGACTTCCAATGATTTCAAACCACTAAGGATCAGTAGCTTGAGGTGATTTTTCTCGTTTTGAATAGGTTTCTACAACACCACGGGGTACCGAACTTTAAATTCGAAATAGAGCATTGGACACGGAATACACAGAAGAGGTATTTGAACTATCTCGATTTAAGCGCCTAATCTGCCGCATCCTGGTTGCAGCGATGCGGGTCTGGATGCGCACCCTCAAAATCGAGATCGATCCGGAATCATCCAAAGCCATGACTTATACAGACGAAGCGGTCTGCCTAGTCGCTTGGCACAACACCCTCCTCGTCTCCATGGAGATGATACGCAGGATACGAACCAAGCGAAAGACCAGCGCTCTGGTAAGCGCCAGCAAGGACGGGGCCTATATGGCCTACGCCTTAAGCTGCTTGAATATTGGCCGAATCCGCGGCTCGAGCAGCCGATTCGGCCGGGAGGCTCTCAATGTTTGGATCAATAAGCTCAAAGCAGACGAAGACGTCGCCATAACTCCCGATGGTCCACGAGGACCCGTTTACGAGCTCAAGCCAAGTCTCGAACTAGTGATGCGTAAAACCGGAGTGAAGTGTATCGTGCTCGGGAGTACGTGCCACAACGCATGGGAAATTCGAACCTGGGATGCATTCCGCATCCCAAAACCTTTTTCTAGAATCACTTTGCGAATCGAGCTATTCGACCCCAGCACGGTCGACCGAAAAGAAATCGGCAAAAAGCTGCACAGTCGCCTGATGGCTCTCAGCAATCTCAGCGAAACGGGAAGCGCCTGAGGTCCCACTTAAAGTGGCATGCGGTAGGGCTGTTTGTCCCTAAACAGCCGCACACAACCTAATCCAGCTCCACGGTTCGTTGGGACAACGAACCCCACCATTTCCGATCGTCTAAATCACAACGTTGTTATCCTATACTTATGAAATGATTTGTTTAACCACTGATAGCACTGATGAGCACTGATATTGAGAGAATATATAGCGCATTCATGAAGTCAGAGGCTATACTGTCGAGCGTTCGTTTTCCTTCTTTTGCGTTTTCACATTTTCAATTTACGGGCCAGTCTTGCTGGGCGAAGGCTGTTTCTTTGATTTGCTTTTGCAGTTCGGTTTCAAGTTTTCGAAGCGTTGAAGCGTATTCGGGGTTTGGGGCCAGGTTTGTGATTTGATTAGGATCGTCTTGGCGATCGAATAACTCGATGTGGTCATTGATCTTTAGATACGTATAACGCTGGCCTCGGATACCATAGTGCTTGGGTCCTTTACTCCAATAGCTGTAGAGAGATGATTTGCGCCAGTTAGCAGGTTGCTTCTTCCCCGCGAGCATTTTTGCGAAGCTGCGACCTTGCATGTCTTTCGGGGTCGGAAGACCAGCTAGGTCAAGGAGGGTTGGCGCTAGGTCGACATTGACGCATAGGCTTTGGTTGACGGAACCTGGTTTGATTGCTTTGGGGTAGCGGATCAGGAAGGGCATTCGAATCGAGGTTTCGAGAATAAGTCTCTTGTCGTAAAGTCCGTGCTGGCCGAGCCAGTAGCCTTGGTCGGAGGTGTAGACGACGATCGTGTCTTCTTTCAGTCCTTGGTCGTCGAGATAGTCGAGAACGCGCTTTAGATTGTCGTCGTTTCCTTTGATGCAGCGGATGTATTTGTGAATCATGTGCTGATAGGAGACGCGAATTTTGTCGCGATCGTTGCTCGCGTCGTGATCCCACATTTGATCGGGCGCGGGGTCTTGGACATGTCGATCGTAGTAGCCTTCCGGTTTGCCTTTGTTTTGGCTACGGGTCATGTGGAATTTCGTTTCGTTCACAAAATCGCGCAAGAGCTTCGAGTTGCTGTTGTGGATGTCTTCGTAAAGCGTTGGCGGTTCGGGGACCGTTACGTCGGCGAGCAAATTGTCGTAGCGAGCGGCGTGTCCGTATTCATGGTGAGGGGCCTTGAATTGGAGGGATAGGAGGAATGGTTTCGAGGTGTCGCGCTTTTCGAGCCAATCGAGCGCGATGTCCGTGTATACATCAGATGAATACCCTTTTCGTTTCCAGGTTCCTTCGCTGCCGTTGAAGGTGGGATCGAAGTATTTGCCCTGACCTTTGACGGTCATGTGTTTATCGTAGCCTCGTATCTCCCCTTGCAAATGCCACTTGCCAACCAGCAGCGTTTCGTACCCGCCCTTTTGTAATTCTTCGGAGAGCCAGGGAGAGGTTTCGTTGATCGATCCGTTGAGGTTTTTGACTCCATTGATGTGGCTGTATTGACCGGTTATGAAACTGGCTCGACTGGGAGAGCAAATAGAGTTCGCGCAAACAAAATTGTCGAAACGCATTCCTTCCTCGCCAAGGCTATCGATGGTCGGAGTCGTGGCATAGTCCTTTAAGAAGCTGCCGTAAGCGGAAACCGCCTCGAAGGCATGGTCGTCTACAAGGACGAAAACAATGTTCGGCTTTTGAGCGAAAGCGAAGTGAGCGCCAAACAGACAGAGAGTCAGAGCGTAGATCAAGTTAGAAAAATTCATAAAATCAGTTCAACTATAGATATTAACTTTTCGGTTCAATGTCCATCGCTATTGGTAGACGCCTCGTTGGGTAATTGACTGGAACTCTTGTGTCAAATTTTCAACTACTTCAAATCGCTCGCTCCAAAGGTCGTTTGTTTCGTAAGGATCGACTTCGAGGTCGAAGAGATATCCTTTTCCTTCCTCGGGTACAACCCGCGCCTCGCCTTGACCGAAAACGATCTTCCACTTTCCGGAACGCATGGCGTAGGCGCTGTTGGAATGGTGGATAATTGCCGGACGTTGATCCATGGATTGGCCAAGCAATGTCGGTAGCATGGTAAAACTGTCCTCGGCAGCCCCAGTCGGCAGTTTCTCATTCAAAAGATCCGCGAAGGTAGCCAGCATATCTGTGAAGCAAAACGTGTAATCGCTCGTTGTATCCGCCTTAATCTTACCTGACCAGCGAGCGATAAAAGGTACGCGGTGTCCGCCTTCCCATACCCGGCCCTTGCGACCGCGTAACTCACCCATCGATTTGTGGCCGTTAGTGATTTTCGCCATGCCTTCGGTTTCCCCAACTTTTAGAGAACCCAACAAGGGACCGTTGTCGCTGGTCACAATGATAAGCGTGTTGTCGGCCAATCCCAGTTCATCGAGCTTGTCGGCAATTTGTCCGGTAGCCCAGTCCACGAGCCAGACCATGTCTCCTCTTTTACCGGCATCCGATTTCCCCAATGCAAAGTCAGCCGTCACATGAGGCGAGTGAGGAGAAGACAGAGGCATATAGAGAAAGAAAGGTTGGTCCGAATTGTCCTTATGGGAACGGTCGATAAATTGCAGGGCCCATTCCGTAAAACTGACATCCACCGTTTCGTTTACCCAATCAGGAGCCGCCATTCCGCTGCGCCAACTTCCATACGGATTGCGATAGCTCGCTGCTTGCATGTTTTGCATGATCCCATTCTCGATAAAGCAGAAGGGTTCCTGGTCAGTGGAGCAGCCCGCTGTGTAGTACGTTTCATCAAAACCCAACGTTTCAGGTCCGCCAAACACAGGAACTGAGAAATCGATGCTCTCGCTAATCGATCGATCGGGTTCAGGGCCACTCGGCCAAGGGAGCGGTTTTTGAAAGTCAACCTGCTTTCCTTCTTTAGCAGTGAAACCTAACCCTAGATGCCATTTCCCCGAGATCGCGGTCCGGTAGCCATTCTTTTTTAGCAGCGAAGCAATCGTGGCGCGTCCTTGCTCAATGAGTGGAGGCTCCCAGTTAAAGAGCACCCCGGACTTTAGCTTGCCCCTCCAACTATAGCGACCGGTCAGCAAACCATAACGAGAAGGGGTGCAAACAGAGTCCGCCGAGTGCGCATCCGTATACCGAATACCTTGCTTGGCCAATTTATCCATGTTCGGAGTTTGTATGCGGGACTCGGAATTATAACTACCCACGTCTCCGTAGCCTAAATCGTCTGCAAATATAATAACGATATTGGGGCGCTGGGCAGCGTGGAGAAAGGTTGAGACGGGGAGAAGGAGAGATAGAGAGAGGGAGAGAATGGAGGCTTTCATGATAATGACCTTAAATAAAAACACTCTAAAAGTTCTAAAAAGATTGTTCGGCATTCAGCGAATGAAGCGGGCTTACTTCGCCAGCTTCTTCACAAAGTCCGGTAGCCGCTTGTCCGCGAGGTCCACCATTTTGACGTTCTTGTCATTCTTCAATTTCGGGCCCGGCGTGCTTCGCCCGTTCTCGATCTGTGATTTCAGGAGCGCGACCATTTTCTGAACCTGCTCGGGCTGCTCCGTAGCGAGGTTGTGGTCCTCGTGTAGATCTTTGGAAAGATCGAATAATTGCACAAAAGGAGCTTTCAGTAGATCTGAATTTGTTGGTTTTCCCTCAAACTGCTGCAATGCTTTTTTCCATGCGACGTTCGGCTCTGGATCGTTGCCCGCACCATTCTCGGAAGCTGCCGGCATGCCGCTGCCAGGGCAGAGACAGAGTTTCCAATCGCCGTCGCGCACCACGAATTGGACGGGCGATTCCATGATCAAATCTTTGCGAGTTCCTTCGGCTTTCGGATCGCGCAACAGCGTGGCGAAACTGATGGAGTCCGGTGCTTGGTCATCATTCAGTTCCGTCTCGGTGAGTTCCGCAAAGGTAGCCATAAAATCGCTCATACTCACCAAGGCATCGCAGGTTTCTCCTCGAGGAACCACTCCCGGCCACCGAGCAATGAGAGGAACGCGCAGGCCGCCTTCGTAGACGGAAAATTTGTATCCACGATGAGGACCGCCAGGGAAATGCCCCTGCGCTTCGAGTTGGCTGATCTGGTCAGGAGTCGCTTTGAGAATATTTCCCGCATAGGGAGCCGGTCCGTGATCGGAGGAAAAAATGACCAGCGTATTTTGATCGAGGCCTTTCGCCTTGAGAGCGTCCATGACGCGCTTCACCGAGTGATCGACTTCCATCACGAAATCGCCGTAGACGCCCAGCTCACTTTTACCCTGCCACTTAACTCCGGGACTGGTCGGCGTATGGGGCGCCGTCAGAGCGAGAAAGAGAAAAAACGGTTCGGTGGCAGTCTGTTTATCGAGGAAGGCTTCCGCTTCCGTGTAGAACGTTTCCAACACCTCATGATCTTCGAAATCTTTTTCCGCAGGACCGATACGGTTGAAAGCGCTCCATCCTTTTTGCGCCGTGATCTCTCCCTGCCAAACGTTGTTCCGCGCGTAGGCGTAAGGGTACATATCCAGCGATCCGGGAAGAATGAAGCTTTGATCAAACCCGAACTGCACCGGTCCGTATTTCAAAGGCTTGGTAAAGTCGACATTGGTCAGTCCCTGCGACTTGCCGTCGAGGGTGATCATGGTGGTGCCGAGATGCCATTTCCCCACATAACCTGTTCGATAACCTGATTGCTTGAGAAGCTTGCCTAGAGTGAACTTTTTCGTGCCCGGGCGAGGTCCGACGAAACCCCAGGGACCGCTATTTACCGTGGCTCCGAACCGCCAGTTGAATCGACCCGTCATCAGCGCCTGTCGTGTAGGACCGCAGACCGATGCGTTCACGTGCGCATCGGTGAATCGGATGCCCTCCGCCGCAAGCGCATCGATATTCGGGGTTTCGATGAGGCAACGATCTCCTCCG
>JAPKDW010000292.1 GCA_028822375.1 Opitutaceae bacterium | reverse complement strand
ATGGTCAACAATGTCAGTATCGCGACATTAGTGGGTTTTATTGCTGTGGCCGGAATTGCCGCTCGCAATAGCGTGATGCTCATTTCGCACTACCTCCACTTGATGAAGCGCGAAGGTGAGCTCTTTTCGAAGGAGATGATCGTTAGGGGAACGCTTGAGCGGCTTTCTCCCGTACTCATGACAGCATTATCGGCTGGCATAGCACTCGTTCCCCTCGTATTAGCCCCTGATGCGCCAGGAAAGGAAATCCTTCATCCAGTAGCGGTGGTCATCGTAGGCGGCCTCATAACCTCGACTTTGCTCGGTCTCGGAATCACTCCTGCAGTATTCTACGCCTTCGGCCGAAAAGCCGCCGAAAAAGCAGTCCAGAATAACGCATCCGCAACTGCATAAGAATTGCGCCCACAAAGAAGCGCAAAGAACCCTAACTCAAAAACAGCTACGACGACCAATCACGATTTATAATCTTATCTCTCAATATCCAACAACATTAATCCAATCACAACCAACTCTTGTACATATGAACAAAGTATCCGCGGGGAAAGCCCCGAGGTATTTACTCGAAGGCAATAAAACGCTATATTCTAAACTAAATCTTTGCGCCTCTTTGCGGCAAAAAAACAATCAATATGAAATACTCAAATTCCAAATACAAACTACAACTCATCGCGACCGGAGCCGCAATCGCTTCCTTCTTTTTCATTGGCTGTTCCTCGGAATCTCAGGAACACGCATCCGCTGATCACGGTCATTCGCATGAAGGCGAAGATGCCCACGACCACGAAGGAGAAGAAGCCCACCACGATGATCAAGAGAAAAAGGAAGGCGGCCCCAACGGAGGTCGCATCATCACCAGCGTCGATCCTCGGGTGGAATTCCTGATCAATGACGACCGCTCGGTTCAATTGACCTTTCTCGACGACGAGAGCCATGCGGTTGCGCCGAGTGGCCAAGTCATCTCGCTCATAAGCGGAGATCGCTCAAACCCGACTATGATAGCATTCATTCCCAAAGGCAACGCGCTCGTATCCACTCAAAGCCTCCCCGAAGGTAACGCCGTGCCAGTCGTTCTCCAAATCAAAAGCTCGCCCAGCGCCGAAACCATTCGTGAGAAATTCAATGCGAACCTCTCCGAATGTCCTACTTGCGAATACCAGGAATACGCCTGCGTTTGCGGTCATGACGACCATTAAACTCACCGATTCTTCTCCAAACGGTCCTCACGCTTGAGGGCCGTTTTTTCTATTTTCGAAAAGATCTCAAAGAATCTTGCGAGATGACAATAGACTGACATAATCCTTGGATTATGAGCTTCAATTTGCGCACTATCCTCTTGGCCACGTTCGTTCTGTTTTCAACTGGCGCCATCGCAAGGGCGGCTGATTCAGCCGATTCCGAAATATTCGGCCCCTACACCGCTCTCGTTCGAGATGGCGACATCGTCAAGAATGTGAAAGTAAACGAAAATGGACGAATCTACCTCCTCCTAAATTCCGACCACAAGGATAAGGAAATCATACTTAAAAATTCTAACTACAACAAATTGGGTTACCGCAATTGGTTCAATGGCGAGCTCCAACTCGTCTCTCCAGCCAATCAAGGCAAAGCCCCCAACGAATACACCGACTGGGTAGACACGACCGCCAACTACATAGAGTACTACATGGAGGGCCAACTAATCCTCCACCTGGCGAAAACCGAAGTCCTCGCTTCAAGCAAATAGACGTTCTTCAAAACGAAATCTCCGATTGGTTTCCCGTATGTGATCGAATCCATCCAAACAGGATTCAAAGGTCGCTCATTTAATGCCTGCCCACTCTATTTTAACGGACCTCGCCTGGATTATGCTGTCGGCCTCTGTGGCTGCTCTGATTTTCCAACGATTGAAGCTTCCGCTGCTTCTCGGCTACATTGCAGCGGGGTTCATCGTCGGTCCACACCTCGGACTTTGGCCAGCGCTAGTCGAATTAGATAACGTGCAAGAGCTTAGCGAGCTAGGCGTAATCTTTCTTCTTTTCTACATCGGTCTCGAATTCGATTTCAGACGACTCAGACGTTCTCTAACTCCTGCTCTAGCCGCCCTCAGCTTGCAAACGCTTCTCATGCTTTTCCTCGGCATGGAAGCGAGTCGCTGGCTCGGGCTTTCGACAATTGATGGTTGGTTCCTAGGAGGTCTTCTTTCAATCAGCTCGTCCATGGTATCCGTAAAACTGATTCGTGACCGCGGACTTATCCACCAGTCTTATGCGAACCTAACCATAGGCGTTCTCGTGCTAGAGGACATCCTTGCGATTCTCCTTCTCGTACTTCTAAGCGGAATCGCCGTCCAAGGACAAATGGATGTCCAAGCAATTGGACGTTCCACGCTTTTCATAGGCATATTCATCGTTTCGGTATTCATTCTAGGGAAACTGGGAGCTAGCCGCCTCATGCGAATCCTGGAAAAACGAGGCTCAACCGAGATCGTAACCATGGCAGCCCTAGGCTTAATCTTCTCGCTAGGATTACTCGCCCACCAATTTCAATTTTCCTGGGCTCTCGGCGGATTCATGGCAGGAGCCATATTTTCCCGATCTCAACAAGCTGAACGTATCGAACAGCTCACTGAACCTCTACGAGACCTCTTCAGCGCCTTGTTCTTCGTAACAGTTGGCATGTTGATCGATCCCAAGGCTCTACTCTCCAACGCGCCGGTCATCCTTGGATTATCAATCATCGTTATCGTCTGCAAATTCAGTTCCTGTTGGCTAGGCTTCTTTCTGGCAGGACGACCAGCCGACGAATCGACTCGAGCAGCGCTTATCAAATCGCAAATCGGCGAATTCAGTTTTGTAATCGTAGCGATTGGAGCGAAGTACGGGGCAACCAGCTCGGATCTGCAATCGATCGTTTCGGGTATAGCGTTCATTACCATTCTCGCAACACCATTCTTGGCCAAGAACGAAACGCGACTACTACAACTCGCGGATCGACTATCGCCAAGCGCCGTCAAGGAATTCACTACGCTTTACTCGCACTGGATTGGAACGGTAAGGCTCTCTTTCAACAGAAGCGCTCTCCTAACATTGGCAAAAAAGCCAATCACTCTTATCTGTATCCATTTTCTGTTGATAACCGCAATCATCATTGCGGCGGGTGTCATATCGGAACGAGCAACCGTTCCCGATTTTCTCCCGATGCCTCAAGCCCTGTTTCAACAATCGTTGTTCGTTCTTTCGGTATTGGCGAGCCTTCCTCTACTGGTCGATACCATGCGCAATCTCAACGTGTTGGTATGGCTGTTTTCGGATGCTGCATTGAGCCGCCCGGCATTCCAGCAATTCTCCCAAGGATTCTACCGCTCCGCCTTCAACGGCCTTATTCTGATAATCCTCATTTTCGTTTACGGAACCGTGTTTCTTCTCGTAGCGGCACCCTATTTCCCAACCGGAACCGCCTTTCTAGCCTTTCTAATTACGACCGTCGTGGTTAGTTGGCTATTTTGGAAGAAGCTAGTCCATATGCATCATCACTGGGAAACAGCGGTCATCAAATCAATGAAGAGCGAAACCAAAGAGCGCATCGCCAACAAAATTTCTACCAATCTTCAAGCCCTCAAATCCCATAAACCTTGGAAGGTCAATGTCGAACCCATCTTACTCGAAGCCCACTCTAAATGGCTAGGAATGGAGGTAAGACAAACCGATCTCCGAGCCAAAACTGGGGCATTGATCGCCGGGATCGAACGCGGAGGATTCGAATTAGCCAACATCGATCCCACAACAAAGCTCTATCCCAATGATAAAGTATTCGTTCTTGGAGAAGCCGATCAAATCAAAGGAGCTCGAGAGTACTTAAATCAAAACGGAAGCGCCTATGCGCCCGAAGCGGAGGCCTTTGCATTTACTCGAGAGATAATACCTCCACTCTGCGACTGGAGCGGCATGCGTATTCAAGATTCTCAAATCCGATCCCGTTTCAACGTCACCATCGTAGGAATACAAAAGGGAGATCGCCGTATCATCGGTCCCTCGCCACAAGAAATCCTCGACGAGGGAGACCTCATTCTGGTGATGGGATCCAAGGAAAACATCGAATCGTTTAAGGTAAAGCTAAGCAATCCAGAGGATCTGCCTGAGGACAATCCCACCTAACGCAAATCGCAGGACCAGCGATACCTCCGAATATCGCATGCAGATCTCAATACAACAGACATAGGCAAAACGCTCTTGCCCCAACCTTCCATTCATCTTCTCCTACTAACGTGAAATCGTCTTTCTTGAGCAGCATAGGCCGCGTCCTAGCCAGGCACCTTTCCCAGGCCAGCAATCACAATATTCGCAAGGCCACGAATTCACCCGAGGTCTTCAGCTCAGCCCTCAAAAAAGGCGATGTCATTCTCGTCGAAGGAGCTAGTCGTTTCAGCGTCGCCATAAAGTACCTAACACAGTCCACTTGGTCGCACGCAGCTCTCTACATCGGCGACACTGTCGACTCCTTTGACAAAGGCGAAGACGCCCGCGTGATCGTCGAAGCGGATGTTCAAGAAGGCATTCGCCTCATGCCGCTTTCGATCTTTTACGAACGTCATACCCGAATATGCCGTCCGGTAGGACTTCCCCCCAAAGGTATAGATCAACTTCTCAACTACGCCATTTCGAGAGAAGGCGACCGATACGACCTCAAAAATATCTTCGACCTCGCGCGGTATCTAGTACAACGCCCACTTGTACCCAACAGCTGGAGACGAAGACTTCTATCGATCGGGAGCGGCGATCCAACGAGGGCAATTTGTTCG
>JAPKDW010000291.1 GCA_028822375.1 Opitutaceae bacterium | reverse complement strand
CCGCTCCTACACTGATTTATTGGGGGTAGCTGACTCTCAAAACTCGCCTTTCTTCTCTTTTTCAGGCTAAATCCCTCTTTAGAGGGAACCTTCGGGTAAACTCATCGCTCGCAAGGTCGTAGAATAAATCAACGATTTACGATTCAATGGCCTTGCGAAGACATCCTGCATTCGCTTGGGTCAAAATCAGAACAGTTAACTTTTTAATACGATGCAAAACACCCGCGCTCTTACATCTCAAATTACACGCACCCTTGCCTTTGCGGCACTTTTGCTCGGCCTTTTCATATCGGTCGGATCAGCCCAAGAAACAGAATCGTCTTCCAATGCAAACAGCCAAAAAGCTGCCGTTCTCATAGAAGGCGACGTCATCTTAATTTCCTTTCCCGCCGCCCCAGATCTAAACACGAGTCAAAAGATCCGTCGCGACGGGCGCATCACCTTGCCGCTTATTGGGGAAGTCGAGGTATCTGGCCTCACACCTACAGAACTTGAAACAGCTCTCCTAGCCCTTTACGACAAACAGTTGGTGACCAAAGAAGTCAGTGTTACGGTTACGTCTTCGTCTTGGACGTTTTACGTAAATGGAGCAGTGCTCAGCCCTGGCTAACAAGTCTCGGATCGTCGCCTAACGGCCCTCGAGGCGATAATGGAAGCAGGAGGCCCTAGTCCCTCTGCCAATCTCAAAAAAGTTACCATCATACGACAAGAGGGCGACAAACGCACAACCCATAAACTCAACATGAAGGACGTCCTTGCAGGTAAAAAGAAGAACGTCTTCTACATCCAACCTTCCGACATCATCACCATTCCGGAAAAGTTCGTCATTTTCTAGAAATACGGATGAGGATTTTGGAGTCCGGTTTTTTTGGAGCCGCTAAATACGCGAAAATGATACGGTAGAGGGTTATTATAATTAGTTGATTTTTAGCGTATTTTCCCCCGACGCATCGGGATCTTCGGCGGACTCCATTCTCAATGTTTTTCAAACTAAAGCTCAAAACATCCCCTTTACACTAAAACCATGGTCATTCTACTCGGAAGCACCGGCTACGTCGGACAGCTCTTTGGACAATACTTCGATCGCAAGGGAGTCGCTTGGACGGGAATTAGCGGTCGCTCTTTCGATCTGGGTGGCAAAGACGCTATTCTCCAAACCCTCAAGGACTCGAAAGCCACCACAGTGGTCAATTGCGCCGGCTACACGGGCAAACCTAATGTCGATGCCTGCGAGCTCGACAAAGGGAACTGCCTCGATGGCAACGCAGTACTGCCAAGCGCTATTCGTGAAATTTGCGGTGAACTAGGCATTCCTTGGGGCCACGTTTCCAGCGGCTGCATCTTCGCTCTCGAAAGGCCCGGCGGCGGCGGCTGGCGCGAAGACGACGCGCCGAATTTCAGCTTTCGCCATCCGACTTGTTCTTTCTACAGCGGAACCAAAGCACTGGGCGAAGAGGTGCTCGGATATAGAGAAGTCGAAACAAGCGGAGCCGACTGGCCAAGCTGGCAGCACGAAAGCGAAGCCGAAGGCTACGTATGGCGGCTGCGAATTCCCTTCGATCAAAACGACAGCCCGCGCAACTACCTGAGCAAGGTCCAGCGCTACGAAAACCTTCTCCAAGCACGTAATAGTCTCAGCCAACTCGAAGACTTTATCGCCGCCTGTTGGGCTTGCTTTGAAAAACAGGTTCCATTCGGTATCTACAACGTTACCAATCCTGGTTCTGTAACGACTTCCGAAGTAGTCGACCTCATCATCAAACATGGCGTAAACAACAAGGACTACAAATTCTTCGACAACGAAGAGGAATTTATGGCAAAGGCTGCCAAAACGCCGCGATCCAATTGCGTTTTGGATACATCTAAATTGGAAGGGGTCGGCATCAATATACGTCCCGTCCGCGAAGCCCTCGATTGGTCACTCCAGAACTGGCGGCCAGAGGCCTAGGATTGCTGATCAGCAAAAAAGGAGTCCGCGAAGCGACGCTAAAAATCACCTAATCCCAGTTATCATTTTCGCGTTATTAAGCGTATTCAAAATTTCAATCTTTTAATCTAAGAACTAACCAGGACCGGAAACATCGAAACATTCAAAACCACAACCTCGTCATCTGTGTATATCTGTGACATCTGTGGTTAAAAAACAAACGCAGGTCGAGTTATTGAATACCCACGATCTATTTTTAACCACAGATTTCACAGAGGACACAGATCTAATGAGTAGATCAGGTTAACCTCTACTCAGGCTAAAGCACTGAGCTACTTATCTTCAAATCACCAAAACCCATTATGAACGCTATTCTCATCACCGGCGGCTCCGGCTTTATCGGCTCGAATTTCATCCGTTTGCTTCTTTCCAACGACGCGTCTCTACTCAAGGAAAATGGCTACAACCACTTGATTAATTTGGACGCTCTGACTTACGCGGGCAACCCCGCGAACCTCTCCGACTTGGAGGGTTCCGAAGCCTACGAATTCGTTCACGCAAGCATCCTCGAACAAGAGCGAATCGAAGAGCTGCTCGACGCGAGAAGCGTATCCACGATCGTCCATTTCGCTGCAGAGAGCCACGTAGATCGCTCCATCGACGGGCCAGAGCCGTTTGTCCAAACAAACGTAACCGGCACTCTGCGATTACTTCAGGCCGCCAAAAAGCGTTGGTCCTCATTGGATAACGCCGCCCAAAAGTCCTTTCGCTTTCTTCACGTTTCGACCGACGAAGTGTATGGAACGTTGACGGCAGAAGACCCTGCTTTCTGCGAAACCACACCTTACGCGCCTAACAGCCCCTACTCGGCATCCAAAGCGTCTAGCGATTTTCTCGTCCGCTCCTACTTCCACACCTACGGCATGCCCGTGGTCACCACCAATTGCTCCAACAATTACGGCCCCTACCAATTTCCGGAAAAACTCATTCCTTTGGTTATGCTCAATGCTTTGGAAGGCAAGGCCCTCCCCATTTACGGCGACGGCAAGCAAATCCGCGATTGGCTCTACGTCGAAGATCACTGCACTGGCATTCTCTCCGCCCTCAAAACAGGTCAGGTCGGCGAAACCTACTGCATAGGCGGCCGCAGCGAGATGGAGAACATCCAAATAGTGAAACGGATTTGCTCCCTTTTAGATGAGCTCCGCCCAATCATGGACAACCCCAATTTGGAAGGCAAAGATGTCAGTCGCTACGAAGAGCTGATCACTTACGTCAAGGATCGCCCCGGACACGATCGCCGCTACGCGATCAATTGCGACCGCATCGAAGCGGAATGCGGATGGGAGCCTATTGAAACCTTCGACTCGGGCATTCGTAAAACCGTCCAATGGTACTTGGACAACCAGGCCTGGTGCCGCAGCATAGCAGACGGCACCTACGCTGGCGAACGCCTCGGGAATACATAGTCTGTGGCTAATTACTAATTGACGGAGCGAAGCGGAGATGGCGTAGCAAAATTGCAGAATGAAAATTGATCAGTCAGACAATCGACTTACGCCCTTGAATCGCTAAGGATCTTTTCGCGTTATTCGACGAACCACAAAATCACTGATCTCTCATCCCTAATCACATAAAAACTCCTTCGCGACCTTAGCGGTTAAAAACAAATTCCTAATTCCAACATCACATGAGCTCTTCTAAAAACAGAAAAGGGATCGTCCTCGCAGGCGGCTCCGGCACGCGCCTTTATCCTTGTACGATTGCGGTATCCAAACAATTGATGCCGATCTACGACAAACCAATGGTCTACTATCCGATTTCTTTGCTCATGCTAGCAGGTATTCGTGAAATCCTGATCATCTCGACCCCCGAAGATACGCCTCTTTTTAAGCGACTACTTGGCGACGGTTCCGCGTTTGGCGTAACGTTCGAATATGCAGTCCAACCAAAGCCGGAAGGACTCGCTCAGGCATTTCTTATCGGTGCCGACTTCCTCGACGGGGCTCCAGCAGCGCTTGTTCTAGGCGACAATCTTTTCTATGGTCACGAACTTGTCAGCACGCTTCGCGCTGCAGATGAGCGAGCCCAAGGCGCTTCTATATTCGGCTACCAGGTCGCCGAACCTTCCGCTTATGGCGTCGTCGAATTCGCCGAGGACGGTCGCGTACTCTCAATCGAAGAAAAGCCCGAGCATCCCAAATCTAATTACGCGGTTCCAGGGCTCTATTTCTACGATGAAAACGTTACCGAATACGCCAAACGGATCGTGCCATCTCCCCGAGGAGAACTCGAGATTACCGATCTAAACCGATTGTATCTAGAAAATGGGGATCTACACGTAGAGCTTTTAGGTCGAGGTACAGCATGGCTGGATACAGGAACGCATAAATCGCTCATGGACGCGTCTCAATTCGTTCAAGTAATCGAAGAACGGCAGGGTCTCAAAATGGCTTGTTTAGAAGGTATCGGTTTCGAAAACGGTTGGCTCGACCAAAGCCAACTTAGCGAGCGCATTGACTATCTAGGCAAAACGAAATACGCTGAATACCTGACGCGCTATCTCGATTAGTACATCATCTTGAAAGTTTCATACATAGAAATCATTGAACGACCATTGAGAATTTGATAACCACTGAGCAACTGATGATTGGGGATTGGAAGCTCGGGAAGCTTGAGTGTGGAGAGATTTCTTAACCGCAAAGGACGCAGATCCCAATGTGTCGGGACTAAATGCGCTAAATGACGCTAAAAACAGAATGGAGGTGTCCATGCTTATCGCGAATCATCAGTGAAGGAGCGGTCCCGCTAAGCGCATTGGCGTCAACTTAACTCTATTTGAAGGAATTA
>JAPKDW010000290.1 GCA_028822375.1 Opitutaceae bacterium | reverse complement strand
TCGGGTGTTCGATCTGTCGAGCAATTGTCGTACAGGACGATCTCCCAATCCTGATACGACTGACCGTACACCGACTCGATCGCCTCAGACAGGAAACGCTCCCCATTTAGGCAATTGATGATCACGGTGACCTGTGGAGGGTGTTCCAATCGCCGTTCCTAGCGGAATGTGTATGCGAAAGTCATGTCCATTTCATGCCTGTCGTGACGTGCCGGGCGGTGTACGGATTGCTGCACAATTATGCTAGGCGACCACCCCACTTTCAGATCGGCAGCCTACCGGTTGAGGTTTCTGGGGTTATACAGATTCCCCGGCTACCCGCTTCCAGACTCATCGTTAAGCCAATCACGACACCAGTGAACCAGATCCCTGGATCGAAATTCCTTCAGAAGAGCACTTCGAAGTACTAACGATCCCCTAAACAAGCCGTCTTAAGGAACGCACCGGCCCGCTCTGGGTAGCCGTGCGGCGAGTGATCAACCACTCTCAGCTCGGAATGAGGGGGGACAGCGTCTCTCATCGCACCCCAAGTTCCAGCCACAGCCATCCCTCGCAATAGCATCTCCCGCGAAAAGTGCGAAGGACAGAGCAGAATGCACCTTATCATGACCGCCGATGAGCGTTTTTGGCAAGAAGATGATGACTTTCTTCTACTGGGTGAATGGTGTAAGCGGTTCAAGAAAGACGAGTTCTGGTCAGAACTACCACACGAGGTCTTGCCATATCATTGGAAGGACCGCCCCAAGCTGTATCAGGACTATCTGTATTTACGTCGCCTGAACGAGAGATATCTGTCCGAGGTGTCCGAGAGGCTAAATGAGATTCACAATGTTGATCGAGGTGAGAAGTACTGGCGCATCATCATAGGCCCGTGGCTACACTTCTTCTTGACCGCCCTGCTCGACCGCTACCTATCGATCACGGCTGCTGAGGATCATGGAAAAGTATCCGACACTCGCATATGGGACGGCAGAACGGATTGGGTCCCGGTGGATTTCAGTGACTACTTAGGCTCTATCACCGACGATCCTTACAATCATTACCTCTATTCGTGGATCATCCGCCAAATCCAACCCTTTCCATTTACTGTCGCAGACACGCCGCCCATCTCTCGGCCGGCCAGACGTCAACCGGGTCTCACGGCTAAAGATCGCTTGCGGAACGTGTTGAGTGCCGTGTCGACTTGGGTACCAGGTGCGCTCAATCGGTACGTAATTAGTCAGCCCTATCTCAGGCTGAGGGATTTGGCTGTGCTCCAACTAAAGCTCGGACAATTGCCATACCTTGTGACGCCACACGTTGATCTGTCAGATCAACGTGTTGATAAGGACACCAGACAGAGACTTGCACTCAGCATTGGAGAGAACCGATTTGAAAGGCTTGTCGACATTGCAATTAGGGACTTCCTGCCACAGGCCTACCTCGAACATCACGATTCCCTAAAGCAAGAAGCCATGGAGCTTTATCCGGCGAGGCCGAAACTTATCCTAACGGGAGTCTCATACGAATCCAACGAAGCGTTTAAGCTCTGGGCCGCCGAACAAAACCACCGGGGTGTTCCGTTCTGCGGAATCCAACACGGCGGCCTCTATGGAATGGGAAAATTTTTGGCTCATGAAGATCACGAGTTGCAGATCTATGACCGCTTCTACTCTTGGGGCTGGAAACGGGAAGGCTTCACAAACATCCAACCGTTAGCTTCAGGTAAGCTATACTCGGTGAAACAGCGTTTAAAGCCAAACCAAAGTGGAGGCTTACTATGGGCTCAGCTTGGTTTGCCACGCTACGCATACCTGTGTTTCGCATCCTCATTCGGTCCAATGATGCTCGACCATTACCAGGGCCAAGCCCAGTTCTATGCCAACCTCAGCCAACCAGCGAGAGCTCTGCTTGAATTGAGAGAGTACGTGCACGATTATGGCTGGGATCAACAGCTTCGGTTTAGAGCGATGTTTCCCGGCGTGCAAATCAGCGATTGCTCGGTCGATTTTCTTGATCAACTGAGTACCTGCAGGCTCTTCATCGGGACATATAACACTTCAGGTATTCTAGAGACCCTCGCCGCTAACTTTCCAAGCATCTTCTTTTGGGATCCGGCCCACTGGAACGTTAACGACGCAGCCCGGTCTTGCTTCGATCGCTTGAGAACTGCCGAGATCCTCTTCGATGACCCGGTCGCCGCGGCTAATAAGGTGAATGAAATTTCCCAGTGTCCGTCAGATTGGTGGTTTACGGAAACGGTTCAATCAGCGGTTCAGGATTTCAATTCACAATATGGCTTGACCGATGGTAACTGGATCAACTTAATGCGAGATGCATTGAGAAAAGACAGCGTGGATCTAGTCAGTAAAATTCATACGTGAGCACTTACAGGTGCTGCGCTTCAGTCAGTTGAGTCTCGGCTCATCGCGCAATAACTGGCGGAGACCCAGGCGGCATGGGCTATTCCAGATTGCCACTATCCATGTAGGGCGCCCCCGGAATATTCAGATTTCCTCTCAGACAAGCGAGAAATTACCGAGTGATGGCATTTGATCAGGAACTGCTTACCCGCATTGGCTTCGACCATCTGTCTCACCATCAGTTTACGAAAGAAAAGGTGGTCCTGCGGGACGGCCGGAGCGCGGATCTCTGGGTGCACAAAGAGTCCGGTCATGGCGTCCTCGATCCGTCCTTTTGGGAGGCCAGCGAATACTATGAGGCGGAGTATAGGAACGAATACGCGGCGACGCTCGGTGGCGAAAGCAGTCCTGAAGACCATCTCACCACCTACGGAGATCTCAACAGGCGCCAGTTTGAGGTGCTCGCTACGCACCTGACTGATGAAACAAAGTACTTGGAGATCGGCTGCTCGTTCGGGGGAGTGCTGGCGCACGTGGAGGCGGCGGGCGTGGACAAGTGCGTTGGCGTAGACCCCAATAAGGAGGACTGTGCGTTCGTTTCAAATCGACTCGCGAAATCCCAGATTATCAACGACACGTTCGAAGACGTCGAGCTAGAAGATGATCACTTCGACCTAATCGCCAGTTTCGAAGTCTTGGAGCACATCGCCAACCCGCGACAGTTTTTGGAAAAGGCAGCTAGGCTGCTAAGTAGCGGGGGCCGCCTCTGCATCGAAGTCCCAAACCACGATGATGCTCTCCTGCGCAACTACAAGAATAGAGGCTACCGTAATTTCTATTATCACAAAGCACACATTCACTACTTTACGCCGACGTCTCTTAGTGAGCTCTGCAAGAGCTGCGGTCTAACGGGGCAAGTGAGTGGGCTCCAAATGTATCCTTTCTTTAACCAAGTCCACTGGCTTCTCAATGAAGGTCCGCAGGAAAGCGGCGATTTGGCGCTTCACTGGCTTGACCCGGCAAAGGGGACGAGCGATATCGACCTCAAGATCAACCAGTTCTACGAAGACGTTAGTCAAGCTTACGTGAGGCTCGTGGAAACAAATCTTGCGTCCGACTGTTTGATATTCATGGGGCGCAAAAGTTGAACCGCACAGGTTTCATCGGAGACTGATCGGGTTGAGCCGTCAGACGTGAATGATACTGCACTTCGAACTCGGCCGGTGGGATATGGCCGAGGGGTCCGAACAGGCGGTGATTGTTGAACCACCAGACCCATTCGAGGGTGGCGAGTTCGACATCTTCGATCCTGGACCATGGACCGCGCGGATAGATTAGCTCGGGTTTTTAGAGTCCGATGATCGTCTCGGCCAGGGCATTGTCGTAGGAGTCGCCTCGGCTGCCGAGCTCCGCCTGTGCGGAATGCGACGACGCCTTGCGAAGGATCTCGTTCGCTCGCTTGAGCTCGCGGTTCTCCCGCCCTAACTCGCTGCTGCTCGTCGGTCGCCGGGCCCTGGTCGCTTCCCTGAGTCTCTCGCCGCTCGGCCTACCCATGTCCTCAGCGTCTCAGGTTTGCACCCACCTGCTCCAAAATCGATCTCAGCTTCGCCCACTCCGGTGCGTGGGCAGGCGCCGGAGCACGCACCAACCGAACAGCCCTCGCCCGCGTCTCCGGGGAGCACTTCCTTACTTTGTTCATGACTCCATCCTCTCAAGAGGTGAAGTCTCGGGTCAACCCGGTGCGGTTCAGTTGATAATCACCGTGACTCGTGGGGACTGTCCCATGCTTTCTACTTGCCGCCCGACTTGGTTGCAAGCCGGCGGACCTCCGTGTCGATCTTGGCAATAGCGTCGGACCCCAATAACAGAATTGGCAACTTGGATGGAAAGGCCACCAGCTGGGGGCCCCAAAGGTGTGAATGATTCCGAATAAACTCCACGATTGACTGCAACGGATAGTCAACGAGAGTGGAATCTATGCACTCCCGCGAACGAAGGACCCCGATCATCTTCGCGATATGCTCCATGGACCCCCGTCTCAGACCGATCCGTCGCTGCTCGAACCACAGGCACTCAAAGAGCAGGTACAATGCATCGAATCCCACGGGGGCACCCTTGGGGGCAAAATGCTCCCAGTCCAGGATCACCGGCTCGGCGCCCACAAAAATGACGTTATCCAAGGACAAGTCGCCATGTAAGGCCGTTCGGTCCCCCTCCATCAGACCCCCAGTCTCAGGGCCCCAAATATCACAATAGTGCGTGATGATGGACTCGATAGCGGGGCGGTTGCGGTAGTATCCAAGGCGGTAGCTGGCCTTGGGTCCGATTAGCGCGGCGTATCGGATCGCGACATAGCTCGAGTCATCACGCTCAACCTCGAGAACGAGACGAGAGTCGCAGCGCTCGTTGTACCACCGCACTCCGGTCACCTCCCGCCGCAAATCTGCTCG
>JAPKDW010000289.1 GCA_028822375.1 Opitutaceae bacterium | reverse complement strand
CCATCGTAAGCAGCTGTCAGATCCAATTGCCAAAATCCGCCGAGCAATTCATCGAACTCAGCCTGTAGAATTCGACCGCTCAACTTCAAAAAATCAATTTCGGTCTTTATTCCTCGTTCGAAACTCGGACTACGCTGTTCGCGACCTCCAAACATCGGGACGTTGTGACCGATAATCGAAGCGTTATAATATTTCCAACGATTCTCATCAAAGAAATCAGCTGGATAACCCGACGGCGAACCTGGGTCGATAATCATCCGCTGCCCACGCGCATCTATACAAAGCTGCCCGACATCGTTGTGCTCGTGATTGTGATCACGCTTCGCTTTTCCATAGACAATCATCTCCGCCCGTTCCGGATCCCAGTCGGAACGACTAAACAACTGAGCTCCATTGTCACGAAATGCCCGTCCACGTGGCAATATCCCCTCAGGACTATCCGCTTTCAAATCAGGATCAAACCAAAGCAAAAGAAAAGGGTTCGAACTCGCCTCTAAAAACCGCTTGCTGAAACCCTGCAAAACAGGATTCCGAGAAGCAGCGGCGATCGCCGTCATATACTCTACTTGGGGCTGGTCCCCAACCCAACCGTCTCCAAAAGCCGCATACCGACCAGGCGGAAGCGTCGAATAAACAGTCCACTCCCCTGTCTGTGGAAACGGATGCTCAGCCAACGCATTATTTCCACCGCGCATATGATAGTAGTAGGCGAAAAAATAGGTCACTGGAATACGAGTAGCATTCGAATAGGCGATCGATTCATTAAATTCACCGCCTCTCCCATAAATCGACAAATAATCGCGCATGGGATTGAGAGATAGATCAATCAGTTCCTGCGAACGCGGATGAGCATCGCCCAACGCCATACCCGCAATCCCTAATCCTCCAACAATAACTGTAAACCAATTATTCAATTCGTGAGCCCACCACGGATCCTGTTCCATACTCGTCAGGAACGGTTGGATACCTCGCCGATTAAGCCCTTCCAGAATTCGCTCGCGTTCAGTATCGGAAAGATACGGGTAAAGCCAATCGAACCCGATCGCGACATCCTGTGAGAGCATTCCCGTTCGCAAATCCGCCGGGTGGCCAAAGCGTATATGCGCCTGGTCAATCCAATCAGGCCAAACCGATTCGTCGAACAGGGCCCACATCTGCTCCAAGGCCGTCGAACGATATCGAGCGTCCTCAGTCAGCAACATCGCAAGCGCATTTCGAAGAATACGCTGCCCCGCAGCATGGCAAATCGTATAGTCAGGATTATTTTGGCGGGCAAACGACAAGGTTCGCCCTTCGAAAACCGACCGTGCCGTCAGGACTTCGCTACCGATTTCACCGTCGCAATCCAAACGAATGCGATCCCAAATCTCTCCATGTATCCCGCTTCCAATCGATTTCTGAACATCCGACAGCGACCGCAAGCCCGCGATCGCCTCTTCGGTTATGAATATGTGCGGATGACGCGTCGGAAGGGTACCGCCTCCGCTTGCTGCCTTCAAATCCAACTTCCCGACAACGCCGCTCATCGAAAGCGCAGCCAGTCGCTGAAGAGCCGTCCTCCTGTCTATTTTTCCCTCAAGCATTAGCATTCATCGGCCAGTCTTCAAGCGTGTGCTCAGGTTACCTTGATAAGCGTTCGCAGACTAACCATTATCTAATTGAGAGTATTACCCATTTTCCCAAAACCACCACGGATCTTAGTATTTATCGTAAACTTAAAAGGTATTCGATCCGCTCTTTATAGGCTGACAACACTGATCGAAAACACCCCTCGTGCTTACCCACTCGGGCATTAAATTATGAAAATCTCCCAATTTCTAAAATCTACACGGACCGTTACCTGCCTTCACTCCGACATCACCGTCGAAACAACCGCTGGCGAACTGCTCCGATCTGCGTGTTCAACCGCAACTACGCTCTCCCTCGGCAAAGCCGATTCCAAGGCGAACAGCATCACGCTAGCGGTTCTTTCGCCGGACGAAGCAGCCACCAAAAAGATTCCCTGCGGCGATCGCGACGAATGGATGTTCGCCCGAGCAAGCGAGACCAATGGCATCGAACTCTACGTCTCCCATACTTGGTTCCTTTATCGACTGGCCTGTCGGTTGACCGATGATTGGCTCGACGAAGATCTAACGCATTTCAGCCAGGGAAAACTGCTCGAAGCAACTTTCAAGCACTTGCGCCCCGCCTACGACTCGCTTCTCAACAATCACGCGCGCACGACCAAAGGATTCGATCCCGAAGATCATATCCGCGAAATGGCCCGCCAGGGATACACTCACGTGGAGGTCAATGGATTCGCCGCAAACTTCCCCTACGAAAAAGCGGCTCCCGGCGAGCTACTGTATTTATTTTATACCTACTGCGCCGCTCTTGATCAATTCGTCTACAGCAAGCTCAATAAAGGCATCTACCCCTACGATTACCTCCAAGCGAATCTGAACAAGCTAAAGCACTCAGCCCAGCTCGCCGAAAAATACGGTCTTCGCGCTGGTATTCTCTCGTTCGAACCGCGCTCAGTTCCCGACGAATTGCTCGAACGCTACCCAATGCTCCGAGGCGCCCGCGTCGATCATCCACTCAGAAGTTTCCGTCCGCGCTATAACTTGACCACGGCTCACCCCGTCGTTCTCGATCACTATTCGGAGATGCTCGGCAAGATTATGGAAGCCGCTCCCAATATCGACTACATGACCATCTGGTCAAACGATAGTGGAGCTGGCTTCGAATACACTAGCTCCCTATACGTCGGTCGCAATGGTGGTGGTTACGTGATTCGCGAATTCAAAGGCGACGATGCCATTGCGGAAGCCGCTGCCGACAACATCATTCGATTCATGAAGACGATTCGCGATGCAGGTCGTAACGTGAATCCAAAATTCAATTGCGTACTACGCAGCGAGATGTTCTACGCCGAACAAGACTATCTCTGGGATCGAGTCGAAGATGGTATCGAACTCGAAACCAACACTCTTGTATCCAAAGGATTCAACCTCGACTACAAGCACCCTAAATACGATTGGGCAGTCGACTTCACATTCTCCGGTCTATTCAACCAATTCGCAAAAGAGGAAAAACCGAAAAAAGAACTACTCGAATCCCGTGGTTCTAATGCCCACCTCTACTTCAGTCCAGGATCCTTCTGGAACATGGAACCGGTCAAGGCCCCAATGTATCCAAAACTGCTTTGGGAAAAGCTGAGAGACCTACACCAACAGGAAGTCTCGCACACGGCTGGCCTCTGCGGTTCGACGCCATCGACCTTGGCTCCCTACAATGTCAACCAAGAGATTCTCCGTTCGTTCCAAAACGATCCTTCGGTCGGCTACGACGAAATCCTCACACGCCAAGCCACGCGATGGGTTGGAGCGACAGACGCTTCTAAGCTAGTCGAGACCTGGAATCATGCCGACGAAGCTTACCGTTCCTACCCGCCTCCAGTGAGCGTAATGGCTATCTGGAGCACTTGGTACCGCGTTCTCGTACGTCCATTCGTTCCCAATTTCGAAGCGCTAAGCGAAACCGACCGGGCCTACTACGAAGACTTTCACCTCGGCCACGCCAACAATCGCGTGCGAACCGACTTCCGTCGCGAGATCAACTTCGACTTCTGCACGCCGCAATACGCAGGCAAATGCCGCGAAGCGATCTCCGACAACGTGCTTCCCGAAATCGAAGCTGCATCTGAGCTGGCCCGTGAAGGCCGCGATGGCTCTGCAAGCGAATCCGGCGGTCACGACGTATGGTCTCACCATTTCGACCGACTCTACGGAGCGAAATGCTGGTTTCGCACACAGCGCAATATAGCTGCTTGGATCGAAGGCGTTCATGGATACATCGAAGCCGAAGACGCTTCTGAGAAAGAACGTTGCCGCGCTCTCGTTCGACACACCGTTCTCGATGAAAAGGAAAACGCCCGCGATTTGCTCCAACACGTGGAAAGCGCCCAGACCGAATGGATGATCGAATCCGAGCTCGGCGAAACGACTTTCATCTATGGCGACAATATTGCAGAGCTGTTGCGCAAGAAGATCGCTCTAATGGAAGGCCGCGAAGACGACGAACCATTCGTCGATCCGGATTTCATGTGGCGCGTACCGGGTATTAATTGCTAGGAGAGTCTCGAGAAGTCTAAGTCTAAGAACTCAGATTGATGATCGAGTCCGAAGGCCTCGACCCACCTTTATCATTCAATAAGGTGGCGCGAGACGTCCCGGCTCGCGAACTGCGCCAGCAATATCCCTTACAATCCGTAGGGCCGGTCCCGCTCAGCGTGGACCCCTACCGCGATAGAATGATCGAACCCTAACTATGCGGCATGTCGCAAACGACGCAACCGCCTGAAGATTCTCTTTGGGAACGGAACCGGATTGTGGGTCCTGGGCAAGCGGCTGGAAAAAGTGGGCTTCACCTGGCCGAAGGGGGCGAACGCGAAGAACGGCAAGCTGCATTTCAAGAACGAGGCGCTCGCCTTGCTTGTCGGAGGCATCGACTTGAAGGACGGGATGAGAAAAGCCTGGTACGAATGTTAATAACATTTCCTTGAAACGAATCCGTATTCTGCTAATGAATACGGACCATGCCAAGCCTTTCATCCGAAAGACACTTCGTCGAACGCCATAGAGCCGCGACCAAATCGAAAATCTATACTGCCGCGATCAACGTTAGCGACACCAAGCTAAATGCAAAACGCATAATAGCATAACGGGCGCCAACTCTAAGGTCCGCGACTTGTTCAAGCATGGGCGTACCGAGGCTTTAGCCGACACAGGACGAAGGACCAAACATGCTCAGCAAGCTGAGAAGCGCCCTTTATTGTTCTACCATCGAATGGACCTTAA
>JAPKDW010000047.1 GCA_028822375.1 Opitutaceae bacterium | reverse complement strand
TTTCGTCAAAACCGAGTCATCGTGACGCCTCAATCCCGCAATCGCATACTCTGGTATGGAAGCCGCATCGATCGAACCATTGCTCATTCGATCTACCCATTGATTCGACCAGGCCCTCCGACTCGACAACAAAGTCTGGGCAGCTCTTTTAATATTGTCGCTAAAACGAGGATACAAATCAGAGACCGACTCTCCAATTCTTGGGGAATCATAGGATTGCAGGGCCGAGAGCGTAACCATTAAAGTCGCTTCGTAGCCAACCTCCAACTGCTCTAACAACACGTTCAACATGGATGGCTCTGCCACCTCTCCTAAAGCCTCAATGACGCGACGACGCTCTTCTTCGCTAGCAGTATTCGCTTTGAGCATCGCCGACGCTTCCTGCATGGCAGCGTCTTCACCCTGACGAATCCGCAGCGCCAAAGAACCACCGCCCGACTTAGTAAGTTCTGCGATTAACTCGTCAGGCAACCCCTGCATAGATCGTCCACGAAAAGCCTCTTCGAACCCAGCGATCAACGCTTGTCTCGAATCCAGGCTAGGAGCCAGCGCCAATAGTGCAGTGCAGGTCTTCAGAGAATCGCGACTCCCATCGGACGCGAAACGCCGCATCGTAAACCCAAGTATCGGTTTCAGGACCATTGCCCGATCAAACAAATTCTGATTGCTAAACATCTCCAAAACCAATTCCGGATCGCTACCGCACGCCTTCTCAAGGGCCCACCACACCATCATCGGCATGTACGGGTCACTTGCATCCTGGTCACGCTTCAACAAATTTTTAATGATCCCGAGCGCATCGCCAGCCGGTAAACGCTGAGCGGTCGATGCTAACTGTTGCCGTACCTCGATATGCGGATCGCTCGCCGCTAAAGCGATCATCCGAGCAAGCTCACGATCTGTAGCGACCCGTCCGTCGCCAATCAGTCGAACGGCCCAGAGGCGCACCCAAGGATCCGAATGCTCAAGCGCTATCAATCGTTGTTGCTCGTCCAAACCACCCAGCAAATTCGAAACCCACAGCGCCTCCAAAGCAAGCTGACCCGTCTCGTTTCGAATTAAAGCAGCCAGCTTCGGCAATACGGAACGATCTTGTCGCTCGTTAAGCAATCGCCTTGCGGTTTCTCGATACCATCGACGCTCATCCGAAAGCGTCGAAACTAGTTCGTCGCTCGACAATCGTCCTAGGTCCACGGATACACCAGCTTTCGCATTCTCCGAACGAATTCGATAAATGCGCCCATCGACCGAGCTAATCCGCCCTTCGCTATTGCGAAAGTGATTCACCTGCTGATCATACCAATCCGCCACATATACTGCCCCATCAGGGCCAGGCGCCAGATAGAC
Organism: Opitutaceae bacterium; assembly: GCA_028822375.1. Classification (GTDB taxonomy): domain Bacteria; phylum Verrucomicrobiota; class Verrucomicrobiia; order Opitutales; family Opitutaceae; genus Pelagisphaera. Next base: position 20,136 of record JAPKDW010000047.1, on the reverse strand, counting down.
CGGTCGCACCCAGCGATCTCCGGAATTCAACATCGTATCGATTGGTTTCGAATGAAGGCTGGGACCAATGGGCACTTTTCGCGAAGCCAGCACCTGCCCCGCCAAAGCATTCGCCGTCAGAATCGATTGGTCGTAACGAGCGGGCAACTGCCCTTCTTCGTACACCATTAAATTCGTCGTCACTCGTTGCGATCCCGATTCTTCTATCCCATTGAAATAGCCAAACGCGTAGTTATTGGACAAGGCTCCATGCTTGCTAAAATTCTTTCGATTATAAGAGCCTTGCATGTAGTGATAACCCAACTTCCGTCCTTCATTCGCTCCCGCGTACAAACGGCCTTTCGAGTCGAATTCGCAACTCCAGATATTTCCGCCTCCTTCGCTAAAAACCTCGTAGATCCGCTTTACAGGATGATAGCGCCACATAAGCTGACCAATACTCTTAATCGGCGCCGCATCGCTACCAGCGATCTCGATAGCTGCCGTTACGGTCGACCCTTGCGCACCGTAAAGCCAGCCATCAGGACCCCAGCAAAGGCTGTTCGCCGTCGAATGCGTGTCCTCAATCCCAAACCCGCTTAATACGACTTCGGGGTTCCCATCCGGCACGTCGTCGTGATTCTTATCGTCATAATAAAGCAAATACGGCGGCTGGAGCACAAAGACACCATCCTTGTCTCTCGCCAGGCTCGTCGCCATGCTTAAACCATCCTGGAATATTTTCACTTTATCGAAATCACCGTCCCCATTCGTATCTTCGTGAATCGATATCAAGTCCGCTCCCGGAACGTAATTCGGAGCTCCCGGCGGAAAAGGCTTTTCGGTGTACTGGGCTCGCCACCAATTGTCGCGATTTTCGAGCGTCAAACCGGCCGGAAAGGGATACTGCCGGTACTGCACGACCCACATGCGTCCACGTTCGTCGAAATCGATAAACGAAGGCTGCGCCATTTCCGGCTCTTGTGAGATCAGATCGATCGTCAGCCCATCCGCAGCTCCTAACATCGAATGAGAGGATACTGCATCACGCCCCGAGCCTGTCGCTTCCTTTCCCCGAACTTCCAGTTTTGCAGCGACTGATGGCTTCTCACTGGCTAGCCATCTAATCGCATTGACCAGAAGGCGTTTCGTATTGCGAGACGCCATTTCCTCGAGAGTTCCTAGAGAGGAGTAGAATACCCGTTTCCCATCTTTCGAATTAATCCAAGCAACTGGATGGATCGCCGCTTCATTAGGATAACGAGCGCTCAGTAAAACGTCCACTTCAGGCTCAAGGTCTTCGTACTTATAAAGCTTGTCGCCCATTGCCACGAAATCGCCGACTTTAAATCCTTTGAGAACTGGGTGATCGATTTTACTGGCTTCCGGCCAATACCGAGCACGCTTACTGCGATCACCCTCCCAGTCGCGATAGTGACCCAGGTAACTCGCCCCCAAGGCATCGCGATCAATCGTATTCCAAGCGGCATGCCCCTCAGCCGCTTGGTAGCCATTTCCCTTGGTTCGTTCGCCAAATGCATGACTAGCCGTTCGAATCATCAAGGTAGGTTTGCCCGATTCGATCCACTCCCGAATACGCTTCATATCAGCGGTCTTGGGATAACGACGACGTGCGCTAATAACGAGGACGTCCGCCTCATCTAAAACATCCAATCCGTCAAATTCATGGCAGAGCGGCGAATCCCGATCATCGCTCTTAGCGATCGCAAAGGACGTCTTAACGCCAAGAGGCTCCAATTCCATCTTAGCAAACCGAGGCAAAGATTCCGCCGTACCGTATTCGTGCTCTCCAATCAGAAACAAGACATGCTTGCCCGAAAGCGACGCAACAGATTGGCCAAACGAATGGGCCAAACCCGTAAGGAAAAACGATAAGATTAACGAGGGAAGAAAACGGGGGTACTTCAACATCCCCTCATACTCTCGCCCGATCCCGATTAATCAAAACCTAAATGGACTAGGACAAGCTAAAGGGTGCGGCCGATCTTCCCGCTCAGCGCATTGGCGTCAACTTAACTGAAATCGTCTAAAAACCACCCCGACGTGTCGAGGTAGCTACACCGAGAATTCGGTGTGGAGTCTGCAATAATTCTTTCAAATAGAGTTAAGTTGACGCGTATGCGCTGAGCGGGATCGCTACCAAATAAAAATCGCGGGATAAACCCGCTCCTACAAGCAGCACACAAAATGTAGGAGCGGGTTTACCCCGCGATCCTCAACCGAATTTCATTCATCCTTCATCCTTCAAAAACCCTTCACTCCTCCAACACCTGCACGGTCTCCCGAGGAAACCAACATTCGCTTCCTTCTTCCAGTCGAGCCAATATCCAACCAGAACGCGTCGCCAAAATCGTCATCTCGATTCCGTTATGCAAAGGATCCAAAAACGCGGATCGATAAGAATAACTTGGCCCCTTTCTCCCATAAGCTTCGTCTACAATCAAAACGCCCAGCGATTCGTCGCTCGAAGATTGCATACCTACCGAGATCCCCAGGAAAAGAGAGCAGGCGACTCCCGCAATCGCTAGACTCGCCCATAAACGCGTTCTTAAACGTATCCAAAACAATCCCACTGCGCAGGCAATCAGGCAACTGATCGAGAGTAGCGCCAACTTCCAGCGCAAGGGCCAAGCCCGTCCGCTCTTCAACTCAGGCGCCGCATCGATACGCAACGCCCGCGAAGCCTCCAAACTTAATGTCACTCGAGAATCAAAAGGCCGGTAGCCTTCGGCCTGACGATAATTCGCGATAGCTCGCCCGATCTCCCCCGACTTAAACCAAGCGTTGCCTGCATTATACCAAGCCAAACCGCTTCGTATTCCCGCTTCGCCGCACGCTTCGAATTGAAGCGCAGCTTCTGCGAAACGAGCCTCGATCACATTAGAGTTTCCACCTGCTTCAGCGACTTCCAAAGCTGTGGCAAACGCTGATTCAGCCGACTCCCAATCCGCGGCAACTGATTCTTCCATCCCCAAGAAAATCGTACCTGCCAATAATACCACGCTCGCCTTCCCCAACAATTTGAAAACCTGTTTGCCTAATTCGCTAACTTCCACTCGAGCTGCTGCTCCCTCCGATTGAGGATCGTAAGGCACTTCATCCGCATCGCCAAGCACCGACTCGACTTGCTCAATCAACGAATCTTCGCCTTTAGAACGTCGGAGCAATTTAACTGCGTCACGAGCCGTCAATGCACGCTCGCTCCTCGAATAACTATCGGCGATAAGCGTTCTCAAAGCCTCCGCTTCGCCTCCAGCTTCGGCGCTCGCCTGACAAAAACGTCGATAGGCTAACTTACGTCTCCGGTAGTCACGATCCAACGCCCTCCTCCGCATTTCCTTAGCCCGCGGTAGCAATAAGAGAAAACCGCCAATGCTTAGAAAAATGAAAATCCAAACTCCACCCGCGAGAAGCCCAATCAAGCCATTCATTACATCGTTCATAATCGTCGCCTCATCATTATGCCAAATCCCTTCAGGGCTAGCCAAAACCGAATACTCCGCTCCGGGAATCGAGCTCACATCGAAATACGTCTTTCCATCCCGAGGAGTAACCGTCAACGGAATCAACTCCGATCGTTTCGTCTCGTAGCTTCCTGCCTCCGCATTGAAAACCTGTATCGAAAGACTTGGGAAAAAATCGACTTCCACCGACAAAGGTCGTGCCCGCAGCACGAACGTCCGACCATCTCGGCGCCAAACCTCGTTCATCTCCTTGCCCACCCAAAAACGATTCCTCAAGCTGGACTGACGATTCAATGGCGGCAGTTTCAACATCTCCGAGGCCGTATCCGATAGAACTTCCACCCGTATCTCCATCAGTTGCCCAACCTCCATCGATGAAGGTGTAACCGATACCGCAATCGACCGCGGATCAAACAATCCGCTAAACGACTCCTCTCGTCCCTTTTCTGGAAGCGGCAATACTTCTAGCGTTATCGGATTCGAAAACGCTTCAATCTTCTCGTATTGAATCGAGCGATCCGCCGACTCGAATAATCCATTATTGAAATACGCCGCGTACTGATTCGATTGACTGTGCTGGTTGAGCATCCGTGAACACAACAAACGCGTCCGAGCCAGATCATAAGCTCCAGGTTTCTCAAAACGCGCAAAAATGGAAAACCGAATCTCGCCCATCAAGCCCGCCTTTGTATCAGTCCCTAGAATACGACGAGCAATTACGCGACGTCCTCCTACCGGCATACCGAATTGCTCGTCCTCGGGAGCCGTGCTTCGCGGTACGACAATCGATACAGACGCATCATTAAAAAGTCTCGGCGACAAACGAAAATCACGCAGTTGCCCAACCGGTAAGGCGCAACGCCAAATAAAATCCAAACGCACGGGCTCGCCCGCATACACACGCGTTTTCAACGGTTGGATCTCAAAGCTCATTTCAGGCGACTCATGGGCTTCGCCGACTACGATCTGACGTGGCTTCGTCTGCCAAACCTTCTCATCGCTATCCAAACGGATCGCCGGAAAAACCCGGACGCCCGAGCGCTGCGGCATAAACTCGATCAATGCAACGTACTGACCCCGCTCGTCATTCTCTAAAGCTTGAACCGACCAATCGAAAAACCGTACTTCCGAACCACCCTCCGGTAGAACGACAACCGGCTGCTCGATCGCATCGACAAACACCATCGCCGTCGCCAATTCATCATCGAACCAACAAACCTCCTTGAACTCCAATCGAGCTTCCTTTGGAGCCGCGCCGTCTTCTTGAGCAAAAGAAAACGGAGAAATTGCTCCCAACAAAATCAATGCAAATAATACGAAACTTACCTCATCAAGCAAACGATTAAGAATCCACCTCATCACCAGTCCTTCTCCACCTTTCCAGCGTTCGCCTTCGCGCGTTGCTGCTGACGGAATTGCTGACTTTCAACTTCCTCCATCAATACCTCTTCCGCGGAAAAGCTTGGAATCGGCAAAGGCTGCATCAAAGCGTCTTTCCTGAAATCGCCCTGCATTGGAAGCGACGAGGAAATGCCTTCTCCATCCTCGCCCTCGGAATAGTCATCCCACTCCTCTTCTTCCCATTCGCCCTCGCCCTCGCTATCGCTATTCGATGCGAACAAATCGATAATTTCCTGCAAACGCTCCGCCGCTACTGTCTGACGCGAACGAGCCGACGGCCAATACTGCCATTGCGCCAGCAACTCCGCTGCATCCTTCTGAGCATCGATTGCTTGATCCATTAATTCCAACGGACGTTTCATAATCGATTCCACTTCCGGTACCGGCAAATTTTCCAAAGCCTCATCGGCAAGCGAAAAACTCTTGTCCATCTCCATCATGGTTTCCTGGATACCTTTCCCTTCTTCCACCAATTTCAATTGCTGACCCTCAAACTCGATCGAACGACGCTCCACATTGAGCGGTTCCTTTTCAGTTTCTTTTGCAACCGTCGCTGGTCGGCGATTAATCGGCCGCCGGTCCACATCCGATTCAGTCACCATCACTTTCAATTCAAGCTGCGCATCCAACAACGCCTGAATCCGTTCCAGCAACGCCTCGATTGCAGCCTCTTGCTCTTTCTCCTTCTCTTCTTCCTCTTCAACCAAAGCCATCAATTCTTCCACCATTCCGGCCAAGGCATCCAGTCGCATACTCGCCCGCCGAAACCCCTGACGCTCTCGAGTCGCCTGCAAAAACGCATCTCTCGAATACGACGCAGCCGCCAATGCTTCCCGAGGCGAAAGTTCGCGCAGACTCTCCGCCTGAAAATAGTTGCTCAAGCCTTGGTTGAACGCTGCCGCTGCAATCTCGGAAGACGAAGCACCCGCTTCGATCATTAGCGACATCACTTCCCCAAAAGCCTGACTTGCATCCTCAAAACGATCTGCTTCCAACCACTCGCAAGCTTCCTCGAATGAAACCGCCTTTGCTTCTTCTTCCTCTTGAGCTAAAGCGACAGAAGAACCCCCAAAGCAAACAACCAAATGTAGGGCTGCCGCTTGCGGCACGCCGCGTAGTCCGATCATTTCAAACCCACGCCGCTGCCGCGACGTAGCTACCCCGACACGTCGGGGTGGATTCTGCAATGATCTACTTTTCAAAATGGATCTATAAATTCTATTCATTGCGCCTTTGCCCTCCGAACTGAAAACGTCCAACCATTGCCAAAGCGAACGCAATCGGCATCAAGAAAAACGCCGCCTCACGATAGACCACATAACCTGCATCGCCTCCCATTGCCGTAGATTCTTTGCCCTCCGCGAATTCACGATAGAGCTCCCCCAAATGAAAGGGAAGCGTTCCTGCCTTCTGGTATTGGCTATCCGGGCTCAACCGAGCCAATTCTCCCAAAGTCCGATCCTGCAGCTTCGTGTAGACAACCGAACCCGCATGCTTCAGTGAAATCACGTTACCATCCTCATTCAAAATCGGAATACGCGAACCCGAAACTGAATCGCCCAAACCGACAATCAACGAATTCACTCCGCTTTCCTTAACCGTGTCCGCAACGCGCTTCATATCAGGACCATGGTCTTCGCCATCCGTCAAAATAACCAAGTCCTGAAATCCTCGTCGCTCGGAATCCAATACCTGATCCACCACTTTCTCGACTGCCGACAATAACATGGTTCCCCCAAACTCCACGCTGCGAGGTTCAACCTGCGTCAGCATGTATCGCAAAAATTCATAGTCAGCGGTCAGGGGACAAGAAATCGTAGAACTGCCCGCATAGATAACTAAGGCCACTTGCTCCCCGCGAAAACCATCCAAGCAATCGCGGATACCCTGCTTCGCCGCTTCCAACCGCGATGGATACGCGTCCTGAGCCAACATGCTGCGGGATATATCCAAAACAAACACAACGTCGCGTCCCGATTTCGAGATCGAATGACGTACCGGATCATATCCAGGTCGAGCCAAACAGATTACCAACACAGCCAAAACCGACATCCATGTCCAATCGCGCCATTTGACCGATTCAGATTCAGGGTGACCCAACGCAACTCTAACCTCTCTACGCTGACGCCGAGCCCGAGCCAACAACCAACCCACTGGAAGTAATACGCTCAGTCCTAAAAGCATCCATGGCCATTGAAAAATGAATACACTCATGTCGTCACCCTCAGCCATGTAGATTGCAACCAGAGGCGAAACCCCAGAAACGCCAATGCGAAAAGCAATGGCACCCAAAACCGCTCCGATACAATCGCGAAACTTCGAGTTTCTATTTTCGAAGTTTCCAGCGTATCGATTTCCTCGTAAATCGAGCGAAGCGATTCATAGCCAGTCGCCCGCCTAAAAACGCCCCCTGTCTCATCGCTAATACGCATCAAAACCTGCTCAGCCGCAGTAAGCTCCTCTTCGCCCACACCATCCCCATTAAGAGCTGGAGCATCCGCCTCGCTCAAACTAATCGTATAAATTCGACTTCCCCAAAGCTTGGCCAAACCCGCAGCCTCCAAAGGCAGGTGATTACCCGAATTATTCTCACCATCGGTCAAAAGCACTACCACCCGACTTTCGATATCCGAAAGACGCCTCGAAGATTCATCCTCTTCAACTTCATCCAATTTCCTCAATCGAGCGCAGGCCAGAGTCAATGCATCTCCATAAGCGGTTCCATCCTCGTTCGGACGATCCTGTATCTCCAAATTCCTGACAATCTGAGCCAATGCTTTATGCCCGAAAGTAAGGGGACTACGCGTGTCCGCATAACGAGCGAAGCTAATCAATCCGATCAAATCGTCTGGCCGACCGCCCAGTTTTTCTCCGTCGCCAATTATAAACAACTCGAGCATCTCCTTCGCGATATCCATCCGCGTTTTGCTCGACCGATCCGGCAAAATCACAGTACGATCCATACTGCTCGAAACATCCACCAACAACTCGATTGCAATGCCCTCGGCTTCTTCTACCGATTGCGAGGAACCTGCTTGAGGCCGCGCCATCGCGGTGATCAGCGAAAACAGAAACAGCAGCTCAAAAGCAGTCAGGGTCCACAGAAAGCGCGATCGCCCTTTCCCCAGAAATGACCATTGCTCTACCGAGGCAATTCTCACGCCCTGGCGCTTCGTTCCGCGAAAAACCTGCCACACTGCGAGCGGCAATAGTACAAAAGCCCATGGAAACGCAAACGTCATTGAGCCAGCTCCTTTCCGATCAATTTCGCCAAATCATCTGTGTTTCCATTTTTAGAATACACGAATAGTTCAATCTCTCGCACCAACAATGGAGAGCAACGCGAACGGAACCGTTCGAGAAATCCTTCAAGGTCGCCACGAGACGCTTTTTCCGAATTCAACTCCGCCAACAAAGTAGCTACCTCAATTTGAAATGGATCCAGGTTCACCTCAGTTAAATCCACTTCTCGCTTCTGCTTCACTCGCATGATGAAATAGAACAAACCGAGCATCCCAACCAGAAGCGCGATCATCCACTTTTTCGAGGCGATTTTTTCCAATATCGAATCGGCCCCGAATCGCTCTACACCGTCGTGGTCCGCCTCGGTTCCAAACCCGGAAATTTCAAATTCCAAAGGCGATAATAAAACCTTTCCTGAGTCATCCCCGCTACCGGTTTCCAAATACCCCCCCGCCAACACTGCTTCACCCGATTGCAAAGCCTGATAGACAACAACCCATTTACTCTCGTATTCGGAAGCCTCATTCAAGGTCACAGGAAACGCCTGCGTCGCCACAAACCGAAGAGCCGAATCCCGAGGCGCAACCAGGTCATAGCGACTATACTCCGAAGCAAAAGCCAATACCTTCACCTCCAACAGATCCCCCGGAACCAACTCAACCGCAGACACCCACTCTATTTCCACACGCGTCTCCCCACGCCCCAAGGACACGAAAACCAAGCAAGCCCACACCCCCAACAAAACCCTCAGCCTTAAACCTTCACCCTTCATCCTTAAAACCCTCATCCTCCGGTTTCATCCGCAACTAATCGCTGCCGCGACTTGAAGAACTGGGCCAAAGCCGACACGCAATCCTCGCCAACTACCAATTCAATTAGATCGACACTGCAATCCAGCATCTGCTCTCGAAGCTGCTTGATTCTCGGATTCAAAACGTTGCCAGCCGAAGAAAAATCAACGACTCGCAAAGCCCCCGATTCCGAATCCTCAATCCGAACCAATCCACACTCAGGTGGATCCAATTCCTGATTTTCAATTAGATTCACCGCGATTACATCATGTTTAAAGGCAGCGGCCTGCAATTCGCTATCGAAATCGGAACTTAGGAAATCCGACACGAGAAAAGCTACTGAACGCTTTCGCGCCATGTGTCCAAAGGCATCCAGAGCGACTTTCAGATCCGTACCCGCGCTTTTTGGCTGAAACGAATCAAGTGCATCCAAAATACGAATACCTTGTTGATGTCCTTTGCCAGGAGGAACCACCAGCTCGACTTGATCCGAAAACAAAATCAACCCCACTCGATCGTTGTTCTTCAAAGCAGCCATGCAAAGCAACGAACAAAATTCAGCAAGCGTCTTGCGCTTCGCCCCCTCCAGGTCGCTCAAAGTCGACCCCGACAAATCTACTAGCAAAAAGAAAAACTGCTCCCGCTCCTCGATGTAGCGTTTAACGTGCGGTACGCCCGTACGCGCAGTCACCTTCCAGTCCATCGAACGAACATCGTCGCCCGGAGCGTAAACGCGTACATCCTCGAACTCGATGCCACGTCCCTTGAAAACGCTTCGATATTCGCCCGCCAGCAAATGCTCCACTGGACGGCGACATTTCAGCTCGAGCAAATTGAGCCGACTTTCATTCGATCCATTCATGCTATATCTCCCAGGTCGAATAGGTCGTGGTCGATCTCCAATCGACCATTTTGCCAAGCGTGTGGCCGCTCGGAGATCGGTCGCTACCATCATCCAGCCAATATCCGAACTGGATCACCTGAAAATTCATCGATCTAAAAAGCATCGCTTAAGACCTAAAGCTCATTCCTCGGCGATTGGAACCGTAGCCAGGATGCGTTCGATCAAGTCATCCGAACTCAAGCCTTCCGATTCCGCTCGATAGGAAAGCGCCATTCGGTGACGCAATATATCTCCCGCGACATCCTTCACATCCTGCGGCACGGTAAATTCCCGATGCTGCAACAACGCTAAACCACGTGCTGCCAGCGACAGATAAATGGTCGCCCGAGGTGATGCTCCGAAGCGCAAATAACGAGCGATATCCAAACCGTAGGTACCAGGATTACGCGTCGCATCAACCAAACGAAGAATGTAACGCTCCACTTTTTCGTCGATGAAAACCTTATCCAGCAAGGTCCGCATTTTCAGGATTTCATCCAAAGAGATAACCGGATCAACCTGCAGCTTCGGAGCCGATCTGGCCATGCGCCGCATCACTTGATGTTCCTCGTCCATGGTCGGATAGCCCACCTTGAGCTTAAACATAAAGCGATCCACCTGCGCTTCCGGCAAAGCATAAGTCCCTTCCTGCTCGATTGGATTCTGCGTCGCCATGACGAGAAACGGATGTGGCAGCGGATAGGTTTTCGTTCCCAAAGTCACTTGCTTCTCCTGCATCGATTCGAGTAAAGCGCTCTGCACCTTAGCGGGAGCGCGATTGATTTCATCAGCCAGAACCAAATTCGCGAATACGGGTCCTTTCTCAGCAGCGAAACTATGCTCTTTAGGATTGTAAATCAGGCTGCCCAACAAATCGCTCGGCAACAAATCAGGAGTAAACTGAACGCGGCTGTAGCTCGCCTCAATCGAACGAGCCAAAGTCGTAACCACAAGGGTCTTAGCCACTCCCGGCACTCCTTCGATCAGCACATGCCCATCGCACAATAGAGCCAGCAATAGTCGATCGACCAATGCTTGCTGCCCAACCACGACCTCGGACAAGTTCTTTCGAACATCGTCGAGCTTAGCGCAGGAATCCTCAATTAGGGTCTTCATAAAAATTAGATTATAAACGAAAAAGTAAAAACCATGCCTTGGCAATGCCGCTGACCAACAAGCTACAAGAGCTTGATTACAATCAATTTCTCCGAGCAAGCCACATTCCCGAATAGACTAAATTACGCTCGCAACACTCCCAAATGGACATCCAAACGAGTTAAAATGAAATATTGCTGTGCAGACCCGGAAAATGACTTCTCTGCGACAAGCGCTATCGGATAGGTAAAGACTAGAAATTGTTACCGCTTCGCTAGGATGCCTTCGGCAAATAAGGATGACTCCGTTGTCGTCAATAAAGCATCCCCAGGGCAATCCCTCTCCCTGTCGGTCGACTGACACTTCGCGCCAGCGAGGTATTTTGAGAGATTGAGAATACGAGTCGGGACGCCTCGTACCACCCTAGCTCAAAAAGTACTGGAGGTGGAGCAAGGCCTCCGGACTTGCTTTAAAAGCCGAAGCAAGCTTCAGGGTATTAGAGCCTGTTTAATAAGTCGAATGTTTCTCCGCTGCCTAATTGTAGGAGCGGGTTTACCCCGCGATAATCCGCGTCTATGCAATAAAAATGAAAAATCGCGGGATAAACCCGCTCCTACACTGACTTATTAAACAGCCTCTTAGACCCAAAGAGAATAAATTGGCTGCAAAAACCTTTTTTGGCGAGATACGAGCCATCCTTATTTACCTCGGCCCGCCGAGGTATCCTAGCGCAGCGGTGACCTTTTTAAACCTAGTCAAGGTTGATGACAAAAAAAGAGCGGCCCGTTTCCAGGCCGCCCAAAGTGAATTAACTAAAAGCTGAATCTACTTCTTTTTCGCAGGAAACGACGCGAAGAACTCCTCGGAGCTCAACTTGCCATCGCCATTCGAATCATGCTTCGCAAATTGCTTCGCTTGGCGCTTTCCAACTTTCTCTGCATCAAATTCCTTATTCTTCTTCGCGGCACCCTTCTTCGCTGTCGCTGTTTTAACAGCCACGAATTCGGCCTTCGAAAGATGCTTATCGCCATCAGTATCGCCACTAGAGAATTGCCTTTCCTGGAATTTCGTAGCTGCAAGTCCAGCTGTAGCGGTAAGAAAAAATGCTGTTATTGCAGCAAGAAGGGTCGTCTTTTTCATAGTAGGTATTATGTGTTTTACGCTTACGCGTTTAGGGTTAAAATGCCAGGGACTTCAATCGAGAATACTCCCTGAATGATCACCTTTTATTTTCTTTTGAAATATCGCAATTGCAAGCGCTAAGCCCATCAAAACCACCTCCTAAGGATTCTTTTCCAGTTCCACCGAAAGCTTCGAAGCCGCAAAGCACTTTTTTTGGCGAGATACGAGCCATCGCGGAAATAAGGTTTTCTGAACTGCCTCAAAAATATCACTCTCTCTTTTTTGCGTCTCTTGCGCCTTTTTGCGGCCAAGTCCTCTCACGAATTCATTAAGCTGACGCCGATGCACCCCCAATGGTCCAACTTTTAAACTTACAACGTTGTGATTTTAAAGGTCAGAGCCTCGCCTCGTCGCAACCAACAAAGCTAAACTCGAAAACCGAGCCCAGAGGTCTCGATCCACTTCATCAACCTCGAAAGGTGGCGCGAGACATCCCGGCTCGCGATTATTTGCTTCTCCAGAGCATTGATTCTGCGATCTATCGATCGTCGCTAAAACCCAAGTACTCCATTACTGCCTCATCTCCAATCAACGCATCACCCGGGCGAGGATGCGCTTCGTTGAATACATATAAATCATCCGGCGGCAGAATCGTCACAAAACTCTCATCGAATCCATTGTCATAAGGAATTCGCTTGTAGCTCAACCCAAGATGAAACGCAAAAAACGGATACACCGCGCTACGTTTCGAATATCCATAATCATGTCCCTCGCCATGCAAATGGACATGCTCCGCCTTGTGCTCAGCATCGAACAAAGCGTAAACGCTCTGAATATATGGATACTCGATGCGTGGCGAATTACGCGTCCAATCCGCTCCGTCCGACACGATCATCAACGGCCGAGGCGCCGCCATCGCCGCAAACTCCACATTATTCGTCCCATGCGAATCGCTCTCATGAATAGCCATCCCGCTCTCGCAAACACACCCACCGAAAAAATGAGCCGAAACTTGTACCACCGGAGCGGATACTGTTATCCGATCATCAATGGCCGTAAGCACGAAAGTCTGAGTTCCCCCACCCGATCCTCCGGTCATGCCAATCCGTTCGGAATCCACATCCGGACGCGAAAGCAAATACTCGAGGACACGCGTGCTATTCCACGCCTGCAGCAAAGCCGCAATCGGCATTTTATGATTCACCTGCGTCGACTCCGCGTAACCAACCATATCGTAAGCAAAAGCGATCGCCCCCATTCGTGCAAAGACCGCGCAACGCTTTTGAACGTCTTCCATCACGCGCTTATCGCTGGCGTGACCATGGGGATTCAAAATGGCTGGATTTCGTTTCTTCGGTTCCGCTGGCAAATACAAATTCCCTGTGATGTAGAATCCCGGAAAACTCTGGATCGCGATGTTCTCCACGAAATACCCGTCCATTTTCTTGCGACTGTGAATGATCGGTCTAAAATCTCCCTCGACCTTGGGCATCCAATCCCAGTGCAATCCTTTCAGTATGCCTTCGCGAATTGAGCTAGCCCGTCGCTCCCAAGAAGCCCGATCATCCCAAGTCTTCGCAAGCGCTTTCATCTCCAGATTAGCTTCGTCTGGAGTCCAGAAATGCCCCTGGCGCAAAGAATTCTTAGGAATAACCTCTGACAATGTTATGGGCTCCTTCGCAACCAAAGAAGTGAAAATGGAAAAGGCAAATAGACTAGCCAATGAGCGGTGAAAAGAGAACATGCCTCTACCTACCCCTTGTCCGGCCTTTGCGCAAACGATATAATACACCCTATTCGAAAATCGAATAACCACTTCATTGTCTGAAATCCATGTAGGTCGTCTCGCTGAGGCGACACCCTTGCAGGACCGGCGGGTCAGCGACCCGCCCTACAATATCAAATCTCAAATTCATGATGACATTTGGTATTTTTAGTCATCGTTCACTACGCTCACGAGTTCCTTCCTACGTCAGGAAATAGGTGTCTCTAACGAGACAAAAGGTCCGATCGAACAGAAAATACCCACGCGACTATCGTCACGTAGCTACGTCGTGAATACGGCGTGGACTCCAAAGCACTCCACCCCCCCATCTCTCTTTCCCTCAATCTCCCATTCACTCCATCTCGAACCATTTCCGCAACCAGTTGATCTGCTCTACAACTGTAGTCTCGTTTTTTCCCCGTAATTCGCAGGGGATTCCGATAGAGTAGTATTCGTCCTTAAAATACTTTCCGAAGGCTATATGATGAGCGTATTTGGATTGTTCCGTTTCCGGTGGTAGAGGTTTTCCATTCCACTCCTCTAAACTCTCCGGATGTATGAGAAACACAGGAGGATCATCCTTAGAAATGTGATTTAGAGAACTCGCTTCGTAAATCATTCTTCGATACCTAGGTTTTACTAGTCTTTCTTTCAACTGGTTGACTGGCATCATTTTTATTCCGTAAAAATAGTAGGTGGAGCTATGGGCGTCATTTCCTTGATAAACCTTGTCCCAGATAAAAAACGGATCGTTACTCGTTTGAGAATTGACCCCAATAATCGTGGTCAAACGCGTGGATTGCCGAGCTACCGGATCAACATTGTCCGGATCCGCAAGGTCTTCATGAACAGCCAACCATACCGACATATTCCCTCCAGCGCTAGCCCCAGTCATGGCAACGCGTTCTGGATCGATTCCCCAGGATTTCGCATGGTACCGGACATACTGCACTACCCGTGCCGCGTCATGATGCGAAGCGGGGAACGGGGCCTGGGTGGCATAACGATAGTTTGCCGTGACAACTGAAATTCCATTCTCCAAACACGCCATTACCAGTGGGTCTCCGTAATACAGGGACTTGTCGCCACCCACAAACCCGCCCGGATGAAAAAAGAGAACGACTGGAGTGGGACCATCGGATTCAGCTTTCCAGAAATCCAAGGTGTTTCGCCAGTGAGGGCCATATGTATGCTCCGCTAGAGTTCGTTCTGGCATCATTGCCAATCGAGGTTCCTGTTTTGAAATGAAATCCTGCATCTTGCGATGCTTGGAGGCTTCTTGTTTGGTTAAGATCCCATCGACGTTATAATCTGCTTGGGGGTGGGTCTCCAAATAATCTTTCAATTGCTTTTCAATTCCGGGGAGGACCTGTCCTAACGCAGTAAACGCGGCAAACAGCGAAAGTAATTTGAGGAATAGCTTCATAAATGCAGAATTTTTAAAATCGCTTCACAAAAGTCAAATTCAGAAAGCTAATAATCAACTCCTCACCAGCCATCCCCGCAAATTGAATCAGAACCATTAGTCTTCCGACCTCAATGGCTTTACACTTCTTAGTCCGCTTCGCCCATCTTTCCTCTTTAGCGACCTTTTAAGAAACCTGCAATACTCCATAAATATGTATCTATAATTCTCATACTAATGGCAATACAACGAGAATCATCTCGCGATGAACCTAATCCTTGACAATCTCTTAATCCCCTACCGCTTCAGCATCTTCTCAATACGCTTCACTTCCTTAACGATCAACGGAGCGGCAGCGTCTTTAGGCGAATGACCATAGCCATCGAGCTCGAAAATACGTGTGTCCTTGTGACCGGCTACTTTCATCATTCGCATCATGTAAGCATTTTCCTCGTACCGACCCAACATCTCCAGTTCTCGATCCCCGGTAATCAACAACACAGGAGGAGCATCAGAGCGAACATGATACAACGGAGCCAGATCATCTATAATCGGTCGCGTGCCCTCGATCCCCCGTTCAGCCCTAACGGTAAAATGAGTTATCGTGTGCCCCGCCAATGGAATCAATCCTGCGATTCGATTAGCATCGATACCGTGAGCCGCTAACCATCTTTTGTCCAAGCCAACCATACTGGTCAGATACCCACCCGCCGAACTGCCAGAAACGAAGATCCGAGAGGCATCCCCGCCAAACGTCTCGATATTCTCGAAAACCCACGCAACCGATGCAGCCGCATCTTCAATGTAAACCGGAGCTTTAACTTTAGGATGCAAGCGATAGTTCACCGCAACCACAGCAAGTCCCTTATTTTTAAACCCTTCAAGGACCGACTTATTCCCATTTTTCAAACCACCCCCGTGAAACCACACGATTGTCGAATAGCCGGTCACCCCCTCAGGATAATAGATATCCAACACGCAACGTTCCTTAATGTATTCATCCGATAAGCGCGCCGCTTCATCGACGTAAGAAATATCCGTCTTCGTAACATACTTAGTTTCGGCGCTAAACGCTGCCGCGTATCCACATGATAAAACCAGGCCCACTCCAACAAACAATCGCATCATTCTCATCACGATAACCCCAAAAGAAAACCGAATCAAACGCAACTGTCTTTACTTGAAAACCTATTGGCCCGCAGGGACACCTATTTGCGACGCAGGAGCAACAAGCGAACGCAGAGAGCGTTGTTAAAAATCCAATTCGGCTGAGAGACCTTGAGCATCGTTTCCTGCATTTAGATCCTCACAAACAACTTCTGTTTATACATCCACCAGCAGATCAGCCAAAACACCAATCCCGTCAGCGTCGCTTGAAACATAGGAGCGTACATCTGCCCTCCCAGCGAGAAAACACCATCGCCCAAATGTCGTTTCAGGTTTCCCGCTACCCAGGACTTGAGCAGCATATCCATGCTATAGATTGCGATCGAATTCATCCCAACCACAATCAAAGGGAAAGCCCAGCGACGGTATTGCCGCATATCGATAATCCAATAAAGGGACGCCAGGATCAACATACACCACCCCGTTGAATACAGAGCCCACGACGGAGTCCAAATTCGTTTTACGACCGGGCAAATACCCGTAACGCCGAGCAACCATCCCACAACAATCCCTCCGATCCCTCCAATAATCAATAGCTTCAGTTTCTCCTCTTGAGAACGCTTTGAGCGCAATAGCTCCCCGCACATCAAACCGAACAACATCGTCGCCAAAGACGGAATGAAACTGAGGGTATGGTAGCCCCCGCCGTTGACGACGAAGGGCTTTGCGACTTGCGGAGACCCTTCTCCGGTAAACGGCGCGCTTTTTGGAAGTAGATTCAAGAACCAGGTATCGAAAGCGTGAGACACATTCGCGTTTTTATGCCAAGAGGGATCGATTCCCTCCAAGTGCTCCTGAGCCCAAGCGGGACTCACTTTCAATTCCGGAGCTCCTTTTTCCAGATCCAGTCCAGAATTCGGATACAGAACGAAGAGCAACCACGTAAAGACAAGAATCGATCCGGCTGCGATTGACTGAAAACGAAAGCCTCGCCCCCA
Source organism: Opitutaceae bacterium (assembly GCA_028822375.1). GTDB lineage: Bacteria > Verrucomicrobiota > Verrucomicrobiia > Opitutales > Opitutaceae > Pelagisphaera. The sequence continues at coordinate 2,862 of JAPKDW010000047.1, read as the reverse complement.
CAATAAAAACAAAAAGGCATACCCCAGCCCCATCTGCGTCAGTACATTGGTCATCCACCAGCGGGTTAGCGGACCATGCGAAGTCAGAAAAATGCCCAATAAAATCAAGATGAGCGAGCGACTGACCGCATGCCCCAGCATCCGACGATACGGCTGACCCTCCCGTTGGCGCTTCACATACGAATACGCCATGGACAGCCCGACCATGAACATAAACGACGGTTGAATCATATCCCAATAACCGCCGCCCACCCATTCCGCATGAGAGGTCTGAAAATTCATAATCGACCAGAACCAAGAATCTGGGTTCCCTTTCAACTGCAACGCAGCAGTACGGGCTATCCCGAATCCGGAAAACGCCAGCGTTACCATGATCAGTCCGCGATACGCATCCAGCGAGAGAAGTCTCTCCGATTTTTTAGGGGTATTTTCGGCAGTCAAAGATTCACTCATCGGGTTTGGGGGATAGGATTCAGGGTCCCCTTACAGGGAACAGAAGATATGAAGATTAAAACAAGCCGCATTCAAAGCCGCTCTCTCAAAAACTCAAACCTATTGGCGTCAACTTAAGAGTCAATTCCCGTGGGTACGTTGCAATTCCCACACCGGGTTCCCGGTGTAGCTACCCCGACACGTCGGGGTGGTTTTGCTTCGCCATCTGCGCTCCACTCCGTCAGACGATTTTAAGTTAAGTTGACGCGTATGCCCTGAGCGGAGCCTTGTGTCCTCGTCTACGCGAGGCCAATAGGTTTCCGCTCAGCGGACAATAGGTTCGAACAAAACAATGAACAGGATACGCCTCAACTTTCATCATGTTACTATCGAAAGAAAACCTTTTGGACCCGCGAAGCGGGGACACCTATTTGCTGCCTCGCAGCAACAAGCGAGCGCAGAGAGCGTTGTTAAAAAGCGATCTGATTGAGGAAAGCATGACATCGTTCACCCGCTCTGCGCATACGTGTCAACTTAACTCTATTTGAGAGAGTTATTGCAGACTCCACACCGAATTCTCGGTGTAGCTACCTCGACACGTCGGGGTGGTTTTCAGACGATTTCAGTTAAGTTGACGCGTATGCGCTCTGCGAGATCACTTGTGCCCTCGTCAAAGACCCCGACAAGTCGATGGCTACGCAAGTCCAATAGGTTTCCGCTGCACGGAAAGGAGGTTCGAATAAGTGAATCTTACGAGACTATGAGGGTTTGTTTCCTGCCACTACCGGAACTTCCACCCGTTTTCAGTTTCGGGTTCGACTTGGGGCCTCGCTTCCACGCGACAAGTCGCCAGTAGCTGATTAATCTTCGCCATGATGTCTGGACGTAAGGCAGCGAGGTCGCTGGTTTCTCCAATATCGGTGTTCAAGTCATAGAGCTCCACGGGGTCTTTCGGATCCATTTGCACGGCTTTCCAGTCGCCCATGCGCAGTCCGCGCCGCATGCGTTTGCCGCTGCCAAGTTCCCAGTAGAGATATTCATGAGTCTCCTGACTACGGCCCACGAGATTCTCGCCAAGCAAAGTTGGCAAAATCGATAAGCCGTCAACGTCCGTTGGGACATGTTGCGAAACGCCTACCAGCTCCGCGAGTGTAGGCATCACGTCTGGGAAATACCAAACATGGTCATTGGTGGAATTGGCCTCAATGCGCTCGGGCCAACGGACGATCATCGGAGTGCGAATGCCTCCCTCGTACAACATGCCCTTGGCTCCCCGAAAAGGGCCATTGCCATCGAAGAATTCCAAATCGGGACCACCGCTTCCCTGGGCCCCATTGTCAGAGGTGAAGAATACGATTGTATTCTCCTCAAGCTGCAAACGTTTGAGCAATTCCATAACTTCGCCAACCTGCCGATCAAGCCGCGTGATCATTGCGGCATAGGCCGCGCGCGGCTGTTTCTGGTTACGATAATGCTCTGCTTCCGTAATGTAAGGATTCGGTTCGTCCCACCGTCCCGCGTACTCCTTCAACGAATCCTCCGGCACGAGTAGCTCCGTGTGTGGAATCGTGTAGGGCATATAGCAAAAGAAGGGCCGGTCGCGATTTCGGTGAATAAACGCCAAGGCCTTGGTGTGAATTTCGTCGGCCGCATATTGCCCCCGCTTCTCGCCCGTCAATCCATCCGATGCGCGGCCGTCATTTCCAGGAAGATAATATTTCTCGTCATTCCACCAAAGATAACTCGGGTAGTAGGAATGGGCGTGCACTTGATCGTAATACCCAAAAAACTCATCAAAGCCTTGTCGCGTGGCTTCGCCGTCGGAGTGCGCGTCCCCCAGCCCCCATTTGCCGAACGCGCCCGTGGTATAGCCTGCCTGCTTTAACACTTCTCCAATGGTCACGTCTTCCGTCAGCAAGGGAATGCCGCCGCTGTTTCCGCGCACGGAGGCATGCCCCATGTGCTTGCCCGTCATCAATACACTGCGGCAAGGCGCGCACACCGCGCAACCAGCGTATGCCTGCGAGAAATACACGCCCTGGCTTCGAAGTTTATCGATGTACGGCGTTCTTATTTTCTTCTGTCCGTTGAAACCCAAATGACCAGGGCCCAAGTCATCGGCCATGATAAAAACGATATTCGGTCTATCATGATCCTGCCGAAGCGGAGTTTCCGTAGCGGCGTTTAGACCAACGGAATTCATCAGCGCAACAAGGATCGCCGAAAGTAAAATCAACGGGGGTAATAGTTTCATACGCGTATTCTAACAAATACAATGCCGAGGACAAGGTTTCTCCAACGTATTTCCGAAAGGCATCCAGCCTCGAACGCCTCTTCGAGACGACCTACAAAATGGATACCTACAAGATAGGGAACAATCCTAAGAGCACCTCTACAAAATCAATGTAGGAGCGGTCCCGCTAAGCGTGG
>JAPKDW010000288.1 GCA_028822375.1 Opitutaceae bacterium | reverse complement strand
GGACTTATTAGCGAGGGCTGCCCGACCCTGACCCTTGGCGTATCAGAATCGAGGGGGCTGTGATGCAGCTGTGGCCAGTGTAAACAAGCTGCAGTTGCCAGCGGCTACCATATGCATTACCGCCACAGTTGAGATTATATTTATCGTTTTCATAGGGCGGAGAAAAGGCACTGGTATTATTTCGACGCGGGGATATCGCGTTTCATGTTTTTGTTGCGGCGGCTGTTCTGGGGATTGGATTTCAGCTTTCCGCCGACGTGGGCGTTGTCTTGGTCCTGCCTTTTCCATTGCGGCTTCATCATGCTCCCGCTCCAGTCTTGATAGGTCGCTTTCATCTGGCTGAATATTTCCGGGTGTCGGGTGGAGACGTCGGTGGTCTCTTGGGGATCCTTCTTCAGGTTGAATAACACCTGGCCTCCAGTCCTTTCGTTGACCAGCTTCCAATCACCCATGCGCATTGCGTGTTTCCCGCCCGTACGCCAGAAGAGTTCCTTGTGAGGGACGCCGGTATGCCCGTCTTTGAGAAAAGGAAGTAGGTCGATACCGTTCAGCGCGGGCGACGTCTCGTCCAGCACGCCGGCTGCGGCCAAGGCCGTTGCATGACAATCAAATCCCATGACGGGCTTTTCGTATAGACTTCCGGCACGCACCGTGCCCGGCCATTGGAGCATGAAGGGGACGCGGATACCGCCTTCATATAAGGTTCCTTTCATCCCGCGAAAGGGATGGTTTAGCGAGGCGTTTAAGGGAGGGATGCCTCCGTTGTCACTATAAAACATGACAAGCGTATTCTCGGCGAGGTCCAGCGCTGTAAGTGTATCCAGAACGTCACCTACAGCATCATCCATTGCGGACAGCATCCCTGCAAGGGCTTTCCTTTTTTTGTCTTTGATCGTTGGAAAGCGGTTCAGGTATTTATTCGTCGCCTCCATCGGTGTGTGCACCGCGTTGAACGCCATATAGAGGAAGAAGGGGTCGTTTTGGTTTTGCTTGATGAAATTGATCGATTCCTCGGCGAAGGCATCGGTCAGGTACTCAGGCTCATGCTTGACGACGACGCCATTGCGGTAAAGAGGGTCTTTGCTCTTCGTCTCGGGATAGTAAGTTCTCGCGCCGCTGTGGAACACGTAAGCAAAATCAAAACCGCGTTCGTGTGGGCGCAGACCTTTTTGAAATCCGATATGCCACTTGCCGACCATCCCCGTCGTATAACCGGCTTTGTTGAGTTTCTCCGAGAGCAGGGGGATGCGGCGCGGTACGCCAAAGTTCGCCGCGGCATAGCGCTCCGGACCGGAATTGTGCTGGAATCCGAAACGGTGCTGGTACATGCCCGCCATCAAACCTGCACGGGAAGGGGAGCAGACTGGGTGAGTCGCGTATCCGTTGTTAAAGCGCACCCCGTTGGTCGCAATCGAATCGATGTTCGGCGTGGGTACATCCTTGCAGCCGTTGACACCCACATCGGCATACCCGAGATCATCGGCCAGTATCAGGATGATATTCGGTCGATCTGCTTCGTGCCCACTGACCTTGGCGCGCCTGTTTGGAACTGAGAATGAAGCTGGGGCTGGAACCAGAGTTGGGGCCGAGTCCTGTTTGAGGTTCGCCGACACCGTGTAAATCCATCCGGTGTCATGGCTGGGCATGCCGTTGCACTCTCCGCCGCCGAGATACAGGATCTCTTCTTCACCCACAAAGGGCGACCGGCAGATTGAGCGCACCGCTCCGCTCGTCCCTTTGCCAGCCGCATCGAATGATCTGACGGCATAGGCAGGCTTTCCCTTTTTGAGTGTACGGACAAGGAAGTTACGTTCCGAAGCGAAGTAGCGGATCGGGCGGCGCCCATCATCTCTAACTCGGATGTTGCGCTTCTTCATTCCTCCGTTCTCGACATACCTTTTATCGTAGCTGCACTGGAATCCGATGAGCCACTGGTCCTGACCTGCAGGCCCTTTGTCGTGCACGATCTTGTTGTAACCTGCTAGGGAGCCGTCAATGGGCAGGCTCCATTCCTTCGCCAGGAAATCCGCAATATCCAATTCTTTCTTAACCGTGTTGTTCCTGCCTGGTTCAAGCATCCTGGTGACTCCGGTGGTAATGAACACCAGCGCTTCCTTATTGCCTGAGGGCGCGGGTACTGTGACCAATCCACGGATACCACCACCGGAGGTCATCCTCGCATTGTAGTAGACCGATTTCCATTCCGGTTTTTTCCCGTCCTTTCGTATCCAAATATTTTTGGTAGATGAGGCATAGAGCGCCCCGTTGCAGACGGCATACTCCATGAAACGCTCGCCTTTTGGCAGCATCAATTCCGGCTTGCGGCTCCACTCTAATTTGCCCTTGGCATTCGCGTTGTAGGATGCCGTGAGCATCCCAAGCGAAGGCTCGGCATTCTTGGAGCCACTTACGCCCGCAAACACCATATCAGCTCCGGTAACCGTATCCCGATGGAAGCCCATGCCGCGTACTTGAGAGGTGGATCTACTGCTTCCTAAGGGGAACTCCATCCAGCCGCCGTTCTCGTCCTGGCGGCCCCAGATCGATACAACACCCCTTCTGGAAAGAGGGGCGGCCAGCAGCATCGTCACCGGTTCGATGACCTTGCCTTGGTGATTCGTTTTGAATTCGAACGACTGCAAGGCTGTCAGACGAGAGTGAATCGCACCCATTTCCAGATCCACTTTCCATTGTGAATCCGCTGAATCCTTTACCAAAACTTGGCAGCCACTGAAGGACCTATCCGTCTCCATCCACATGCTGGTCGCCGCGAATAGCTTTCCCTTGTGGCTCTCGAGCTTTAAAATTTCCGTTCCGTTCATGCGCTTGCCGTTTTTATCGGAAGCGCCTGCCGTCCAGGAGGTCTCAGCAGTCATTGCGGAGGCAAGGGTCGACAAGAACAGAAGGAGAGTGAGCGATTGTTTTATAGTGATTCTTTGCATACAATCTTTGAGTGTGAACTCTAGCGTTGGTCCCGCTGACCTGGGATGAGCATCCGTGGAGAACGCATGCTTCAAGCCGACACCGAAATCGTCGACGACGGTTTCTCGAGCGAGTATCAGCGTGAAGTGACCGTCTTGGTGCGCTTGCGCGTACGATGCAAGTCCAATGAACCTTGGCGGTCAAGTAACCCCAGCATTGCCAGCCGCTACCTGGCGGCAGTCAGCGGAAAAGTTTCAATTGTTGATAGGAAATGAATGTGTCACTTCGTTCGGTACAATGGTTCGGATTTGATTCGGGGAGTAGGGTGAGGGGTTGATTTGCTTCGCCATCTTCACTCCGTTACGTCGCCCTATCAAGTTAGAATTTCCGTGGGTTGGTTGCCTCCTTCTTTCGTCCTGCTCAATACGGCGTGCCATGGGATCACAAGGGTTTATCGGTACCGTTGGTCGAGTTCAATGACTGGCGCTTGACCCCGGTGATATTATTGCCGATGCAGCTAAGGCTGCGGCTTTGACAGAAAAATCACATCACTATCAACAAAATCAAGCCTTGCTCCTAATTCATCCGCCAGCCAAGCGAAGCTCGCCGTGCTGAAAAAGGCGATATGGGTCTGGTCATTTTTATAATGCCAGGTCTGGAAGCGGTCTTTGTCAATTACTAGCTTGGTCATCAGGGCGAGCGTGCCGCCCGCCGCCAGCATGGTCCATAATTGTCTGAGTGTATCGCCCGGCGCCGCCAGATGCTCGACCACTTCGGTAGCGGAGATAAAATCGTAGCTCTTTGCAAGGACGCTGGCATCGGTTGCATAATATTTGTCGTAGAGCGCAAGGCTATGCCCGGCTTCTTCTAGCATGACCGAGAGGGTTGGTCCTGGCCCGCAACCGAAATCTAGCCCCCTGGCCCCTGTCTTTAAGCGTGCCAGCAGCGGCACGGTTACGCGCGACAGAAAGCGTCGATAGCCTGCGTCTCCCGGGTCGTTTTCATGGAGGTCGTATTCGGCTTTTTCATAACTTGCGCTGAGATGATATTTCTGGGGCACAAAAACCAAAGTACACGTATCGCATATTTGGTAGCGACGTTTTTTGTCATGAGTATAGTCGCGGGTCGCCGAACCTACGCACAAAGGACAGGACTCGTCTATTAGAGCGTGTATTGGATCGTCGCTTGTTGATGGGGGATTCAATGGTTCCGATTTGATTCGGGGGTGATCGGAAATGAACTTTTAGTATTTTGCTGCATCTTGAACCCACGCTTAGCTCAAACGCGGCGACTTGTCGCTGTTGTTTGCGGCGTTTTGTCCGACTGCTTTTTCTTAGCAATGCATTCGATCAGTTTATTAGTTTGCGCTCGAATGAATTAGTGCAGCGACAAATGTGCTACGACAACCGAGAAATCGGAATCGAGTGCTCTGAGATGGGTTAAGAAGTGATACTTTCGTTCTTTGGTTTTACTTCGTGATCGTTAATTTTTCCGGAAATTCATTAAGGTCATAATACTTGTGTTCGATTTTATCTTGGAACACGTGAACCACGCGAAATCCAGGGGAAGCCTTTCCCTTGCTGGTGAGTTGGCCGGTTGTGATCATTTCGATATCCCCATCTTTACCCTCTGAGTTTCTATGCCAGTGACCTGCGAATACAGCACGCACATCGTATTGATGGAAAATTGAAAAATATTCTTTTTTATGCTCGGGCAAATGGAAGTAAGGTGCCGCGCCTTCTTCATCGAGGGTCTTGAAAAAATAGGGGTGGTGTTGAAAAATAAATATATGTTTGGCCTTTCTGGCCCTGGCTTTTTTCAACTCTTTGAGCATCCATATTTTTTGTTTTTCCTGCTCATTTTCCAAGCCGGGTTCTATCGATTTGATTAAGGATGAATTTAAGATAATTCCATAACAGCCTTTGTG
>JAPKDW010000287.1 GCA_028822375.1 Opitutaceae bacterium | reverse complement strand
CGCAGCGGAAAATCGCTCAGTAGGACTCAGCGCTCTGCAAAACACAGTCGAGAAACGTCGCGACGAGAACATCTACCTGAAGAACTTGATGTCTAGTTACATCAAGCAGTTCAGCACTCGTATCGACGAATCTGAACTCCAAGCGCATGAAGAGATCATCGTCGCTGCTGAAACGATCCTCGAAGGCAACGCTCCTGATTCCGAAAAATTCGCGACTCAGATCAAGGTGCTTCAAGCTTCGCTCAAACGTGTTCAGAACATCGTCGGCGGTTACAAATTCGCTGGTAGAGCTCTTGGTGAGAACGATCGTGCAGTTGACGGAAACTTCATCCTCGTCGGCCCATTTGCTTACTTTGGCGGCACTGACGGAACCAGCGTTGGATTTTCCAAAGGACGTCCCAATGCAGCCTACCCGCTTGTTAAGAGCGACGGATTGCTTCCTGAAACAATTGCTACAATCCTCACAGTTACTCAAGACGGCGAAGGCATCCTCCCGATCGACTCGACTGAAGGTGACGCGTTCAAGCTCGCTGAACTCGAAGAAACGCTAGTCGAGCACGCTCTTAAGGGTGGTACCACAATCTACATCATTCTCTTGCTAGCCTTCTGCGCATTGGTCGTAGCGATCTTCAAGCTCTTCGAAATCAACTCCGTCAAGCGTCCACGCTCCGGAGCGCTGCAGCAGATCCTCGATCACTTGAATGCCGGTAAAAAGCAAGAAGCTCTCGAAATCGCGAATTCAGTCGACGGTCCATTCGGCGATATGCTTGTTGCTGGCGTCGAACACCACGACGAAGAAAAGGAATTGCTCGAAGAAATTCTCTACGAACGTCTCCTCGCTGCTCAGCCGAAGCTTGAACGCTTCCTAGCTTTCATCGCCTTGACCGCTGGCGCTGCTCCTCTTCTCGGACTGCTCGGTACGGTTACTGGTATGATCAAGACCTTTAAGCTGATCACCGTATTCGGTACCGGCGACGCGGCTTCTCTTTCATCCGGTATTTCCGAAGCATTGATCACCACTGAGTACGGTTTGTACGTGGCGATCCCTGCCCTTCTCGCTCAAGCCCTCCTAACCCGACAAGCCAAAGGCAAGCTCGGTGAGATGGAACAAGCTTCCGTTGCATTCGTTAACGGCCTGAGCCTCAGCAAGAAAAACTAAGTATCGATCGGGAGTCTTTGAACGAAAAACGAACGTCACGAAAATGACTTACGAAATATCGCAAATGCTCCCGAACTTAACAGTCCGCCCTCAACGCGTGACGATAATATTTAACGAAAGAAACTGAGGCCCCATGGGAAAAAATAAAAAGGCCATGTCCGCTAGCGATGATGTTGAAGAAATCAACATCTCGCCACTGATTGACATGGTATTCATCCTCCTGATCTTCTTCATCGTTACTACGGTATTCGTCGAAGAACCGGGAATAGATGTCGTCAAACCCTTCGCTTACAATGCGGAAGATCTCGCCAAAAACTGTATCATGATTGCCGTAACGGAATCGGATAACATTTTTTATGGCGGCGAAGAAGTCGGTCTAGGTGGAATTCGCGTCAAAGTACGTCGTATGATCAGGGAGAACGAAAGTTATCCAGTGATCATCCAAGCGGACATAGGCGCTACTAACGGCACGGTTGCTCGCTTGATTGACGAATGCAAACTGGCGGAAGTTCCACCAGGTAACATTCATCTATCGTTAGAAAGGCTAAATAACTAGTCGAAGCGCCCCCAAGCGTAACGATTAGACAATTTCTAATATGAGAAATAGAAAACATTTAGGCGACAGCGATGAAATGACGGAGATTAACATCTCTCCATTGATCGACATGGTATTCATTCTCCTGATCTTCTTCATCGTTACTACGGTATTCGTCGAAGAAAAAGGGATGGCCGCCAACACGCCAGATCCAGCGCCCGCAGAAGAACAGGATGAAGAAAAAATCCGCCTTTCTCTTACTATTAAGAAGAATGGCGAAGTTTTCTCCAAACTAGGCAAAACCGAAAAGAACATCGGGGTCGGAGGCGTTCGCGCAATCGTCCAACAGGAAATGCAACGCGAACAATACCCGATCATGATCAACGTCGAAAAAGAATCGTTGATCGCGACCTACGTAATGGTTCACGACACATGCCTGATAGCTGGCGCTGAAGGAATCACGATGAAAGTAATACAGTCAGAATAATGCACGACGCATCTGCCCTGTTAACCAAAGTAACAATAATTTAAGAACCAAATCAAAATGACTAAGAGCAACCTATTAAAATCGGCTTTGTCTGGTCTCCTCTGCGCCGCGGGAATCATTTCCGCTTCGGCTCAGCTCGAATACAATGCCGAGGAATTCTGGAGCCAACCACACATTCGCGAAGCTTACCTCGGTAACTACGAGCTCAATACCAAAACTGAGCCCAAACTAAGCGAGACCGAACAGGAAGTCTTCAGAGAGCTCCTCGAGCTGATGAAGACAGACAAGGAGGCAGCTTTGCAAATGCTTCTCACGAACATCACTCCCGAATCAAGCGGCGCCATGGAATTCCTGGCAGGCAGCTTATACGGTGAGCGTGACGACTACGAGAATGCCATGAAGTACTTCACTCAAGCAGTGGACAAATACACGAACTTCCTAAGAGCTCGTCGTAACTTGGCCATCATGCTTGTTCAGAATGGGAAATTCGAAGAAGCGATCAGTCACTTCATTAAAGCGATCGCTCTTGGAACTCGCGACACGACGACTTTCGGACTTCTCGGACTTTGTTATATTAATGGCGGCAAGTTCATTTCCGCGGAAACCGCTTACCGCGAAGCCATCATGCTTGATCCGAAGATTAAGGATTGGCAGCTCGGGCTTGCTAAATCGCTCCTCATCCAAAAGAAGTACGAAGAAGCGATCGCGGTTCTCGAAGAAATCTTGATCGACGAGCCTGAAAACGAAATCATCTGGATCAGCCAAGCAAACGCTTATCTCGGTTTGGATGATCCTGAAACGGCTGTCGCCATCCAGGAAATCGTGGACCGCCTCGGCAAATCGACTGCTGACTCGCTCGAGTTCATGGGCAACATCTACATGTCCCGCAACTTGAATGACCTCGCGCTCACCTACTACCGCAAGGCGATCAAGAAAGACCCGAATCGTTCGGTAAAAACTCACGTTGATACTGCTGACATCCTTGTGGGCCGAGGAGCGTTCGAAGAAGCTGAAGTGCTGATCAACGATATCCGCAAGTCATACGCTGACAGAATAGAGAAAGGGCAAGATACTCGCCTCCTTCGTATGGAATCGCACATCGCGATGAATGACGGAGAGACCGAAGTATTCATTCCTATCCTCGAAAAACTAGTGGAGAGCGACCCCCTCGATGGCGATGCTCTCATGATGCTCGCCGATCACTACACTTCACTGGGTACGATCGATGGTTTCTCGCGTGCTGATCTTTACTACGAACGCGTAGTCAAGATCACTGATTTCGAAGTTAAGGCATTGATTGCTTGGGCTCGTTCTTATGTTTCTCGCGAACAATACGGAAAAGCGATTCCGCATCTCGAACGTGCAAACACTCTCCAGCCTCGCCCGTTCATCACTCGCGATCTTGAAGGTGTTCGCAAGATTCACATCGCGAACAGCGGCTACTAGAAACAGCTGGAAAACTCTTTTTCAAAAAGGCAGGAACCGAAAGGTTCCTGCCTTTTTTTTGTTTCGAGGTTTCGCCTATCATTTACTTCGAGCCAAATATCCCAAATCGGTCGTTGACCCTCGACTCGTGAGGACTCGGTACGCCTATTAGGTCGAGCTCGGTCCTCCTAAACAAATCACCCGCTGAGGCAAAGCCTAGCGAGACCGTCTACCGTAACTTGATTTTCGACGACCTGATTTTTTATTCTTCCCGAAGTCGCCAGATCGCAAAGAGTCAATTTGATCTCTCAAAAGCGCGGCACGTTCGAATTCCAACTTCGCAGCAGCATCGTCCATTTCTTCGGTCAATTCTTCTATCACCGCCTCGACATCATCATCTTCGCCTACCATGAGTGGCGAGTCATCAGCTTTTGATTTTCCGTCGTGTAGACTAACTTGTACGGGCCTCTTGATACTTCGAGGCACGATTCCATTGGCCTCGTTGTACTCGATCTGTCGAGAACGTCGCGATTCAGTTTTCTCGATTGTACGATTAATCGAATTAGTCATGACATTCGCATAGAAAATCACTCGACCCTTTTCGTGCCTGGCCGCCCTGCCCGAGGTTTGGACTAAGCTTGTTTCGCTCCGGAGAAACCCCTCTTTATCAGCGTCCAAAATAGCGACTAAAGCCACTTCCGGTAAATCAAGGCCCTCTCGCAGTAAATTGATGCCGACAAGAACGTCAAAATCTCCAGCTCTCAAACGCCTCAAAATCTCGACACGCTCAATCGCATCAATATCCGAATGCAAGTATTCGACTTTGATGTCATGATCTCGCAAATACGATGTAATGTCTTCGGATAAACGTTTCGTTAGCGTGGTCACCAAAACGCGTTCTTCAGATTCGATGGCCTTAGTCACTTCGCTAATCAAATCCTCAACCTGTCCCTTGGTTGAACGAACTTCGATAACAGGATCAAGTAATCCGGTCGGTCGAATGATTTGCTCAGCTACCAATTGGCTTTTCTCCATTTCGAATTTAGCCGGCGTGGCCGTAACGAAAAGCGTCTGACCGGTTACTTCTGTGAACTCCTGGAAATTCATCGGTCGATTATCCAAGGCCGATGGTAATCGAAACCCATGCTCGACCAAAGTGGTTTTGCGAGAACGATCGCCAGCATGCATCGCTCCAATCTGTGGAATCGATACGTGGCTTTCATCTACGAAAAGCATGAAATCC
>JAPKDW010000286.1 GCA_028822375.1 Opitutaceae bacterium | reverse complement strand
ATACAAATCGGCGAAGGCTCGAAGTTGCGTTTTGGCTCACGATTTGACGATTATCAGTACGATGCTGAATCCAACGAGGACTTCAGCGATTATACGGGGACACTGGGAGAGACGAAGTTCTCCGCATTCAATTGGGCAGTCGGTTACGAACAGAATATTAGCGAGACTTTGACCGCTTCAATAGGCGTATCGACTGGATTCCGGGTTCCTACGATCGAAGAAATGTACAGTACAAGCGGATCGGCAGATGACTGGAATGTTGTCGCTAACCCAGACCTAGAGTCAGAGAGTAGCACGAACTACGATGTCGCAATAGCTGGAAATTATGCGGGTGGTTCATTCCGCCTCGGATACTTCAATAGCCAATACAAGGATTTCATCGACTACGAGTCTCGTACGGGAATTAACTCGCTTACTGGCCTTGAGGACCCGAACGGCTACCAAGTACCAGTTAATAACGGAGAGGTAGATATTAGCGGGGTTGAGTTTTCCGGTCGTCTAAACCTTAACCAAGTCTTTGGAATCGAAGAGGGCATGTATGGCGCGTCCTTTAGAGCTGCGTATACGGATGGCGAACAATCTGATGGAGATCCTCTGTATACCGTTCAGCCTTACAGTATGTCCTTCGGATTGGACTACTCGTCTCCCGAAGATAAATGGGGCAGCAATCTCTATACAACCTATACTTCGGGGAAGAAAAATTCTGATTCCTACGAGACTCAGAGCGATGGTTCTGTCGTCAATCCTCTCTTTTTGAGTAATGCGGGTACTGTGCTAGACCTCTCCTTTTTCTATAGAGTGAATGAGAGGCTTAGAGTCGTGGCGGGTATCTATAACCTGACGGACAAGGAGTACTACAATTGGGATAGCGTACGCTTTATCGATCAAGGCGATTTACGCCCTGGTATTGGAGTCTCTGGTGATGGAATAAAACGCTATAGCGAGTCTGGTCGCAATGCTAAGCTAAATCTAAGCTACAGTTTCTAATATCGCGTTCTTGTAATTTATTATTCAGTCTTCGAGGACGGAGCTTTTGGTAGTTCCGTCCTCTTGAAGTGGACGGGAAGGGCTTGTCGTGGCTGAGTGTCGCCAAATTAAGGAACAGGGAGATTTCTCTTATTCTGTTTCCCCATTGTTGCTGAAAAATTAATGAATCGTATGACCTACTTTTCTATATCCAATAGGGCTAAAACGCTTTTTTTTCTTTGCTTCATCTTTGTGGGCTTGGTTGGAGATGCAGTAGCGGAGGACTATACTTTCCATAAGGACCATGTACTTGGGACATCTTTTGATCTAAGAGTTGTTGTATCCAGTAAAGCCTCAGCGGTGGCGGCAGAGGTGGCGGCCTTGGAGGAGATCGATCGATTGAATGCTATCTTTAACTTGTACGATCCCGAATCCGAGATCTCTCGGTTGAACCGAACCGAATCGCTTGTCGTTTCGGGTGATCTCTTGAAGGTTATCCAGAAGTGCGAAGAGTGGAGAGGCGTCACTCGAAATGTTTTTAGCGCGAGAATTGGTTCGATTCTACAAGCATGGCATAAAGCCCGGGAGTCGGGAGATCTTCCGGATCGTCCATCACTGAGAGTGCAGGCTGACGAGATTCGCAAGGTAAGCGTATTCATCGATTCAGAGACAAACACGATTGAACGACCATCTGCAGTCGTTTGGGCGACGGATGGAATTGCGAAGGGGTATATTATCGATAAGGCGTTTGAGGCGGCCCAATTGGCAAGCCCCGATGCATCCGGCATGCTTTTGGATATTGGCGGGGATATCCGCCTGATAGGACAATCGTCGCAAGGAGGGCCTTGGACGATTGGAGTTCCTGAGCCGCAAATGCAGGTAGATAACGCAGCTCCGGCGTTGACGGTGGCTCTTTCTCAAGGATCGATTGCGACAAGTGGTCATTCGGCTCGTTCTTTTGAGATCGGTGGCAAGAGTTATTCGCATATCATCGATACCAAATCGGGTTGGCCTATTGAGGCCTCTCACTCTGCAACAGTTCTAGCTCCGGATGCGGCAACTGCGGATGCGCTCGCAACTGCTTTTATTGCGATGAGCGCGACTGCTAGCATAGGTTTTGTAGAGAATCTGACTGATGTAGAATGTTTAATTTATGGATACGATGGACGCCAATATTCTAGTTCGGGATGGAGGGGGCGCGTTGTTGCGAGTTCAGTGGGAGCAGTTTCGGAATCGTTTTGGCCTGAAGGCTATGAGCTTAGTGTAGAATATGAAGTTCCTAAGGTGAAGGTTTCCAAGTATAGGGCTCCTTATTTTGCGATCTGGGTAACGGATGCTGATCGGAAGCTGGTTAAAACCTTAGCGATGCTGGGCGATAGCCTACGTTGGACGGAAGAGAACTACGTGTGGTGGCGGTACGCTCGCAAGGAGCCTTTGCTTGTCGATGCAATTAGCCAACCTTCTAGAGAGCCCGGTCGCTATCGATTGGTTTGGGATGGTACTGATGATTTTGGACAGCCAGTTCCTCAAGATGCGTACGTTCTTAATGTCGAAGCTAGCCGAGAGCATGGAGGCCATACAATGGCGAAGATCGGGCTTCCTCTCTATGCGAAAAAGTATCGCTCACGACGAAAGTCGGAGGGGGAGCTAGGGTCTGTTCGGATTGAATACGCTAAGAGCAAACAATAAGATAATCAATGGGTACCCAAACCACCATGTCACGTTCCGCAACGCTAGTACCAGAACAAGAAACCCCTCTTCCAATCAGGCTGAAGCGCCGTAGTAATAAGTTAAAGCCTAAGGCTCACAAGTACTCACGTCTATTGCATGCCTATCTCTCTGCATTCGCTTTTCTGATTCTCATGTTTTTCGCAGCAAGCGGCTTGTTGCTTAATCATCCTGAGTGGTTGGCGGGCAGCGACGTGGATGATGACCAAACGAAGGAGATCTTCTTAACTGGGGAGGGACTAGTGGCGGCAGCGGAAGCTAATGACGAAGGGGCGAATTTAGCTCGTTTCGTTCAGGATCGCCTAGAGCTAGTTGGGGCGTTCCAGAGCGCTGAGGTTTTTCCTGGCGAAGAGGCTTTTCTGAGGTTCAGTGGAGTTAAAGGCAGGAGCGATGTAACGATCGACCTCGTTACCGGTGCGGTCGAGTATGAAGTCGTTAAAGCGGGATTGGTCCAGATTATACACGGCTTGCATCGAGGTAAGGATTCTGGGGCGGCATGGAAGAGTCTAATAGATGTATCTGCTGTCCTGATACTTTTCCTGTCTCTTTTTGGTTTTCTTTTGATGTTTTTTATCAAATTCCGTTTGGCCAATAGTGTGTTGCTTCTCGGCGGTAGCTCTTTGGCGATTGGTGTAATCTACGTCATTTTCGTCCCTTAGTTTTGGGCCATCGATGAAGTCGACACTATTTTGTAAAATAAACTAAAGTACTTATGAAAAAAATAACTGAAATGACTGCGGCGATTGGCGTCGCGTGTTTGATTGGAGGAACGTCGCTTCTAGCGCATACTCCTTATGTCCTTCCGAACGTGTTCTCCACGAGTAAGGGAGAGAAAGTCACGGCAATGTCCTCGTTTACAGAGGAATTTTTCGTGCCGGATTTTAAAGTGGAATCAGAGGATTTTCATTTGGTTTTGCCTAGTGGCGAGAGAGCTGAGTATGGAAATATAGGTATTTTCGATCAGCTTACCATACTTGAGAATTCTCTTGAAGAAGAAGGGACTTATCGGCTTTCGACGGGCGATCGTCTTGGACGTAAGTTCAAAATGAAGTTTGTCGATGGAGCTTGGGACTATGTCGCTCGCGGCATGGGAGAAAATGCGAAAGCAGATCCTATTCCGAAAGGCGTAAAAGTGGCCGAGTTTCAATCGCAAACCGTAGCTGTAGCTTACGTGACTAAGGGAGTTCCTACGCAAGGAGCTCTTAAGCAAAGTGGCAGCGGTCTCGAAATCGTTCCGACGACTCATCCCAGCGAAGTATATGTAAAGGAGCCGTTCAAATTCGTTCTTACCTTTAATGGCAAGGCGGTAAAGGGCCACGAAATGTCGATTTTTAGGCAAGGTGGAGAGTATGAGGAACCTAAATACAAGGTTGAGACTGTTACTGGTAAGAAGGGCAATGTCTCGGCGGTCTTTGATGAGCCGGGCGTGTATGTGGTTATGACGCGTCATAAGGATCTGGCGCCTGAGGGATCTGAGACTCCTTACCGTAGCTATACGATATCGTTGACCTTTGAGGTTCAGCGCTAAGCCAATTTTAAACTCAATAAATTCTAATCGAAATGAAAAATAACAAAACAATCAATACGCTACGAGCCACTTTATTTGCAACTGTTCTAATGTTCTCCGCGGAGAGCCATGGACACGATGAAAAGAAGGAGTCAAAGGAAAAAGGTACTGCCCGCGCTCATACGAAAGAAGCATTCATGCTTAGCAGCGACGAGGATGGCGATGGAAACGTAAGCAAAGAAGAATTCTTGGCGATTCGTGCCATAAGTTATACAGAAAAAGATCTCAATGGAGATGGAATCGTTGCGGAGGCGGAATATGTTGCCGAGTGGGAAAAGCGTTTGGATAAGCAAATGGCGAAGCAGCGTGAGGCTTCTGTGAAACAAGCCTACGCGCGATACGGCGCCTTGGATAAAGACAAGAATAAGGACATGTCTTTAGCTGAATTCCACGCTTCGGGTAATCGGACTTTCAAGCATTACGATACTAACGAAGATGGCGTCGTTACAGAGGATGAGCCCAACCCTGAAGATCGTTTTGGCGACTTGGCTGATTCTAGCGAAAATAAGAAAAGCAAAAGATCGAAGAAGAAAAAGAAGGGCAAAAACAAGGAATCTTAGGCTTCTGTCCTAATCGAGATTTTCTAATGACGATACCGTTTATGGTGTGGTCATTTTTGTTTGTTATCTGAGGGG
>JAPKDW010000285.1 GCA_028822375.1 Opitutaceae bacterium | reverse complement strand
GAAGGGGTGAATGGGTGATTCTGGGGGACCTGGTGGGGTTGTCGGAGCTTGCTCTTGAGTGAATTTGTGGAATTGTAATTTTTTAGCGGTAAATTCCGTTTGTGCTTCTAGAGACTGTTAAATAAGTCGAAGGTTTCTGCACTGCCTCATTGTAGGAGCGGGTTTACCCCGCGATAATGCGTGTTTATGCTATAAAAATGAAAAATCGCGGGATAAACCCGCTCCTACATGGACTTATTTAAGAGTCTCTTTGCGATATCCATTATCCCATGACGTACCCTGCAGTTGTAAATTTTGAAAATAAGGCGGGCTCGGTTGAGCTTCGCGAATTTAGTCGCCCTGAGATTGGCGACGAGGATGTGTTGCTGGAAGTTTCGGCCGTAAGCGTTTGCGGAAGTGATTTGCACCAGTGGCAAGCGATGCATAGTTGGCCGGTTAATTATCCGGTGGTTCTAGGGCACGAATTTGGCGGCGAAATCGCCGAAGTGGGAAAGCGGGTCATGGGCTGGAAAGAAGGCGATCGCGTAGTGAGCGAAACGGCAGCGGTGATTGATGTGAATAACCCGATGTCGCGTAAGGGGCTCTACAATCTTGATCCTACTCGTAAGGGGTTTGGTTATGGCGTGGATGGGGCGATGACACGTTTCGTGCGTGTTCCCGCACGGTGTTTGCATCGGATCCCGGAAGGTCTGTCATTCGAGAAAGCGGCTTTGACCGAGCCGTGTAGCGTGGCTTACAACGCGGTGGTAAATCAATCGGATATCAAACCGGGCGATCGAGTGGTCGTACTGGGTCCTGGACCGATCGGTTTGCTGTGCGCGGCAATTGCAAAGCTCTGGGGAGCTAAGGTTGCGGTGGTGGGGCTGGAATCCGATCGGAAGCGATTGAAGGTTGCCGAGGCTTATGGATGTACGGCAATCGTGAATGATTTGGACGAGTGGGCATACACGGGCGATGGGTTGGGGGTCGACGGTGTCATCGATGCAGCAGGCGTATCCAAAACCTTGGAGATTGCCTTGCAGATCACGCGTCCTGCGGGATGGATTACTAAAGTGGGTTGGGGACCTCAGCCTTTAGGCTTTTCCTTGGACCCGTTAGTGCAAAAAGCGATAACGCTTCGAGGAAGCTTTAGTCATAATTGGCCGGTTTGGGAACGTGTATTGGAGTTGACGGGATCTGGGCAATTGAATCTGGATCCGGTTATTGGAGGCGTTTGGGCTCTCGATGATTGGCATACGGCATTCGAGGCGATGCACTCAGGGAATATTGTTAAAGCAATTTTGAAACCGTGAGTAACGAACGATTAAAAAATAAGGTAATTCTCGTGACAGGGGGTAACACGGGAATCGGGCGAGCAATTGCCGAACGCTGTTTGAGGGAAGGAGCTCGTGTTGCAGTGCATGGGCTTAATTTGGAAGCCGTGGAAGCTGCCGTTTCGGAAATGGGGCCGAATGCATTTGGAATTGCCGGCGATCTTGAGAATGCGGATACACCGGGTCGAATTGTGAATGAAGCGATTGAACATTTTGGTCGTTTGGATGGAGTGGTCAACAATGCGGCGATTGTTACGCGTGCCCGTTTCGGTGATACGAATGCTGCCATGTTCGATCAGACGATGGCGATCAATGTGCGGGCTCCGTTTCTAATATGCCAGGCGGTTGCGGCTCATTTGAAAAAGACAGGCGGTTGCGTTGTCAATATTGGATCGATTAACGCCCATGGGGGAGAGGGGATCCTGAGCGCTTACAGCGCTTCTAAGGGAGCCTTGCAGACGATGTCTCGAAATTTGGCGGAAATTCACGCGAAGGATGGCGTACGGTTCACTCATTTGAATCTTGGGTGGATTTTGTCGGATGCCGAGTATGATCGAAAACTGGAAGATGGATTAAGTGATGATTGGCCGAGTCGACTGGATAAAGGTATTATACCGTCGGGAAAAATGACGCAGCCAAGCGAGGTCGCATCAGTGGTCGCTTTTTGGTTGAGCGATGAATCGCGCCCGTTTTCGGGAACAGTCCTGGACGTGGAGCAATACCCCTTTCTTGGGAGAAATTCGACTAAGGATGAAGACTATGAAATGGATTGAGGTTTTTGCCCACGAATCGCTCGAATCTTCACGAATTTGTTTGATGGGTGTTTTATTCGTGAGGATTTGTGTAATTGCTTCGCCCTCTTCGCTAAAGCTACGTCGTGGGTAACCTTTTGATAAATATGCCGAAACTTGCTGCATTTCCTAAAGCGTGGATGGATCCTCTTTGTATCGATGGATCTATGACGTTAACTGAGTGGATTAATTTGTCCGGGAAACTGGATGTCGATGGACTCGAGTTTTATTCGGATTTTTTGGATCTGAAAGATGCCTCTCGATGGTCAGGCTATCGATCGATGGTCGAGGATCAGGGGCGGTCTATTCCGATGTTGTGTTGTTCGCCGGACTTTACGCATCCGGATGCTGGGTTTCGGCAGGAACAGGTCGATAAGGAAAAGGGGTGGATCGATATGTGCGCCGCTTTAGGGGGTGATTTCTGCCGGGTGCTCTCGGGACAGCGGAGACCGGAAGTCTCTCGGGAGGACGGGATATCCTATGCGGCGGAATGTATCGAAGCCTGCATCCCTCATGCAGCGGATTACGGTATCACCCTTGTCATTGAGAACCACTACAAGGACAACTATTGGACTTATCCTGAGTTCGCTCAGCGGATGGAGATCTTTTGCGAGTTAGTGGCTCGAGTGGACTCCCCTCATTTTGGAGTGAATTACGACCCGAGCAATACGGTATTGGCGGGGGAGGATCCGTTGGAACTTTTGGAGCGAGTGAAGCATCGCGTTGTTACGATGCATGCTAGCGACCGTTTTTTGATCGAGGGAACTCTGGAAGATCTGCGTAATGAGGAGATGGACAGTCTGGGGTACGCGGAGCGATTGAGTCACGGCGAAATCGGGAAGGGGCTCAACGATTACGACGCGATTTTCGGCACGCTCAAGGCGGTCGGTTTCGATGGTTGGGTTAGTATCGAGGATGGCGTAGACGGCTTCGAGCAAATGCAGCGGAGCGTCTCATTTTTGAGACGGAAAATGGAGAGCGTTTTTGGCGAATGAGACTGAGAAGGTTTAACAGGATGCGCTCGTACCTCGCTTGATGACGCGATGCGTCAGCATGAGGGAGTTGCTTGAGGATATCTATAGGTAGCGGCCGATCTCCGAGCGGTCACTGAACGCTGAAATCGTTCAGATCTCATTGCGAGTAGTGATCTCTGCGTTGCGGAAAAATCGGCCGCTACCTTGCTCTTGCGTTGTTAGGGGAATCGCCCCAGCTTCTCGGCTGATTTATTTTTGAGTTATGAGTGTATCGAATCAGAGACCTTTGAATGTCGGCTTGGTCGGCGGTAGTTCCGGTTTTATAACCAAAGCCCACCAGAGGGCTATCTTCATGGATGGGACGCGTCGCGTTGTTGCGGGGGCTTTATCGTCGAATCCTGTAAGGTCGATGGAAGCGGCATCGAATTGGCCGTACTCAATTAGGGGATACGAGAGCTTTGATGCAATGGTGGTTGGGGAGTTGGCTTTGCAAGCTGGAGACGGAGTTGACTATGTCGTCGTCTTAACACCGGATCATACTCATTTCGAGCCCGCGAAGCGTTTTCTAGAAGCAGGAATTCCTGTATTTTGCGAGAAACCGCTTACAAATAATGTTGGGGATTCGGAGGCGCTTCAAGCGATCGTTAACGAACGAAAAATTCCATTTAGCGTGGCCCACACGTACTTGGGGCATTGGACAAGTCGTTTGGCCCGTTTCATCGTTCGGAGCGGATTGCTTGGTGATATTCATTGGTCGGATGTGAGCTACTTGCAGTCGCATGCAGCAACCCGTTCGACGAAACCAGGTTTCAAAGAAGGTAGGTTGCCCGTTAATCCGGAGTCGGTGAAAAATGGGAACTGTGGTTTGGGAATCGGCACGCATGCGTTGATGCAACTTCGTTACGTGACAGGCTTGGAAGTCGAACGCTTGAGCGCCCATTTGGAAAACTTCGTCGCAACGGGCGTGCCTGAAGAATACAGGCAGGACGATCACTTCACGGCTTATTGTCAGATGGACAATGGCAGCAGGGCTTTAGTGAGAGCTTCTCAAATCGCGATCGGCCACAAGAATGATCTGCAAATCGAAGTGAATGGCGAACGCGGTTCCGTGAGATGGTCGCAGGAAGAATCGGACAAGTTAGTCGTGAATTTAATCGATCAACCCGAACGTGTTTACTGGCGTGGTGGAATCCATGCAAATGACGGTTTCCTGAAAGACTTGCCGCAGGATTTGATGGATGAGTCTACTGTTCCCTGGGGGCACAGCGAAGGGTTCCATGATGCGTTTGCGCGTTTGCATCGTTGCTTTGAGGTAGATGTTCGATCGTATCAGGCTGGCAATTACGCAGGAACGGATGGTTCTAAATATGCGACAGTCGAAGATGGGGTGATCGGGTTGCGGTTTATCGAGAAAGCAGTCGAGAGCAACAAAAGCGGAAACGCTTGGGTGAATCTGTAGAGGGGGTAGGGCTGACTGGGTCAGTCAGCCGCGTTACTCGAGGTTTATCGTCTGCGGTTGCTTGGGACAGGCCTTCGTACCGCTGAGCGGTACTACGGACCTGCACGCATGCGACCCTACCTGAGTTTGATGCCGGGGTAGTCTTTGGCGTAGCGGGTTACACGAAAAACGCTGTGCGGGCCTTCGGGGCCTGCGGGTGGTAGGGAGATTGGGTTGTTGTATTGCCAGACGATTTGTTTATCGGGCGTGACTTCGAAGAAGATTCCTTCGGGGCCGTCGCAGATTAGGGTGTTGCCATTGGGGAGTCGTTCGGCGCCGGAGATGAAGGATGAATAGAAATCGCTGGTGTTGGGAGCAGAGTATGACCAATGCGG
>JAPKDW010000046.1 GCA_028822375.1 Opitutaceae bacterium | reverse complement strand
ATTCCTATTTTTGACGGGTCAGCGACCCGTCCTACAGTTGATCTGCTCGATTATTAAACAGTCTCTTAAACGGCGATCACGGCTTCCAAACGCGTAAGCAGTGATTCTCGCTATCGCCGATATAGAGCGATCCATCCGTATCCAGAAAAACTCCATGAGGCCGTGCTAGTCCGCATTTCCACGGGTCTCCATCCGGACCATTTCCTCGCTCTCCAGTTCCCGCAATCAAACGTATCTTTCCGGTACTCGCCTCGATCATTCTAACCGAATGACTTTCAGTGTCAGCCAGATAGGCATCTCCATTCGGAGCCAAAGCGATTCCTTTGGGCCCAGACAATGTCGCCAATTTTGCAGGACCCCCATTCCCCTCAAAACCCTTTTGGCCAGTTCCCGCAATATGGTGAATCGAGCCCTTTCGCATATCGAGGCGAAAAATCTGATTACCGTTCCTTAAGACGATCCAAAGGTCTCCATTCAAGTCGAAATCAATTGAACGCGGGCCATTAAGAGAGGCTTGCGAATATTGCTCTCCATCAATGGTTGCGTCAGTCTTGCCATCGCCAGAAAGGGTATCAATCAAACCAGTCGATAAATCCACGACCCGAATACGATTATTCCCGATATCCGCAATATACAGGCGTCCATCACGACCAAATTGAATGCTGTGAGGACTCTTTAATTGCGCCATGTTCGCGGCTCCGCCATCACCCGAAAACCCGGCCTCTCCTGTACCCGCAATTGTGGAGATCAAGCCTAGCTTAAGGTCAACCTTACGAATAACGTGATTAGACTTGTCCGCGATAAACAAATTCCCCTCGCTATCAAACCGAATCTCATGCGGCTTATTCAACGAAGCCCGAATCATCGAAGCGCCGTCCCCGCTATATCCAGCCATTCCATTTCCAATAACAGTGACTACATTGCCCTCGCGATCCATTTGCCTAACCGTGTGACCACCGTATTCGCAAAACCATAACGCTCCATCTGGACCCCGAGTAATTCCGAACGGATTGTTCGTACTGGCTCCCAGCGCATGACCATCGCGAGTCTCCGCACGTCCTGAACCTACGATCGTTTCAATCGACGCGCTCCAGGAGACGTGAGTAATTGAGAATACTAAAAATACGAGAAACGCGCTTCTGAATTTCATAACGACAATGGTGCAATTATCTACCAACTAATCGGTTTCTTCCTTCGGAGTCCATCTCTTAAGCAATGTTGAAATACCATCCATCCTCGGCATCTGCACAAGATCATAATCATTCGATCCCAACTGATCTCTTTTTTGCTCGATTTAGGCAAGTGGCATATCAAATCTAAACTTTTCAACAATCAAAACCTTGCTTACGCAATACGATACCTAATGCGCATACCCAATCAATTGACCAATTCCTTCATTCTCCTTTTTGGATTAATCGGTTCCGGGCATTCTGCCGATGTTGTCTCATGGCGAAACGGCGGAAATAGGCTCTACCCCTACGCGTAGCCATCCCTCGAATCTAACGATCCATCACATCCAGCTCGGGCCAGAGCTGGAGTTTGCGGTGAAGTGTACGCCGACTGATTCCGAGCAATTTCGCGGCTCGAGTTCGATTTCCTTTCGCATCGGCAAGCGCTTCTCTCAGCAAGCGCTTCTCGTTTTCTCCTTTGTCCAATGGCGAAACAACGCGACTCGTGCCGTCGATCGATCGCGTTTCTCCTCTAAACTTCGGCTCAAGATCGTAGTCGTGAATAACTCCACCTCGATGAAGAACGACGATGTTTTCCGCGAAATTTCGGAGCTCTCGAATATTGCCCGGCCAGCTATAGCGACGTAAGCATTGCATCGCTCCTGGCTCGAAATTCGGCGCGGCAATTTCGTTTTCTTTAGCGAATTCCGAGAGAAAGTGATTCAGCAGAATGGGCAAATCCTCGCTTCGGTCACGCAGCGGCGGCATCATAATCTGTACGACATTCAAACGAAAATATAGATCTTCGCGAAAGCTTCCCTCCTTAACCATCGTTTCCAAATTGCGATTCGTAGCGGCGACGATTCGCGTATCGACCGTAATCGATTTTGAGCTACCAATTCGTTCGAATGTCCGCTGTTCGAGGAAGCGAAGCAGCTTCACTTGAGTTGGCAAACTGATTTCACCAATTTCGTCGAGAAACAAAGACCCTTGGTGCGCCAATTCGAAACGACCGATTCTCCGCTCCGTCGCTCCAGTAAAAGCCCCCTTCTCATGACCGAAAAGTTCGCTCTCCAATAGGCTCGAAGGTAAAGCCGCGCAATGCACCGCCACGAACGGACCTTGGGCGCGAGGACTGTTTTGATGAATCGCCTGAGCGATTCGCTCTTTGCCGGTACCCGTCTCGCCTTCAATTAAAACATTAGCCCTTGAAGGCGCCACGAGCTTCACACGCTCGATAACGCTCTTCAACTCCGTTGAATTGCCAATAATTCCCTCAAAACTATACTTTACATCGAGACGCTCATGAAGCTGGTGCACCTCATCTTCGAGATCTTTCGACTGGAGAGCGCGCTTTGCTAGAATTTCAAGCTTCTCCAAATTTACCGGCTTCGTCAGGAAGTCATAAGCCCCGCGTTTCATTGCTTCTACCGCCGAAGGTACGTTTCCATAAGCCGTCATCATAATGACCGGAGGGCGATTCTTCAGCGCCAAGGCTTTGTCGATCACCTTCAAACCTGACTTTCCAGGCATTCGTAAATCCGTCAGAACGAGGTCGAAACGTTCGCTCTCCATGAGTCTGAAGGCCTGATCCGCATTTTCCGCAAGATAGATGTCATATTGGTCCTCCAATACTTGCTGGAGTCCTTCGCGCGTGTGGCGCTCGTCATCTACAATTAAAACGGTGGGTTGCATCCCTGAAATTAAGGAAGCCAATGACCGTGCGTCAATGGGTAATTTTGGCACAGTTTGATTAAAAACCAAAAATCGCCGATAAATAGATTACTCTAACATACGGAACTTTCGGTTCTGCTTAGGGAATTCCAGAGTTACGACCGTTCCGACACCTTCCTTACTATCTATGCCAACTTGTCCCCCATGCTCCCTCATTATACGCTGAACAATCATCAAACCCAAACCAGTTCCTGTCTTTTTCGTTGTGTGATACGGCTGAAATACTTGAGAGAGATTGTCCTGGCTAATGCCGGAACCCGAGTCTCCGAAGCGCAAATAGAAACGCTCCTCGTCCGACTCGACCTTTACCTTTATAATCCCCCCGAGCTGCATCGCCTCCATCGCGTTTTTAGTGACGTTAAAGAATACCTGCTTCATCTGTTGCTTGTCAGCTCGAACGATTGGATGCTCGGAGCCCGCCTCGAGCTCAACGCTGATTCCACGATCTTCTAATTCACCTGACTGAAACTCGATGGTTTCCTCTAGAGCTTCATAGAGGTTCAGTGTTTGAAAATCAGGCTCTTGCGGACGGATCGCTTCCAGAAAGTTTTTTATGATCCCGTCCAGTCGATTCACTTCTTCGCGACACACGTCCAGCGAAGAAGCCAAACGTTCGCTAGCAGGCGACTCCTCCAGCTTCTTAAGCTGACGCTCCATCAACTGAAGGTGAATAGTGATCGAGTTGAGCGGATTTCCGAGCTCGTGAGCGACGCCCGCAGCCAAGAGCAATATGGACGTAACTTTCTCAGACTCTATAAATTCCTCGGTGGACTGCTTCTCGCGCGTTATGTCCGAAAGAATCACTACAAACCGAGATTCGCCCTCTTCGCTTTCTTCGGATTCCTCGAAAGGCAATATATACAATCTCACGTAGCGACGCTCCGGATACGCCAGCTCCAGCTCGCGCGAACTTACCGACGACTTCAAACGATCGTCTTCTTCAAGGCCAAGCGAAGCCCGCAATTCAGGAATCATTCGCCAAAGAGTGACGTCCCCTAGGTCCCCGTCTTTTAGACCAATCATCTGGCGGCTTGCGGCATTGGCGTATTCGATAAGACCGTGCTTATCAATGACCAGAATCCCCTCTAGAGCCGTATTGAAAATCGTTTCCAGAAACGAACGCTCACGGGCCAAGCGTTGTACCAAATTGGCGAGATTGGTCGCGTCCAACGTATCCACTCGCCCCAAAGCGCGGTCGAGCGACGAACCCTTTTTTCCGGAAATCATATTTCGGAAGTAGAAGCGAAAGACAAGGGATGGCAACTCTTCGTCACAAGAAGAATCACACACGTGTTTGTTTCCGCTTGCATTTCCTGCCCTGAGGGCTTTCTTGGCACCTAATTTATGAGCGCTCTAGAGATAAGACCTGCATCCAATTGTAAATACTCATGCGTTTCGCTTGGCGAAATTATGCTACGCTTGGACCCCGGCGAAGGCCGGACACGCACTGCCCGTAGTTTCGCTGCCTGGGAAGGCGGCGGAGAATACAACGTTAGCCGCGGACTGCGTCGCTGCTTTGGACTAAAGACGACCGTGGTAACCGCGTTCGCCGACAACGAAGTCGGTCGTTTGCTAGAAGATTTCATCCTCCAGGGCGGCGTTGACACGGATTATATCAACTGGGTCGACTACGACGGTATCGGCCGCTCCACGCGCAATGGATTGAATTTCACAGAACGCGGATTCGGCATTCGCGGGGCAAAAGGCGTTCCTGATAGGGGCAATACTGCTTCGTCCCAAATGAAACCGGGCGACGTTGACTGGAAAACCTTGTTCGAAACCGACGGCGCCCAATGGCTACACACTGGCGGCATCTACGCCGCTCTAAGCGAAACGACTGCCGAATTGGTAATCGAGGCAGCCAGGGCCGCGAAAGCTGCCGGAACGATTGTTTCCTACGACCTAAACTATCGCCCTTCTCTCTGGAAGGATATTGGTGGAATCGAAAAAGCCCAGGAAGTGAATCGGGAAATCGCGAAGTACGTCGACGTAATGATCGGCAATGAAGAAGATTTTACTGCAAGTTTAGGTTACGAAATCGAAGGGATTGACGAATCCTTGTCGAATCTGGAAACGGACAGCTTCAAAAAGATGATCAACCATGCTGTAGCCGACTTCCCGAATTTCAAAGTGGTCGCGACAACCTTACGTGGCGTTAAAACCGCAACCATCAATGATTGGGGCGCAATTTGCTGGGCCGATGGAGCTTTTCACGAAGCCACCCATCGCCCCGAGTTGGAGATTCTCGATCGCGTTGGCGGTGGCGACTCTTTCGCATCAGGCTTGATCTACGGACTTCTCTCGACCGGCGAAGCTTCTCAAGCGGTCGAATACGGAGCTGCCCACGGAGCCCTTGCGATGACCACACCTGGCGACACTTCGATGGTTACCTTAGCCGAAGTCGAAAAACTCGTTTCTGGCGGGTCCGCTCGCGTAGACCGATAAGGAAAGATTTCGGCACAGTAACGCCGCCCGGATGAGCAGGAGAGCATAAGTGATTTCCCCATGCAGTCGTTAGCCAGAATTCTAGAGCCCATCGATTCTGCTACTTTTCCAAAAATTTCGTTATTTTCGAGGTCGGTCCTGCTTGCATAATTAAAAATTGCGCATTTTGCTCCGCCCTCAATGACTCGAAATCTTCGACTACTTTGGACGACTTTGGTCGTTGCAGCTCTGGTTTCCGGTGGTTGCAAACGAACCACCGTCGCCGTCTACGACGTGCCGAAAGAAGCGGTTTCGCCGTCAACACCAACCGCGGCGATAACACCCTCAGGCCAAAATGCCCCGAAAGGACGCATCCAATGGACAAAGCCGGAGGCCTGGACAGAACTGGCCCCCACCGCCTTCCGCAAAGGCAACTACATCGCCGAAGGCTCTGACGGCAAAAAGGCGGAAATCAGCGTTTCCTCCTTCCCTGGCAATGTTGGCGGAGTTTTAGCCAACGTGAATCGCTGGCGGGGACAAGCAGGGCTTTCTCCCATTACCGAGAACCAACTGGAACAATCTCTTTCTCAAGTGTCCGTTCAAGGGCAGGTGGGTCAGCTGGTCGACATTCAGCCCGAATCATCCGATCCATCTGCAGTTTATATCGTAGCAGCCATTTTTCTCTATGGCGGCGAGAGCTGGTTCTTCAAAATGACCGGACCGCAGGAAATCGTCTCCGGCCAAATCGCTGCTTTCGAAGAACTAGTGAATAGTCTAAGATTCCTCGATTCCGAACCAGAGCCCAAAGCCAGCCCAAGCAAGCCGACCGATGGCAAATTAGCCTTCGACGTCCCTAGCGGATGGACCGAATCAAAAGGCTCATCCATGCGTCTCGCCAGCTTTGAGATCGTTAAGGATGGTTTTCCTACAGCAGATTTTTCAATAACCAGCTTCCCAGGAGAAGCCGGTGGACTCAGCGCTAACGTCAATCGCTGGCGCCAACAGGTCGGACTCCAAAAATGGAGCGATGCGCAAGTCAAGTCTGAACAAAAAGCCGTGAAGAGCGACTCATTCACATTTGCTTTCTTCGATTTGAAACCCGTTACAGATGCAGAAAAGGCCGCCATCAAAGAGCGCATTTTAGCGGCGATCCTGACAAGCGATGACCGGAGCTGGTTCTTCAAATTGAGGGGCGACGTATTTCTCCTCGATACGCAGCTCAAGAAATTCAGGAAAGTCCTCACGACGACCCGATTCGAATCACCTTCCGAAAACAGTGATCGCTAAGCCCTAGAGCCAACGACATGAAACCGTTTATAAAATTCTTTTCATCGCTGGAACTCGTAATCGCATGCATGGTACTCGGTCTCGTTCTGGTCTTCGTAGGCACGATCGACCAAGTTAATCTCGGGATCCACGGCGCCACGGAACGCTATTTCTATTCGTTCTTCGTGATGTGGAAAATTCCGAATTCGGAAATATCCATACCGTACCTTCCAGGTGGATACACCGTTGGAATAACATTGCTGGTCAATTTGATAACCGGACTCTTTGTACGCTTCCGCTATTCGTGGAAAAAGACCGGCGTACTCATGATCCATTTCGGAGTCATATCCTTGCTGATAGGTGAATTGGTCTCGAGCATGATGCAGGTCGATAGCAATATGGCTATCGACGAAGGAGCTACTGTCAACTATTCGGAAGACCGTACGCTTAGCGAATTGGTCGTCATCGACCATAGTCATTCAGCGACCACCGATCGGGTTTACGCTTTTCCCAAAGCGATGCTAAAGACCAATCACGACGTGAAGCACGATGACCTCCCGTTTTCGATTAGCATCAACCAGTTCATGACGAATTCCGTCATCCAACGGCGCGACGAGAACACCCCCGCCAAGTCGCTCATTGCGAACAAGGATATTGGTCTGGACTATTACGCGATCGAAACTCCGAAAACCGGTAAAATGGATGAGATTAATCGGAACACTGCGATTCTCACTATTTTCGATTCCATGGGTAACGTCGCCGGCACCTGGCTAACGAGCCTCGCTTTTCCTTCTCAGGAATTTTCATTCGAAGGCAAAGACTACTCTCTTCAATTGCGTAACAAACGCTATTATCACCCATTCGAAATAAAGCTCATAGACTTCAGCTTCGACCGCTACCTTGGAACGAATATTCCGAT
This sequence comes from Opitutaceae bacterium, assembly GCA_028822375.1. Classification (GTDB taxonomy): domain Bacteria; phylum Verrucomicrobiota; class Verrucomicrobiia; order Opitutales; family Opitutaceae; genus Pelagisphaera. The sequence continues at coordinate 14,159 of JAPKDW010000046.1, read as the reverse complement.
GAACTATTCGAGCATGATCGAGCTGACCAATCAAGAACGCGGAGAGAAGCGCGAATTTCTCATCTACATGAATCATCCGCTGAGGTACAATGGCCTGACCTTTTTCCAAAGCTCATTCACGCCCGACGAATTAACGACAATTCTTCAGGTCGTTAGCAATCCCGGACGCTACTTGCCATACATCTCTTGCATCCTAATTTTCGTAGGCCTGACAGTTCAGTTCGGAACCGGCCTCATAACCTTCATCGGAAGACGCTTAAAGAAGTCATGAAAAAGCGGATACCTGCAATAATCGCCCTGGCCATTTTCTTGGGGTACTTCGCTTCGAATTACTCGAAGCAATCGCCGAGAACGGAAATCGACTACACCGCTTTCGGCAAAACTACTGTCCACCTAAACGGCCGAGCTCAGCCCCTGGATTCAGTTGCTCGAAACGCGCTGCTGAGCATCCAGTACAAGCGCACGATTCGCGATGAAGACGGCAAAAAAGCTCCCGCGATCGTTTGGCTGACTCAGTTGCTCATGAGCCCTGATCTCGCGCATGATCGACCTATTTTCAAGATTACCGACGAAGACATCCGCTCGCTCCTCCAATTGCCGCGCAAACCGAGCAAGCGTAATGGTATGCTGATTGCTCTGCTCGGCCCCGGCAGCGCTCATTTCTATTATTCCTTTAGGGAACTTGCGCCTTCGCTAAAGACGATCAGCGAACAAGCCAAGCAAGCAGGAGAACTTGAAGATGCCCAACGCTCGCGCTTTCAAAAGGCCGTCCTCCAACTCGCCCGTGGGCTTTCTACATACACGAGCCTCAGCCAAACCCTCCATCATGGGCAGGTGGCATCATTCTCTCAAGAGCTCAAGGATTTAGAGTCTTTCGCTCCCGCTGGAATCGATGCCGTCAATAAACGCCAGTTGGGGCAGGAGTTCGACGAGAACGATTTCAACAAGATAATGAACATCGGATACCTATACCAAGGATTCGAACAATCAGCCCATTTCCTAAGCCTTCCATCCAAGTCCGAGTCCGGCGAGTTCAGCTGGGAGAAAATGAGCTTTGCGTTAAGCCAAATACTCCAAACGGGACAAGCCAGCGAAGTCGCTCGCAGCTACGCCTCAATAGTCGATGCCTACCGAAATGAGGATGCCACTGCATTTAACGAAAAAGTCCGAGCGCTTCACGCAGATCTAAATGCAATCGATCCGTCACTGCTTAGCCATTCAGGCGTGGAATTGACCTTCAATTTCCTGGAGCCCTTCTACATCGCGGCCGTTGGTTATGTAATGGCATTTATCGCAGTGATCATATCATGGATACGATCACCACAACGTATGAATCAAGCAGCCTACTGGCTTGTCATCGCATGCGCAATAATTCATACGATCGGATTGCTTTTCCGGATATACATCATCGGATACGCTCCGGTCATCAATCTTTACTCTTCAGCTATATTTGTCGGCTGGGGCGCGGTTTTACTTTCGCTGGGATTGGAGAAAGTTTTCAAGAACAGTATCGGTAACGCAACCGCCTCCATCATCGGATTCTCAACATTGCTCGTTGCTCATCACTTATCAGCCGATGGCGACACGTTGGAAATGCTTCGGGCCGTACTCGACAACAACTTCTGGTTGGCGACGCATGTGACGATTATCACACTCGGCTATTCAGCGACCTTTCTCGCTGGCTGCATCGGCTTCATATTCATTCTCATGTCGATTTTTTCCAATCGAATCGACAAGAAAAGCTCCCGAGCATTTGCTTCGATGGTGTATGGTATCGTTTGCTTCGCGATGCTCTTTAGCTTCGTAGGCACCATCCTCGGCGGCATATGGGCCGATCAATCTTGGGGACGCTTCTGGGGCTGGGATCCAAAAGAAAACGGGGCGCTTTTAATCGTCATCTGGAACGCGATTATCCTCCACGCTCGCTTGGGAGGATTCGTTCGCACCCGCGGAATCATGGCCATGGCCATCTTCGGTAATGTCGTCTTTAGTTGGTCCTGGTTCGGCACCAATATGCTCGGAATCGGCTTACACGCCTACGGATTCATGGACGAAGCATTTGTCTATCTCGCCTTATTCGCGGGGGTGAATGCGCTGGTCATCGCTCTAGCAGCGATTCCTACAAGATTCTGGAAAAGCCAGATCTAGTTACTAAAGAATCGTTGGAGCGCTTGCGCAGTATACAAGAAAAGGTAGGAACTATTCCCTTTCTGTCTCGACTACCGCGAATTTCAATTCGCCACTATCTAGCGAATACTGCACCGTCACGCCTTCGGAAACCGTTCCATCGATAATCGCTCGAGCGAGCGATGTCTGGATAGAGCGCTGCATGAAACGCTTAAGAGGACGCGCTCCGTACACCGGATCGAATCCCTTCTCGGCGATCCACTCCTTGGCGGCCTTATCCAGCGTTACAGAAATACGACGTTCTTCCAGAGTTTGATTCAGTTCTACCAAAAGCAGATCCACAATACGCTCGATTTCTTCGAGAGACAGCGGTTTAAAAATCACAGTCTCGTCAACACGGTTAAGGAATTCCGGACGGAAATTGGCCCTCAGTTCCGCAAGGACGCCGCTCTTGACCGAATCAGGTATCTCGCTGCCAGTCACGCCTTCCAGCAATCGCTGACTGCCTATATTCGAAGTCATGATGATGATCGTATTCTTGAAATCGACCGTCCTGCCTTGAGAATCAGTCACGCGACCATCGTCCAGGATCTGAAGCATTACATTGAATACATCCGGATGGGCTTTTTCGATTTCATCGAAAAGCAACACCGAGTATGGCTTGCGGCGCACGGCCTCAGTTAACTGACCGCCTTCCTCGTAACCCACATACCCCGGAGGAGCTCCAATTAAACGAGCCACCGCGTGACGCTCCATGTATTCAGACATGTCTATACGCACGATCGAATCCTCGCTATCGAAAAGCGTTTCGGCTAGTGTCTTAGCGAGCTCCGTTTTTCCAACTCCTGTCGGTCCAAGAAAGATAAAACTACCAATTGGACGGCTAGGATCTTTGATCCCCGCGCGGGCACGAAGAATCGCGTCAGAAACAAGTCGAACCGGTTCGTCTTGCCCGATCACCCGCTCATGCATCACATCCTCCAATAAGAGCAGTTTTTGCTTCTCGCCCTCGACCAATCGCGACACGGGCACACCCGTCCAGCGCGATACGATATCCGCGATTTCCTCCTGAGAAACTTCTTCCTTCACGAGCGAGCGCTCAATTTGAGAGTCCTCGGCCGCAGCTAATTGAGCTTCCAGCTGAGGCAAGCGACCGTGCTTCAACTCGGCAGCTGTATTCAAATCGTAAGCTCGCTCGGCACGCTGGATATCAGTCTTAGTTGTCTCAATAGATTCACGCAATTTCTGCAACTCCGAGACGGATGCCTTTTCGTTTTCCCATTGCTGCCGCTGAGCTGTTTCCTGCTCCTTAAGATCGGCTATTTCCTTATGCAAATTCGTAACACGGGCCTTAGAGGCATCGTCTTTTTCCTGAACAAGCGCGGCCTCTTCAATTTCCAACTGCATCAAGCGGCGCGTCAGAGCATCCAATTCTGTTGGCATGCTATCCATCTCGGTGCGAATGCTCGCACAAGCCTCATCGATTAAATCAATGGCCTTGTCTGGAAGAAAACGATCGGAAATATAGCGATTGGAAAGCGTGGCAGCGCTGACCAACGCATTATCCTGAATACGCACGCCATGATGAATTTCAAAACGCTCCTTAAGACCACGTAAAATCGAAATCGTATCTTCGACATTAGGCTCCTCTACCAAGACGCTCTGGAAACGGCGCTCCAGCGCAGCATCTTTTTCGATGTACTGTCGGTACTCATTCAAAGTTGTCGCTCCAATACAATGGAGCTCCCCGCGAGCCAACATGGGTTTGAGCATGTTACCGGCATCGATAGCTCCATCAGCCTTACCCGCGCCTACAATCGTGTGCAACTCGTCGATAAAGAGAATTATCTGGCCTTCCGCGCTTTTAATTTCATGCAAAACAGCCTTCAAGCGTTCCTCGAACTCTCCGCGGAATTTTGCTCCCGCAAGCAGGGATCCCATATCTAGTGAAAAGATGGTCTTTTCCTTTAATCCCTCAGGGACGTCACCTCGGACAATTCGCTGAGCAAGCCCTTCGACTATAGCCGTTTTTCCTACACCAGATTCACCGATGAGGACCGGATTGTTTTTAGTTTTTCGAGAAAGTATTCGTATAACGCGGCGAATCTCATCGTCACGTCCAATGACTGGATCCATCTTTCCACTACGAGCACGGACAACCAGATCCATACCGTACTTTTCAAGCGCCTCGAAAGTCGCTTCTGGATTTTGAGAAGTAACCCTCTGGTTCCCACGAACGCTCTGCAGAGCTCCAAGAACCTTGTTCCTATCCAAGCTAAAACTGCGTAGCAAATTCGCCATCGCGGCAGGTTTTGCAACTTCGACAATCGCCAGTAGCAAATGCTCAACGCTGATATATTCGTCTTTGAGATTTGCGGCTTCGGTTTCAGCCTTCGTAAACACATCGCCTAGCGATGGAGTGATAAAGACTTTGCTAGTATCGAAGCTGCCGGAAACTTGCGGCAGCTTATCAAGCTCCCTATCCAAGGTAAGCGCCATAGCGCTAGCGGTAATATCCAGCTTCTGTAGCAAGCCTTGCACTATTCCGTTTTCCTGCCCGGCAAGCGCAGCCAACAAGTGAAGCGTCTCCACTTCATTGTTCTTCTTTCTCCGAGCGATTGCTTGCCCCTCGGTGAGAGCATTGCGGGCCATTTCAGTAAGTCGATTTGGGTCTATCATATGGGTTTCCTCCTAGGGTCCTTGTGGCAGTTTTCATACCGTATTCGATTTCACGGGGAAATCGAGCGACTAATGATCGAATCGGTATTTTAAAAGCTTGTTAGCTCTTTTAATTCAGCAGCTTATAAAAGAGATCGCTAAACCCCAAATTAGTCGAGGTTACAAACATTAGATAGAGAAGAGAGTCACTGTGACATGCTTATACACACTCGTGAGACGATCTGTCCAACCCAGAGGACTACACCTATCGACTGGAACGAGATATTAGATGAGACCAAACCCCAGAGAAGCCTGAAAGACTTCCACTAAATATTCAGTTCGTAAGGAATCCCATCAATGTCCACGACTTTTCGGGTTGGTTTGCTGGGCCAAGCGGGAGGCGCCATCTCGCCAAGCCATTTGTTCAATGCCCTCTCAAGACGTTGAACCGTTTCCGGGTTCTCTGCAGCAACGTTCGTCTGTTCTCCGATATCTTTCGAAAGATCGAATAACCACGTATGATCGCCCGATTTTATGACCTTCCATTTACCCTCGCGAAACGCCTTATTAGGACCATTGCTCCAGGCCAAAGATCGATGCGGCGAACCTTTTGACTCGCCGTTCAAGTAGGGACCAAGATCAACGCCATCCAATTCGATCGTATCAGGTATAGCAATACCTGCAGCTGCGCACACCGTCGGGAATACATCTAAAGAACTCGTTATTCCTCTAAATACCTTACCTCTTTCGAGCATCCCCGGCCATGACAAAATCATCGGCACCCGTACGCCGCCTTCGAACAAGAATAACTTACCCATTCGCAATGGCCCGTTGCTTTGAACCTTCGTGTACATTGGCCCTCCATTATCGTCCATGAAAAGCACGAGTGTATTCTCTTTCAAATCGTACTTTTCCAATGTTCCCACGATCCGCCCAACAGCGTCATCCAGAGCGCTAACCATCGCATTGAAATCGCGTTGCGTTGGATTCTTTTCGTTTGGAAACCGCTTTTGATACTTCTCGCTCGCTTCGATCGGAGTGTGAACTGCATTGAAAGGCACGTAGGCTAAAAACGGCTGGTCCTTTTTGTTTTCGATAAACGCTACCGCCTCACGCGCAATCGCATCGGTCAGGTATTCCTTTTCAATGATTCGCTTATTACCTCGCATTATCGACTGATAAGCCGGTTGAGGTTTTTCCGCAGGAAAGAAAGAGTGAGCGCCCGCCAGGAATCCGTAAAACTCATCGAAGCCTCGTTGGTGAGGATGGAAGTACTCGCGCGTTCCCAAATGCCATTTCCCAAACATGCCCGTCGCGTAACCTGCCTTCTGCAAGACTTCAGCCATCGTGATGACCGAAGGTCTCAATCCCCTACTCTTTTCATGAGTGATCTTGGCCGAAGACGTATTGAATTCAAAACCGAACCGCTGCTGGTATCGCCCGGACATAAGCCCCGCCCTAGATGGACTGCAAGTTGCGGCCGTAACATAAGCATCGGTAAATCGCACTCCATTGCGAGCCAACGCATCGATGTGAGGCGTTGGAATCGACTTAGAGCCGTAGACCGCTGTATCTTCGTAACCAAGGTCATCCGCCAAAATGAGAACGATATTCGGGGGACGTTCGTCACCGGTTCCGATCGGAGCAATTTTGTCCAAAAGAGCTCGTTTCGCTTCCATTGCTTTCTCATCCGGCGCAATATCGAACCCAGATCGCTCGCGAGCAGATTGCCCCGAAAGATTGGATACCGAGAAAACAAGCAGAACGAGACAGGCGAAATAGTTTATAAAACGAGGGGAAGACGACATTCATTACTCCTGATTGCAAACCAATCGAAACGCAATTCGTAAACAATACTAGGCCAAACTAAATTTCTACTTGAAGGTCTCAACAAATGGCGTGAAGAAAACGGTATGTCCACCCGCCAGCAGGGAAAGCAAAGCTCGCTCGAAGATCCGCTAAAACCATTCCGCCCCGGGCTGAGTTTTGGTTTCTTCAACGCGATCACCTGGCAGATCGCTTTAGGAACTCCTATGGTGCTCTTTGCCGAACGACTCGGAGCGTCGACCTTTATCGTAGGCTTAGTTTATTCCTTCGTTTTCCTGCTGACGCCAATACAAATGCTGTCGGCGTTCCTAATCCCAAAATTCGGGTACAAGCCATTGATGCTCGCCTGCTGGGCATTACGCAGCCTATTTCTTTTTCCGCTTATCTGGATTGCATGGAGGGAACCAGACCCGATGCTGTCGTGGCCGCTTTTAGTATTCGTAATTTGCATTTTCGCATTTTGCTTTTTTAGGGCAATCGGCGGCAGTGCCCAAGTTCCTTGGTTTTACGCAATCCTCCCTGAAAAATCGCGCGGCCGATTTTTCGCCAGCGATCAAATATTCTCCAGTATTTCAAGCATCGCCACTTTGTGCCTTTGCGCCTTTCTGTTCAACTACCTCGACCTCTTTCGAGCGCTATTTTGGGAATTCCTTCTCGCCTTCGGAGGATCGGTTTTAAGTTTAATCTGCCTCGCCTCACTTGGAGATGCTCCTAAACCAAAACCCCAGAGCGTTAGTCAAACCGGAAAGATTGCGAAATCCTACTTAGCCAAACCATCCAACTATCGTTACTATCTCGGGGTTCATCTGTTGCTCGCATGCTGTTCGACGTCCTTACCACCCTTTGCCACCTATTTCCTCAAAGTAGTTCAAAACGTTTCACCTTCGCAAATTCTATCTTTGGTCGCCTTGCAGAGCATCGGCGTCATCATTTCCGCGACCCTTGTCAAACGTACGATTGATTCGGTCGGTCCTCGATCCATTTTCATCCTAGCGCTTATTCTAATCGCAGTTCTGGCCTGCATGTGGTCGGGTATACTACAGGGCTATTTGGGCGGCTTTGCTATCTACGCGATTTGCTACATTCTAATGGGTGCTGGAGCCTGCCTCTGGTTTACCGCCAATATCAATTACATGCCTCATCTCATGCAAGCGAAGGAGCGTCACATAATGCTAGCTATAAACGCGTCTATTGTCTCGGTGGTTAGTGGACTCGCTCCAGTCCTATGGGGATTTCTTCTCAAAGACCAAAGCGGGCCAACGGGAACAGGAATGAACCTGGCTTGGTTCCGGGTATATTTCGTCTCCCTATTCACAGTATCCATTTGTTTGATACCTATAATCGCTCGCATTCGCGTTACTGAACTGGATCACGCAAGACCTTTCAGACTCGCCGCCGAACTCTGGCGCCCATTCCGAGCGATTACTTTGTTCACGTCCAACTACCCTGATGCCTACGATTCAAGCAAAGACGAGGAAGGAGAATCTTAAGAGCGTTTCTAAATCCAATTTCTCAACGAAATCTTAGTATTGACGCATAATCCCCATCCCCCAATATGCTCTTCAATTCTCTCACCTTCGTGGTGTTCTTCAGCGTCGTCCTCGCTTCGCGACTTCGCACTCTACGTTTCCTTTTTCCCGCAACTTGTAGTGGGCCCAATCGTACGAGCGATCGAATTCACCAAAAGACTGATTCCCTATCTTAAAGATACGTTTAAACCGAAACAGGCAGGCAGTCCCTACCCCCAACCCAAATCACCATGAAATGTTTTGTATCCAAATTATTGCTTTTGATCCTCGTCCCATTCCTCGCGGACGCAAGTGAGCGACCAAATGTTTTGTTTATCTCAATCGACGATTTGAACGACTGGGTGGGCCCGCTCTCCGGTCACCCGCAAGCCAAAACCCCTAATATGGATCGACTCGCGGAGAAGGGGATGCTCTTCACGAACGCCCACTCGCCTGGCATGACTTGTAACGTTTCACGTACTGCGCTGCTGACGGGTCTTCGCCCATCTACTACCGGAGTATACGGAAACTCTACCGATTGGAGAAAAGTAGACAAACTGAAAGGCATCCATTCCCTGCCTAGACATTTCAAAGAATCCGGGTATCAAACGTATGGAGCGGGAAAGCTTTTTCATGCATCGACCTGGAATATGTGGGCCTATTTCGGATACAACGACACATCCGCTTGGAACGCATACTTTCCCTCGCTTGATCGCCAAGTTCCAGATGAGGTATGGCCGCACGATGTCCCTGTCAACGGCCCTATCGTCAAAACCTTCGACTGGTCACCCGTAGCGACAACCGATCTAGCCATGGGCGATGGACAGGTGACCACATGGTCAAGTGAACAGATACTGGCAAATGGAACCGAACCGCGATTTAACGCCGTTGGCATCTACCGACCTCACTTGCCCTGGTATCTCCCTCGCAAGTATTTCGAGATGCACCCTTTGGAAGGGATCACGCTCCCTCCTGTCATGGCGAATGACTTAGCCGATCTCCCTGAAAGTATTCGCAAGCAATACGAAAATCCCCGAGCGACCTTGACAACGGGACGCTTCAAATGGGTTAGCGAAGACTCTGACAACAATCGCTGGAAACAAGTTGTACAGGCCTATCTAGCAAGCGTCAGTTTTGCCGACGCAATGCTCGGGCATGTTTTGGATGCCCTCGATCAGAGTGGAAGAGCCCAAAACACAATTATTGTACTTTGGTCCGATCATGGGTTTCATGTCGGAGAGAAAAAGCGCGTTGGCAAAGGGACTTTATGGCGGGAATCAACTCGCGTACCTTTGATCGTGGTGGCGCCAGGCATTACGCAACCTGGTAGTCGATCGTCCACCGCGGTGTCGCTCATGGATCTTTATCCAACCTTAGCGGAACTAGCAGACCTCAAAGCTCCGAGCCACCTGGAAGGAACGAGTTTGCTTCCTATTCTGAAGGACCCAAACAAACGATCAAACCGCGCAGCCCTCTCGACTAGCAGTTTCGGCAATCACGCTGTATCAGGAGACAACTACCGTTACCTAAAATACAAAGACGGCTCAGAAGAACTTTACGATATCGTGAACGATCCACACGAATGGACAAACCTAGCAGGCAACCCCAAGCATGCGGCGACAATAACCGACCTATCCCAGTGGTTACCGAAACATGACGAACCCGACATCGGCCCCAATCGTTCTGCAGACCAGATGGTCAAACAGATTTCGGACATTACCCTTCCCTAAGCTCCTACTGTAAAAAAACCAAGAAGTCACTCTTCGAACACTGAAGAACGTCGTGTAAATCCAGAAAAATCAAATACCCATGAATTTGCTTTTCACGAATCACTTCTAATTGATGCTCTCCAATCTCCTCTCCCACCTCGTCAACTTCGCCTGGGGACTGCCTCTAGTTCTCCTACTGGTTGGCGGTGGGCTAGGTTTAGCTATTCATTCGCGATTTCTACCGCTCCGGGGATTCAGTCATGCTTTCCGCCTCATTACAGGACGCTTCAAACATGACGGCGATGCAAAGGATGCCGGCCAGATCAGTTCCTTCCAAGCTCTGACGACCGCCCTTTCCGCCACAGTTGGTCTTGGCAATATTGCAGGCGTGGCGATTGCTATTTCTCAGGGTGGCTCGGGTGCGATCTTTTGGATGTGGGTATCGGCACTGGTGGGCATGAATACAAAGTTCTATGAATGCGTGCTCGCAGTAATGCACCGAGGCAAGGACTACCGCGGACAAGTGCAAGGCGGCGCAATGTACGTCATCAAGCAGACCTTTCATAAACGGTTACATTTCCTCGCCTATCTCTTCGCAATATTCGGAATGCTGGGCACCCTTCCACTATTTCAGATCAATCAACTCTCCAACTTCGCGGAGGCGACCTACGGACTGAGCCCTTGGATCGTCGGGATAGTCTGCGCCCTTCTGATTGCATACGTTCTTTCCGGCGGTATCCAGCGCTTGGTTAAGGTCACATCTTCACTCGTGCCCTTCATGTGTTTCTTCTACGTGATATGCGCTCTCCTGATTGTATTCTTGAATTTCGAACGCGTACCCGGGGTGTTCGCTGCCATTTTTCGTGAAGCGTTTACGGGATCCGCTGTCTTTGGTGGAGCAATAGGGATAGGGTTTATCGAAATGATGAAACTCGGCGTTAAACGAGCAGCATTCTCCAACGAAGCAGGCCTCGGAACCGCCCCAATGGCTCACGGAAACGTCAAAACCAGCGAGCCAGTCAGCGAGGGACTAGTCGCCATGCTCGGACCCTTCTTCGATACGATCATCATCTGTACGCTCACAGCATTGGTTATCTTAACGAGCTTCGAACCTGGTACTCTCAACGCCTCGTCGGGACTAACGCTTACTATGCAAGCATTCGAAGCCAATCTTCCTGGCTTCGGCGTACATTTCCTCAGTGTGGCTGCCGTGCTCTTTTCATTCACCACAATGGTAGGCACTGCAAACTACGGAGAGAAATGTTGGAATTTCCTGTTTCGAGGACGCTTCATTTTCACCAACAGCACTTTCATCGCCACATACGCGCTGATGGTTTTCTTCGGCTCAATAGCAAGCGCGGACGACGTCATCAATCTTATCGATACCAGTTACGCGTTCATGGCCTGGCCCAACATGATAATGGTCCTCTTCCTCGCCGGAAAAGCGAAGAAGGCCCTGAACGAATACTACAATAAATACAGTCTGTAGAAAAAAGTAGCATAGGCATCCTGCCTGTGAACAAGCCCGCCTACGGCGTTTCCAACAAATCGCCAAAGAAAATAGCATTCACCATGAGACGCTGCGTACCCCACCAGAAAGCGCGGAAGTTGGGGTCGTCCAGTGAAAGGACAATCGCTCCTCTACCTTGCTCTGCGACAAGCAAACTCGCGGATCCCGAAAGCGTCTCAAGATTGTCATCGGATACGTATCCCGACAACAACGGCGCTTTCTCGTATAAAACCGGCGTCGAATAGGCATTCAAAGAAGGTTCTATAAATTTCGAGCTTCGACGAAAAACGGGCAAGAATTCCGACGAGTACCCGTATCCAATTGGGTGCGTTACATCAAGCGACGTTCCGAATATTGCGCCTCGAACGAGCTTGAACGCAGCTTCATCGCGAGCATCCGCATAGGGGCGACGTTCAATTGATTTTGGCTTGTTGGCGCTATCGGACTTTTTCGAATCGGCATTCTTTCCATTAGCTCCATCGCTTTTCTTTTCAAGAGCTTCGCGCGCTTTCTCCTCTGCGGTCTTGCGCCATTCGGCCTTGGCGAATTCTTTATCGACCAGCCATTTCACGGCACCGTCTCCTTGCCCCCAAATAATTCCACCTGCGCTAGCGAAATCCTTCAGTTTGCCAACTCCGCTGTCTGTCATAGACGACAGACCATTCACGAGCAGAATATGCGTATAGTTGCGCAAATCAACTCCTCCTAACCGATTCGTCTCAACCATCGTCACAGGCATTTCAATACGCTGATCCAATAGATGCCAAATCTCACCGACGTCGTAAGGCCGCATTCCAGGTCCTGTTGCAAGTAGTACCTTGGGCAATTTCAGTACCTTAAAGTCTCTGCTTCCCATATCAATACCCGATGAGGTAGAGCTACTGCCAACCGAATATACGGGCGCTCCATTTTCCCAAGCGCGATTTAGAAGATCCACTGCTTTTGTTGGAATCGATTCGTTCAGCGCCTTTGAGACAAAAAGACTGCCATACCCGAAATCTAGCTCCTCTCCTCCGCTTATCATCGCTTTCAAAGGACGCGTTGCGACTCTAACATTCGCTTCCGCCTCAAGCAGCGCATACAACAGAGCTGGCGAATCGCTATCTCTCCAATCAATTAGATATCCGATAGAACTTTTTTCGAGGACCCCTTCTCGGCTCGGCGAATGAAATCCGTCTGGCAGAGCTTTGGAACTGACTTTCTTAACCGGGTCCTTGGTATGCTGAAGATTAAAAGCCAATGGTAAGGTCCAAGTGGATACGTCATAAAAAATATTTTCTTCGAATTCGATTTGCCGATTCCAAAGCGCTTGGAGATAAGTAGATTGCGCTTGGTCGGCACGAATCGTGATCGCTTCACCAGCTAGGTACTCGAATCCATTCACTTCTTGATCCTCTGCGAGCAATTCGACTTCAATCTGATGGCCTTGCAATACGCGGACAAATTCCCGTAAACGGGTCGGGTCGCCAACTGCCGTGGCAATATAAGCGCCCGACTGATCCTTTCCATTTTTCGAAACATCAACATAGAAACTGCGTTGATAATCGAGTAGTTCGGCTCTCAATTCGGTAGCCGCTTCTATCGACGACAAAGAGGTCTTGAATTGATTGGAAATCGTCGTCGGAAAAGTCAGCAATCCGTTCTGAGTATCCTGTTGAATGCCTCGGGAACTTGGTTGTTCGAAAAGAATACCCACGCAACCGAATAGATCGGGATAAGTAGATCCCTTACCAATGAAAAAGTCGTCGTATCCCTCTTCCGAAAAATAGAGCACGCCATCTTTATCGAAAACACGGCGGTGATAATCGGCGATGGCGTTAGTGAGTTTTTGATTAATCTCGGGCGTCAGCGGATTCGTCCGTTCCGGTTTGCCTGGCATGAAAAAGTAGCTGCTCTCACTGCCTTGTTCGTGGAAATCGAGCTGAACATTAGGTTTCCATTCGTGAAACAATTTTAGGCGTCCTTGGCTTTCCGGATGCTGATGAGGCATCCAGTCTCGGTTTAAATCGAACCAATAGTAATTCGTACGCCCACTCGGAAAACCTTCGACGTGTTCCCGATCAATCGGATTCGAGCTTGGAACCAGGCCACGATGACTGTTCGTCCAATGAGCGAAACGATCCAGCCCGTCTGGATTGAATACAGGACTGAGCAAGATTACCAAGTTCTCCAATTGAGTCGTCAGCATTTGGCTACGCGCAGCGGTCAAATAGTAAGCTAATAAAGGAACGGCATTCGCCCCGCTCGATTCATTCCCATGAATACTGTAGCCCATATGCATTACCACCGGCTGATCTGTCAAATCGACAGAAGCGTCAGCGTCTATGATGTCTTTTCTGGCTTCTCGAATTGTATCTAGATTCGCCAGGTTCTCAGGCGACGATATCGCATAAGTCACCAAAGGACGGCCACCATGCGATCGAGCATGTTCGCCAAGTGGAATCATTCGAGGCGATACATCCGCCACATAATCCAAATACTGGATAATTTCATGATTGTACAAATGCCGCTCCCCAATCTCTAGATGCATCTGCTTCTGAGGAGAAGCAATGGAAGCCTCCATCAGAGGCATCGATTCGAATAGATCGTCTAAGCGAAGCGAAGTCTCGCCATGTAGTTGAAAGGAAAGCGCCAATGAGGCGAGAATCAGGGGTGTCCGATTTTTCATAGCTAGGGGGGCAATAGTTAATCCCGATTGAGTGCAAGGTTCCTAGAATTGGCCATCAATAAAACATCCCAGGGGAAAGCCCCGAGGTATTCAAAGGTAGCGGCCGACCTCCGAGCGGCCACTGATCCCGCTCAGCGCATACGCGTCAACTT
>JAPKDW010000284.1 GCA_028822375.1 Opitutaceae bacterium | reverse complement strand
TCATCGACTATACGCGCCCCCAAACCCATCGTTTACGGAATTGCCGATGATCGTGCGTATCTTATTCTAGAATACATTCAACCCGGACCGCCAAACGCTAACAGCTGGTCCGAATTCGGACGTCAACTCGCCGCGCTGCACAAAACCCGTCACCTCTACTATGGCTGGCACAGAGACAATGCTATCGGATCGACATTCCAATCGAATAGAAAGAGCGCCAGTTGGATCGATTTTCTACGCGATCAACGTCTTCTCCCCCAAATCGAAATGGCCCGCAAAAACGGATTTATCCTAAACGGCGCCAATCGCCTTCTCGAGAGTCTCCCAAGCCATTTCGAAAACCACACACCCTGGCCCTCCCTTCTCCACGGCGATCTTTGGTCAGGCAACGCCGCATTCGATCGAAATGGAGATGCCTTTATCTTCGATCCCTGTTGCTACTTCGGAGACCGTGAAACCGACCTAGCCTTTACGGAATTCTTCGGAGGGTTCCATCCCGATTTCTATGCTGCCTACCAAAAAACGCTCCCATTGGATTCTGGATACGCTCAGCGCAAAATGCTCTACAACCTTTATCACTGTCTCAATCACTACAATCTGTTCGGTTCCGGGTATGCCTCTCAAGCTCAAGCCATGACTGACGAATTACTCTCGTAAAACAATCATTAGAAACTCGCCCGCGAACGATTCGCTTCCTATTCCTGCTCGCCTTAAAGAACTTCCACGCTCTAATTCGCTCTCAATTCCTCATCTAATCCAATGTCTTTGCTAGAAGCTCTCATTCTCGGAATCATCCAAGGCCTCACCGAATTTCTGCCCGTAAGCAGCAGCGGACATCTGGAACTCGGCAAAGTCCTCCTCGGAATTGAACCAAGCAGCGACGTCACTTTCACCGTGGTCGTTCACGGCGCTACGGTCCTAAGCACCATCGTCGTTTTCTACAAAGACATTCAAAATTTATTCAAAGGAGCGTTTGAATTCAAATGGAACACCTCCACCGACTACATCTTCAAAATCTGCCTGTCGGCAATTCCAGTCGTCATTATCGGGCTGCTTTTCAAAGAACAGATTGAAGGTTTCTTCAATAACAACGTACTCCTCGTCGGCTGCATGCTACTCGTCACTGGATCGTTGCTAGCCTTTACCCACTACTCTCCGAAAAGCGGCGGCGAAGTATCCAAAACCAAAGCAATCATTATCGGTATCGCTCAAGCGATCGCGGTGATGCCTGGCATTTCCCGATCCGGAGCCACTATCGCCGTGGGACTTCTACTAGGCGTCGACAAAACGAAAATCGCCCGCTTTTCCTTTCTCATGGTTTTGATACCGATCATCGGCGCCAACGCGAAAGACATTCTCGACGGCGGGATGGCCAATAGCTCGATCGGCGCCCTTCCCCTGATCATCGGGTTCATAGCAGCCTTCGGCTCTGGCGTGCTCGCCTGCAAATGGATGATCGCCATCGTCACTCGCGGAAAGCTCATTCACTTTGCAATCTACTGCTTCATCGTAGGCATAGCAGCCATCGTCGGGCACTACACGGTTTAGTACTCAGGCGACCATTCGCCAAAGACTATTGATCTCGCTAATTTCTCGGTCCAAGCTGCATCGATATGAAACTGGGTTTTCTCGCCTCGCACGGCGGCAGTAACATGCAAGCGATTCTAGACGGTTGCAACGACGGATCGATTCAAGCGACTCCAGCGATTCTCATCTGCAACAACCGGAATGCCCAAGCGGTCGAACGCGCGCGCCAAGCGGTTATGTCCACCTGTATCCTCAACGGAAAAACCCACCCGCTACCAGTTGACCTTGATCAAGCCATACTAGATGCCCTCCAAAGAGCCGGAGTCGATCTCATCGTCCTAGCCGGATTCATGAAAAAGATCGGTCCCAAAACAATGGCCGCCTTCCGCAATCGCATCGTAAATATCCATCCTTCTCTACTTCCTAAATACGGTGGCCAAGGCATGTACGGCCTTCGTGTCCACAAAGCTGTGCTCGCATCAGGTGAATCCGAAACCGGAGCCACCGTGCATCTCATCGCCACCGCTTACGACGACGGCCCCGTTCTTCAACAAGCCACCGTGCCCGTTCATCCAGACGACACGCCCGAAACGCTTCAAGTCCGCGTCCTCGCCCAAGAGCATCAGCTCTACCCCGATACGCTCGCCAAAATAGCGCGAGGCGAAATCGAATTACCTTAGACAAAAAAAGTCAGGCAGGCTCTCTCTGATTCGCGAGACAAATTGATCTATGTAAAGAACCCTCCTCCAACGATTCTTAAAGTTGACCTTAGAGCAATTCAACTCAACTTCCGAATTGTACGAACACCCCCTTCCTCGTACTCATTGCGCAAAGCAAAAGACGATTCCCCATTCCATTTGCCTCATGACAAATCTACCCTGGAAAACAATCGGTCTCTGCCTGGGCGCATTCGTATTCGTATCGATGCTGCTTTTCTACGATCCTGTTCCCGATCGTCCCGAGGTCGGCAGGATGGCTGCCATCGCAGCCCTCATGGCGATTCTTTGGATATCCGAAGCGGTTCCGCTGGCGGCCACCGCTCTCATTCCCGTGATTGCCCTGCCACTCGCCGGTATCACCGACGCCGGAACCATCACAAAATCCTACGTCAATTCAATCGTTTTCCTATTCATAGGCGGCTTCTTGATAGCCCTCTCTATGGAACGCTGGAATCTCCACCGTCGCATCGCTCTCGGCATCATCAACGCCATCGGCAAGCGGGCCGACTTCATGGTGCTCGGGTTCATGATCGCCTCCGCCTTTCTCTCGATGTGGATTTCCAATACCGCCACTTCAGTTATGATGCTGCCCATTGGCCTGGCCATCATTTCCAAGATGGAAGACGAATTCGGCGAGAAACGTACCCATACCCTCTCTCTCGCCATCATGTTGGGGATCGCCTACGGAGCTTCAATCGGCGGCGTATCCACTTTAGTCGGCACGCCTACGAATTTGGCCTTCGTCCGCATCTTCCAGGAGACCTTTCCCGAAGCGCCGCCGATCGAATTCGGAAAATGGATTATCATCGGCATCCCCTACTCAATCACGCTTCTTTTCGTAGTCTGGTTTCTCCTGACCCGAGTGATCTGCCGCTTCGACCGATCGCTAACCCTGGATCGATCTCACATTCGGCAAGAGCTCAAAGAGCTGGGCCCGCTCGCTCGCGAAGAAAAAGCCGTACTGGCCGTTTTCGTTTCGACCGTTCTCCTATGGACCTTTCGCAAAGACCTTCAACTCGGCATCATTCAGGTTCCAGGCTGGTCCAATCTTTGGGACGGGTTCAAAAACATCGACGACGGCACCATCGCCATCTCCATGAGCCTCATCCTCTTCTTCCTTCCCGCAAGGAGCGGCGACGATGCAAAACGCATCCTGGAAGGCGACGCCTTCAAAAAACTTCCCTGGGCTATCATATTGCTCTTCGGAGGCGGATTCGCATTAGCTACCGGCTTCGGAGCCAGCGGACTGTCCCAATACATCGGCCAAGGTTTTCAAGCTCTCGGCGAGATCCGGACGCTCTTCCTAATCATTATAATCTGCCTCAGCGTAACCTTCCTCACCGAGCTCACTTCGAACGTAGCCACGCTTTCCATGCTGCTGCCAATACTGGCAACCTGGGCCGTCAGCATCCAAGTACACCCATTGCTCTTCGCCATTCCCGCGACCATTTCCTCTTCGATGGCCTTCATGATGCCCGTCGCCACTCCTCCCAATGCAGTGGTATTCGGAAGCCAGCGCATTAAAATCTCCGAAATGGCCCGAGCCGGCCTCCTTCTCAATATCGTCGCCGTCATCTTCACCGTCGCAGCGACCTACCTCCTCCTACCCTACGTCATCGATTCGCCAATCGACGTTTTTCCCAAATGGGCGAAGTAGGCAACTTTTCAGCCTTAAGCCTTTCGCCTTAAACTCGTTGCCTATAAATGCATACAATAGCCTTATAGAAATCATAAATATCCACTCGATTTTCTGAAGTCTAATCAAATTCGCATCGAGCAAATTGATTTTCTTCCTTCGTTTCTCGATCGAAAAGTCGAGGATCTGGCAATAACGTCTCACCTCGGAATATTCCTTTCACGTGGAAACGCAATGGTTCGAGCCCTGAAAATCTAATTGACTTCCAATAACAATTATCTGGATCTTTTAACCCTTCTTTCACAAGGGGCTTCTAAGGTCCCTTGCTATTAACCCACCCCAAATCTAGTTATGACATCTGTTAGATCACAGGTCACATTTTGGCGAGCAACCGTCGACGGAAAGCAAATCGGTTCCAGCAACGCTACGAGATCCCAAGCTTTAGCAGTCGCTTATAGCTTCATCGAGAAAGAAGGAAGCGGTCATTTGCATCCCACTGTCCGCTTGATGCCCTCGTTCACTCCAACGGAAAAAACCCAACCACTAAAAGAAGCCTAAACTGCCTTGATCTTTCCTTTGGCCGCCTCTCCCGCCAATTCATCGCACCGATTATTCCACCTGTTGCTGGCATGCCCCTTCACCGACGCAGCGACCTATCTTCTCTTGCCCTACGTCATCGATTCCCCAATCGACGTTTTTCCCAAATAGGCGAAGTAGACTTTCAACTGTTCAGCCTTAAGCCCTCACCCTTTCGCCTTAATCCTCCCCTAGGGCCGCCGAGTGATTCTGAGCGACTTTTAAAAAGGGTGAAGTTAGCTAATGCTGCGGAATTGGATATGTTGGGGATTTCGAAAAAGCGAAATCAGTGAATGCATCCGGTCAGACTCACGACGGATATTATTGCCAACAGTTCAACCCCCACCAAGAAGATCGTCCGATTTCACGCCCAGAGACCTACTCAGTCGCATAAGCGTGGTAATCAGAATATTCCGTTTAGCCTGCCTTGATCTTCTGAACTGTCTGTACGTTCAATTCAGCAAGCTC
>JAPKDW010000045.1 GCA_028822375.1 Opitutaceae bacterium | reverse complement strand
GCCAGGGATGTTCCGCCAAGTGATCGTGATTGAAGCGACTCAGGAGATTTAGGTTCTCACGCTGATGTTCGGGTGAAATTCCAGCGGGCGGCTTCAAGTCGAGGATAGGTGAACCTTGTGGGCGGAGAGGCGTGCCCTGGTAATGAGCTGGCAAAAAGCCATTGCCCCAATTCGGGGATCCACCTTGCGGATACGATAGTTCGGGAAGAACGATGAATCCTGGCAGGTCTTGATTTTCGGATCCGAGTCCATAGGTCACCCAGGAGCCCATGGCGGGATCGCCCCCGAATCGGTTCCCTGTATTCACCTGAGACAGCGCAGTCGGATGGTTGACCGAATCGACTTGGCACCCACGATAGAAGCAAATGTCATCCGCAACTCCCGCGAGGTGTTGCCATGGTTCGGTCATCCACGCTCCCGACTGGCCGACTTGCCGTGCACTCCAGGGGCTTTGTACATAGTAGCGCGTCCCGCTTTCCATGGCGGATTTGGCCTCGCCACTACGAGTGAAGCGCTGGAGATGGATGTCGTTCAGAGCAGGTTTCGGATCGAAGGTATCGATATGGCTCGGTCCGCCTTCCATCATGAGGAAGATGACGTTCTTCGCTTTCGGGGGCAGGTGGGGATCTTTTAGCGAAAGCGGTCCCGCCGTTGCTGCGGAGAGTTTTTGCGGAAGGAGACTGGAAAGGGCGACGCTGCCCAAGCTAGCTCCCATGCTGTAAAGGAAGCTTCGGCGGTTGAGGGCGCGGGCGGCTGCCTGGTTGGCGGCGATTTCCTGACGTAGTTTATGACTCATGACGGTGAATATTTAATTGAAACCACGGAAATCACGGGGAACGGAGAAAGGGTTTTAACGATAGGAATATCAATTGTAGGAGCGGGGTTAACCCGCGATATTGGTAGTTGGATCGCGGGATAAACCCGCTCCTACGAGTATGGGCATAGCAAACGCGGCATTCCGCGAGCGGAAGCCCTACGAGAGAATTGAACCTGCTACTAATACACATACAGGAATTCGTTGCTGTTGAATACAACGAGGCAAAGGTCAGATAGGGCCCGTGTTTCGATATCGACATCTGCTAAGGTGGGATCGGCAACATAGTCATCGAATCCGAAAAGTACTTCTTTAAAACTGAAAGGCGCTCCGGTCATTTCTTCGACTGCTGAACGCTCTACTTCTCGTGGAAGTTGTCTCGGCTCAAATTCTAACGTTTTGTGTCGTTTCTCCATTTTCTTCCAATGGTCTAGGCACAGGGTCATTTCTCCCTTATCTGGCTTACGGCCATAGGCGCGTTGAAACAGATCCTCGACCGCCTTCTTGCGAGTTCGATTTTGTTCGAGAAGATCTATCGCGGTGGTAATTGAGCGCTTGAGCGAGTCTTCCCCGTTGAAGAGACTGAACACTTGAGGCGTCACGGTAGAGGCTTGGCGAAATTCGCAAGATTCGTCGGGGCTCGGTTGATTGAATACTTCCATGAAGGGATTGCGGAGACCGCGAATTTTCTTGGCGTAAACCGAACGACGGTTTCTAAGCTCTGCTGTGCGAGACGGTTCGTAGGAAGCCGCGTAGGATCCCATTACTTGACGAGGCTGAAGGGCGACGTCCATATTGATTTCGGGACGAGCGGGAAGACCACCGATTGTCGGACTCAATTCGCCTGATACGAAGAGCATACTATCGCGAAGTTCCTCCGCGCTGAGTCTCCTATGTCTGAATACGGCGTAAGTTTCACCTAGAGGGTCCTTTTCGGCCACGAGATCGCGATTCACATGTTCAGTGGATCGCCGGTAAGTTTCGGATGACATGATTAGCCGATGGAGATCCTTTATAGACCACCCGTTTTCGATGAATCGAGTTGCTAGGAAATCAAGGAGTTCCGGATGGGTCGGCTTGCCTGCCATCGCTCCGAAATTGTTGGGGTTGCCTGCGATTCCTCGCGAAAAATGGTAGCTCCAGATTCGGTTCACAATGGAGCGAGGGACCAAGACATTATCTGAGCTGGCCAGCCATTTGGCGAAGGCCAGACGACGGCCTTCGGGCGACTTGGGAATCGTGTTCCAGGGAGTTGCTTCAATGGTGTCATTAGATCCGGGCAGGGCGCTAAAAACCCCTGGAGTGACTTCTTCCCCGCGTCCGAAGGGATCGCCACCGGTTAATATGTGGGAACTCTCGAATTCACCGCCTTTGCTAGGGTCCTTTGGCATCCTCAACATGGACCCTGATTTTTGAGGCTGCATTGGCGAAGGTCCCGTGTATACCGACATGGCGAAAGGCTCGAATTTCTTCATTTCGAAAGTGGTGCGAGCGACATTTTCTCGCCCCACTTTAACGATGCCTATTTCTTCGAAAGTTAAGCCTAGGGTGCGTGGCGGCAGTTTCTCGTCGGGAACTCCTTGTTTCACAAGCTCTTTTCGCGTTCCGACGGGAAAGCCGTTATCGATGCACCACTGTTCTCTGGCCATCTTTTGCTTTTCGTTGAGCGAATCCCGCATTTCAGCGAAATACTGTATTCGCTTCTCCATGACTGTTATTTCATCCGTGTCAACGAGATGTTCGTATTCTTGGAAAGGGACTTCGCGATCGGCGAAATGGGTGGTATTGAAGACGGCTTGAATGCGATAGTAGTCTTTGGTGGGAATGGGATCGAACTTGTGATCGTGGCAACTCGCGCATTGCAAGGGATGGGAAAGAAAAGTCTGACCTACAATGTCGGTGACGTCATCCAGAAACTGCTGTCGCGTGATGCGGGCTACCGACATAGACGTGTGCTCCCAGGATCCCATTCGGAGAAAACCGGTAGCGAAGATCATTTCGGGGTTTTCCGGATCCCATTCGTCCCCCGCGATTTGCTCTAAGATAAACTGGTCGTAGGGCTTGTCCTGATTAAAAGAGCGAATCACGTAGTCGCGAAAGCGCCACGCGTTCGGCCGCTCATAGTCATTGGAAAAACCGGAAGAGTCGGCGTACCGCACGACATCAAGCCAGTGCCGTCCCCATTGCTCTCCGTATCTTGGATCGGCGAGCAGTCTTTCGACTACCTCCTGGAATGCGACGAGATCGCTTCGCTTGTCTTTGAGAAAGGCATCCACTTCCTCCGGTGTAGGCGGGAGTCCGATGAGATCAAACGTAGCCCTGCGAATCAAGGTTCGCCGGTCGGCCGGCGGCGCTGCGGGGATGTTGTACTGCTCCAGTCGGTGGTCAATGAAGGCGTCGATGGGGTTTGCACCTTTGTTTTTCGAGAACGGAACGACGGGGTTCTTTATTGGCTGATATGCCCAGAGGTCTTCTTCTTTGTAGCGACGATTAGCCCATTCGTCCGAGAGCGCTCCACTAGTCTGCACGATGACTCCTTCCGCGTATTGATCGCGAATAAGGGCTACTCGGTCCTCGTCTGGCCAAGGAGCTCCGGCGTCGATCCAATCGCGAATCGCCCATGTCTGTTCCTCGGTGAGGCGATCGTTTTCCTTGGGCGGCATCTCGTAATCCGGATCCTCCCAGCGAATCGCTTCCATGATGAAGCTGAATTCGGATTCGCCTGGAATTACGACGTCATCGAAAGACTCGCCTCCTTTTAGCATTCCTTCACGATGGAGAAGCACTAAATCGCCTTCGATTTCTTCTGGGTCATCTCCGTGGCATGAGAAGCACTTGTTGGCCAGTATCGGCAACGCCTTCAGTGCGAACAGTTTTTCTCCCTCGCTAACATCTTCAGCCACTTCCGCTTGAAGTTTTCCGAGACCAATTCCCGTGAGCAGCGCCGCTGTCCAAGCTAGGCGATAAAAGAAGGGCAGAGAATGATTTAACTTATTGATTACAAAACGATTAACCATTATTCGTCAAATAGGTTCAATTTTAAAGTTTCTTTGGAGGGAATCTAAATTTTAAACCGAAACGCTTAATCCTCCTTTGCGAGCTGATTTGTAAATGGCTTCAGCAATGCTAATGTCGCGCAGCCCCATTTCTCCGGGTGTTTTAAATGTTTTCTCTCCGGCCTGAATCGCAGTGCCAAACGCCTCCAATAAACGCGCCTGCTGGTAAGTCTGCTCAAGGACTATCTCATTTCCATTGTGGGAAAGCAGTTTCGGGCTGTAGTTACCGTGTCCGGACTGACCATACACGCTTCCCTTTACTCCTGGTAATATTTCAACACGACCCTTTGGTCCAAGCGTGGTACACTGGTGAAACGACTGACTGTAACTGGCCCGGCAAAGGGCCTGAAAGCCGTCGTCGAACAGAAGCTCATAACTCATAGTTTCCTCGACTCCTTCCGGGAAAATCTCCGGGTGACGCGTCGCGGCAAAACCCCGAACGGATACGGGTTCTTTACCGGTCAAGTAGCAAGCCGCCTGAATGGGATAGACGCCCGTATCAAAAAGTGCTCCTCCACCCGTCATTTTTGGGTCAAGCAACCATTTCTTTACCTTGTCCTTGTTAGGCCCGGTAAGACCTCCGTAGTAACCCCAGGAGAATTCGTAGTTGCCATTGGTCAGATCTCCAACTGCCCCGTCAGCCAGCAACTCGATTGCTCCGACGTGATGAGGCTCCCAGTGTAACCGGTAGTTTACTCCGAGCAACACACCCGCTTGCTTGGCTGCATCAATCATGGCCTGACAATCCTTGCTGGAAGTAGCCATAGGCTTTTCGACCATCACATGTTTACCCGCCTTGGCGGCCTTGATGGCAAACTCGGCATGCATGGAATTAGGCAGCGCAATATGCACCAAGTCAATGCGGTCGTCATTAGCGATCTTTTCAATTGTGTCGTAGGTATAGATGGCGTCCTCATCAAACCCATATCGCTTCGCCCAGGCTTTTCCTTTCGTAGCGGGATTCCCAGTGACTACACCTGCGATTTGGATGTTCTTTGTAAACTTAACTTCGGGTGCGATGTTGTTGGTGGCATAGCCGCCCAAGCCGATAATCGCTAAACCCAGTTTTTTGTGCGAAGCATGGTGGGCGCCATTCAGAAACGAAGGTGCGGTCGAGGTTGCCAGGATAGCCGCCAGGCCTGAGCCGGACGTTTTAAGAAAGGTACGACGAGTAGTATGCATAACGTAATGGGTAATGAGTATTAAGAAGGATTAACAAGCCGGAAGACCGCTTGCCTGGTGGTTATAAAAGGAGTTCTGCGATCCGCACCACCAAATTCAATAGCAGTCGGCTTGATCGGCATGGCGATTTTGGCGAAAACAGTACCGTCAGGTGACACGATATAAATTGAGTCGGCAGCGGCGACCCAAAGGTTGCCTTTCCAATCGAATTTTATGCCGTCCAGTCGATCCTGCGGCAGTTCAACAAAGACAGATCTAGGTCCCAGACGGCCTTTGAAGATTTTCCATTTAAAAACTTTGTTCGTCGTCGTATCGGACGCTAGAACGTATTTCTCATCTGGAGTAAATGCGATGCCGTTGGGCTTATTCAGGGAGGCATCCATCGATTGAACTGAGCCGTCTCCTAAATCGATTCGAAATATATGTTGGGCTTCAAGTTCTTTGGTTTCTTGAGGACGAGACTTGAAAAGATAATCGGGATCCGTAAACCACACCGAACCATCAGAGTGAATCGTCAGGTCATTTGGCCGATTGAACAACTTCCCCTTGAAACGATTAGCAACCAGCGAAATGAACCCATCCGTTTCGTACCGCACAATCCGACGCGTGGTTTGCTCGGCCACAATAAAGGTCCCCGGTTTGTCTGGAGCTGGTTTGAAGGCACTGGCTTCATTACTCGGATTCTTCAGCTCAATCGCGCCGGTATTTTCACGCCAAATGTAAGCGATGTTTGTGTGCACCGCTCCATACATAAGATAGCCACCTTCGTCGTCATCCACCCAAAGGGGGCCTTCGCATCCGTTGTAGTCGCCCGCTATTTTTTCGAGTACCAAATTCTCGCTGACTGGCAACGTTCGAGACGGCTCACCTACACGCTCAATGGCATCAGCACTGACCTTTGAACCACCCCATGCCAAGCAACTTAGGCTAAGTACACCGATGAAAATATTTGAAGAACAAAACATGATATATTGAATACGCCCTGCCCGAAAGGCGCATAAATTTCTAAACTGCTGGATCCTCACTTGAATTTGCGGGCCAGGCTGGCCTCCCGGGACGGTAATCAAAATAATCAAAAGCCGCGACTGGTCCAAAATCCGTTATGTCGTAAGCAGCAAGCCCGATCATGGTACCAGTGAAGCCAAAAGCAGGTGCCGGATCCACGATTTCCGCCTCCTCGTCACTAAGGATAAGAATAGACACTTCCGGTCCGATGGAATTCCAGGAATCATCTCCACCGACAGCATACCGAAACTGCAAAAGGCGTCCGTCGCAATCCGCTCCCAGACGCACTGGAAGACTAGCCGCTATGGGCATCGTGGCCAGCTTGGTGGTCTCCCTGTATGCACCGCCCTTGGCATAAAGTACTAAACAGTGGCCCGCGTCATCCTCCCATTGCTTGGCCAGCCAGAAGAATCGCCTGGAATCATAGTAGCAGGTCAAGCCTGCCAGCTGTTCGACGGAGATAGGATTATAATCGATATGAGTCTCCACGGAGAAACTATGATTCTGGAGACGACGGGCAATTATGGCGACATCATCCCGGCTATCCAGAAAACTCGGAGTTCCCTTTAACAACAACCAGCCTGGACGAGTTCGCAGGTCAACGAGGTGATCAATCGGCCGCCGGAGGGTATTCCAATAGGGAAGCAACTGACTATCCTCAAAGGCATCGATATCGGGAAGCTCATCCACGAGCGACTTGGGAAGGCCAAAATCTGGAATCTCCAACAGTGGGGACCGACTCTCCAGCCGAAGCCAACCGTCTTCTCCCCATTGGGCCAGACCCAGAAAAGTTTCACGACCCAACACACTATGCCGGTCAATCGGGCGGCTGGCCAAGTAGACCACAGCAACCTGCCCATTCGGTATATCCACGATATCCCCGTGTCCGGCGCGCTGAATCGGATTCTCAGAATCATGGGCAGCCGTTAAAACCGGATTTTCCGGATGCACTTCATAAGGTCCTGCGACATCTCGCGATCGGGCCATTGTCATCATATGCCCATACTCCGTACCACCTTCTGCAACAATCAGGTGATAATAGTCACCGTGCCGGTGCAGCTTGGAGCCTTCGGGGATCACACTCTGCTCCCTCAGGAAAATGTTCCGAGAACAGCCCACCAGTCGTTTCTCCTGAGGATCGTACTCCTGCAACAACACGCCCGCATGCCCGACAAATCCAGTCGTCTTCAATTGCTGCGTATTCGTCAGCCACTTTCGTCCATCCACATCATGAAACAACGAGGCATCATTTCCGGTTGCGTTCAAGTCGACCGGCTCACTCCAGGGTCCACGTGGATCTTTGGCCGTAGTCAGGAAATTTCGGCATTCATAGGTATGATAACGCGTCCCAGAGGTGATTGAGAAGACCAGCCAGAACAATCCGTCCGCATGTGAAAGACAGGGAGCCCAGACACCCCCGCTGTCATCTATTCTGCGTAGGTCACAAAACGCCGGTTCCGTCAGCCCGTAGGAATACAACTCCCAATGCGCCAGATCCCGGCTTCGGTAGATCGGCACACCAGGCCACCACTGAAAACTCGAGGTTGCGCAATAAAACCAATCCCCAGCCCGGCAAATCGAGGGATCCGGGTTGAATCCGGGAATCGCCGGGTTTTTTATATCACTCGTTATCTCTACTGACTTAGGTTTCATAAGCTTTATACATTAATTATTTTTCTAGCATCCAACACGCTATGTTTTTGCTGCATTTCGAAATATTTTTCCAGCCGTTCGACTCATGGTATATAGAGTGTAGAAACAGACCCTGACGGTTCTCACAGCTGCTGATCCACTGTTCCAGCTCATCCATCACCGCAGCATCGGCGGTTTGCCTTCCGGCGCTACTAGCAGCAACCTTCCGACGCCGTCTTCGATCTTATATTGGATCCGTGTTGTATCCATGACTATTTTCCATTCAGAGGCAAAACTGCTTCACTCACCACCACGGTTGGCGCTTACCGAGGCTGAACAGAACACTCTTCTCTTCGGTGTACTCTTCAACCGCCCGGCTGCCGAGTTCACGTCCCAGGCCGCTCTGCTTGTAGCCGCCGAACGACAGTTCCGGATGCCCTTCAAGCCATGTATTCACCCAGACGGTTCCCGCCCGCAGTTGGCGCGCGGCCTTCATCGCCTGGTTATAATCGTTAGTGAAAATACCGGAGGAGAGACCGAAGTCTGTCCTGTTCGCAATAGCGATGGCTTCATCCAGCGTCTTGAAACGAACGATGGAAAGAACCGGCCCGAAAACCTCCTCCGTGGCCACCGAAGAATCCGAAGGAACATGATCGAGTATGGTTACTTCAAGAAAACATCCCTTCTCAGTTTCCACTTTTCCGCCGCCCATGCAAACGGTGGCGCCTGCTTCACGACCGGCCTGTACATATCCCAGAATTTTCTGTTCCTGCGCTTCATTAATAATCGCGCCCAATTTTGAATCCTCTTCCATCGGTTCGCCGACCTTCAGTCCCTCAGCAAACGTAGTCAGCTGCTCAACAAAACGATCCGCGATTCCTTCCTGCACCAATATACGGCTGCTGGCGTTGCAGCATTCGCCCATGTTAAAGAAGGCGCCCAGACGCGCGGCATCGACCACCGATTCCAGATCGGCATCATCCATCACAATCATCGGATTTTTTCCGCCCAGTTCCAGGCAGAC
Organism: Opitutaceae bacterium; assembly: GCA_028822375.1. Lineage (GTDB taxonomy): Bacteria > Verrucomicrobiota > Verrucomicrobiia > Opitutales > Opitutaceae > Pelagisphaera. The sequence goes on along the minus strand of JAPKDW010000045.1, from coordinate 13,079 downwards.
CTTTTTCAGGTTGCAGGCTGCGGTCGCCGCAATCGCCTTGCCGACATTCGTCGAACCGGTGAACGAAATCATCTCGATGTCTTTGTGTTCGCACAGGGCCTGCCCCACTGGAGAACCATAGCCGGTCACCACATTGAACACGCCGTCTGGCAGATCGCACTCCTTCAGGACTTCCGCTAAAACCAGCGTAGTGGCCGAAGTCAATTCGGAGGGTTTAATAACAGCGGAACAGCCGGCGGCCAACGCATACGGGGCCTTCTGGCTGGCGATCAGCAGCGGGAAGTTCCACGGCGTAATCAAGCCGACCACTCCGATTGGTTCACGCAGAGTCATGGATACCGTTCCCGCGCCCAGCGTATTGCAGCTTTCGCCGTAGAGATGACGACACAGCGCCGCAGCGTGCTTCCACAATCCAGCCGCCCACTCCACCTCAAAACCGGCCTGGCTCAGCGGCTTTCCACTTTCCAGGGTTTCCAGCAGCGCCAGCTCGTCTTTGCGTTCGATCAAGCGATCAGCTACGGCATATAGCACTGCCGAACGTTCCGCGCCCGAAATGCTCGCCCATACGCCGGAATCAAAAGATTCCTTGGCCGCAACGACAGCTCGGTCAACATCCTCTGCAGCGCCTTCCGCTACTAGTGTCACCGGACAATCATGCGCCGGACTGATTCGAGTTATGTAACGACCGCTTGCAGAGGCGGTTGAATTTCCGTTAATCCACAAATTAAACTGTCTAGGCTGCTCAGGAACTTTCATACTTACCTCTTTATAGATTGTTATCATTTTATATAAAACATCCACACACCTCTAGGCGCCGATTGCTCAGCCTTCGGTAATTACTGCGCTATTTTAAGTTTTAACGCGTCTTCGGGTTTTGTGGGGAAGCTTCTACTCTTTGTATGAAAAAAAGAATTCAACCTTTGAAAATACTATTTCTTATTCTCATAATGCTTAATCTTTCATTTAATTTTTGAAGTGAGACCCAGGTTTATAAAGCATTGGATATTCGTTCTTTGGAATATATTCTTTTAATCTCTCTACTTGCTTTTGATATATTGCATTTCCTGCTAGGTTCACAAAACAATTCGGGTCATTCTCGATGTCATACAATTCTTCATCTCCATTATCATACGAACTAAAGCGCCATTTTCTGTCTCTCACCGAATGATTTCCAATGGAAACTGTAGTTAATACTGGTGTGTTCCACTCAAACTTCGAATATTTAAGCAATACAGATAAATCTCTTCCATCTAGTTTTTCGCTGATTGGTAAGTCAGCTAAACCAACAAGGGTTGGGTATAAGTCTATTAAACCGACTGGATCGCTTGCTACTTTTCCTTTTAATATATCTTTTCCTGCAAAAATTAAGGGTACTTTTGTTGATTCTTCCCACAAATCGAACTTACCAATTACTCGTTTTTCTCCCACATGATAACCATGGTCACTCCATAAAACGATGATAGTATTATCAGCATATTTACTTTTTTCAAGATTATCCAACAGCAGTCCTATACAATGATCGGCAAAGCTCACAGATGCCAAATAAGCCTGGGTTATTTGCTTCCATTGATCATTCTTTTCTACCCAATCAAACCGGTGAAAATTCCAGCCGAAAGGATTATGGTCAACCTGCCCACCACTATTTTTCTTTAAAATGTTTTCAGATAGGTCTTCCAAATCATTTGATTTAGTTGCCGGTAACTGAATACCATCTAGAGGATACATATCAAAAAACTCTTGAGGAGCGTAAAATGGCAGATGTGGTCTATATAAACCCACAGCCAAAAAGAACGGATTGGATTGCTCTTCATTAAAGACCGTTTTATTAGCCCAATTTACCGACTCCATATCTGGCATTTTTTCAATTCCGTCAGAAAAAACACCCCAATCGAAAAGTGGATCAATCGTAGCTGAGAGTTCATCATCACAAGAAAGTCTATCATCTTTTTTCAAAGAAGGACCATACTCACCCGAATTTCTATTCCCTCCTGCTGACACTGACCAAGAAGTTGGATAATCTGGATTCATGTGAAAGACTTTTCCTACTGCATATGTGGTATATCCACTTTCTTTAAAATATTGTGGCAATGTTACCGACTCTTTCAATACTGGTGATTCTCTGAAATTAGTCTTTAAGTAATAAATACCAGTATTGTGGGGATATTTACCTGTTAATACTGAAGTTCGGGACGGATTACATAAAGGAATTTGGCAATGTGCATTGGTAAATAAAACACCCCTTTTTGCTAGCCTGTCAATATTGGGAGTTTTGGCCTGAGGATGCCCCCCAAGAGGCCCAATCCAATCGTTTAGATCATCTACCGAGATGAAGAGAATATTAGGCCTGTCATCTGATTCGGCTCGCAGAAAACTGGTTATTAGGAACAATGCTAAAAGTGATATAAGGGTAATAGGTTTATTGTTTTTCATTTTTGGTATTCTTTCATTTTGAACTGGTAATTATATTGACGAGTTTAGCTATCTGGCGAAAACCCAATTGAATCGGGGCCTAGCGTTCCTCACGAATCTCAACCAGCGCCACCGCGTAACAGGGCAGTTTTAGTTCAATATTCAGTTGCCCCTTTTCCACCCGGTCGTAGCGAATGGAAGCCACATCCAGTTCGGCCAACTTTTCATATGCTGCCTCCCGACTGTGCCAGTATGCGATATGCTCGCTCTTGAGGAGGGCGTGTGCCGGATCCGGCTGGTCCCTGGACTGGTAGTAGTCCGAATCGTTAATGCCGTAGGCAGCACGGTCCGTTTCCCACTTGGGCCAGAAATCTGCATGATTCTCATCCACTCTCCAAATCGTGGTACTCACCTTGCCATCGAAAGGCAGTTTGCTAAGGTCCAGCTTCAGGGTCTCTGTCGGATTAGGGTTATCGAAATTCGGGGCGTGGTTGAAGGCCAGGATACGAACGGTTTTCTCATCGCTGGAGAGGCTTGCCACGATCTCGCTAGTAGCAGTTCCGGTACCCTGCACAAGTATTCTTCTGTCTTCCGACATACGGTCGATCAGCCGAATCGCATTTGTTGCGGCTAATTCAGGACCTCTGAAGAGACCACTGCTCCGGAAAATGGGCCACCGCGACCAGAGAACGACTTGATTATCCAGCATTTTCTTAAAGGACAAGGCTGTCCAGCTTGCGTCAAAAGAACCCCCGAATGCCAGCCCATGCCAGAGCCACTTACCGTCCGTCCCATAAACCAGTCCTCCTTCACTGACTTCGATCGGAATGGATTCGAAACCATATTGATCTAGAACAGCACGTGTCCTGCTGATTTTATCACCAAAATTATTAACAGCGGCATTACCCTCGATCGTCCTTTTTTCGCCATCGCCCATACGATCCAGCGTCGCGAGCACATTATCAGTGCCCTGAAGTTCAGGCCAATACTCCTTCACATAAGTCAGATCAACAGCCGACAGGTCATACTGGGAGACGGCAAAAAAATCGAGACGACTGCCACGCTGTCCGGTAGCATAATTTACTCCTTCGGCACAATGGGCAAAAAACAATTCCGGTTCCCAGTAGCCATTAGTGACCATCATAGCGTGCGAACCCACTGGGCCGCAATATTCACCTAACACTTGTTCCAAGGCAAAAACGGAATAATCATAGAGTTTTAGAAACTCAATCGCCGTAGACTCAGGCGTTTCGTCATTTGCCTGGAACCAGGTTTTATTGTCAAACTCGGTACCGATGTACCAGCGCCATTGCCCAACCTCATCTATACTGAAAGCATCCACCATGGCAGTCACTAGCGCTGCTATATAATCTGCATACACTTGATAATCGTCTGGCGGACGAACATTGACCCGGAACCAGTCAATCTTAGGATTTTTCGAATACTTTACCGGAACATTGTGCAACTTCAAACAAGGTTTAATACCCTGCCTTAACATATTTCGACAGGCCCGAACCAACGGTGAAAAGTCGTAATCATCCAACACCGTAGGGTCGCCAGGATTCTTGAATAGATCCCGATCTAGTTCATTTCCAGCGGTATCAATCTCCATGCGCGGATGGCCTTTGTAGCCACCGCCGGAGGCAATATACACTTGAGCCTCCTCCAGCCATGGATAAGTGTCTCTTAACCAGTTTTCCGGCATGGACTCCGCATCCTGATGAAAAAAGGTTTCGTCTGCAGATGTCCCGTTGTAGTGCCAGAGGCTGACATTGCTGAAGCGATTGCCAATAGCATCCTCTTCAAATTTAGATACATCAACCCTGAATACATTTTCAGAGCCATGAATGTGTGTGGCAGCTACTGCAGCAACCGTTCCGATGCGTAAAGATCGCAGTATGTATCTTACTATAAAATTTGATTTCATCTTAATAATAATTTAGAGAGTTAGCTGTTTAGACGACGCTCAGATAGTTCTTTAGTAATTATCTGTTCTTTAGTAGCATCAAGCGGATAAAGAATTAGTACTCCGGTTGCCGCCAAAGCAAATAGGGCTGGTATCCAGCTCATAAGATCTACCATGCTGGACAAGCTTTCTGCGGATTGCTCAACATTCGGAATATAACCAAAAAAAGCCAAAATCCACCCGCAAAATGCCCCTCCGAGAGTCATGCCTAATTTCAAGGCGCTGGTCCCTGAAGCAAAGATCAAACCGGTGGTCCTTCTTTGAAACTTCCACTCGCCGTAATCCGCAGTATCCGCATACATTGAAAACATAAGCGGCATCATCAGACCACTGAAAAACATGGCAAACACCTGCATTGCAAAAAGTAATGCAATCGATTCAGGTCCGGCAAAATAAAACACGGCATAACCTAAACTAATAAATAGATTAACAAATATATATGCACGACGTTTATCACCAAAGAATCGTATAATCTTTTTTGTTAATACAATCCCAACCATGGCTGATGCGGTACCCACAGCGAGAAAACTGGATACCAACCCCTGATCCCCTACGTAATAGGTAAAATAGTAAATTGCAATTGCGTTCTTTATCGACATAGCAACCAGAGAAAGGGCTCCTGCAACAGCGATGATTAACCAGGGCTTATTTCGGAACAGGTAACCCATATCGGAACGGACTGAACTTTTCCTTTTTTCCTTTACCGGTTGTACCCGCTCTCGCGTTGCCTTAAATGCAAAATAGAAAAGCAGGCCCGCCATAACTCCGTAAACCGTCATAGCGCCGACATAACCAAACTGCTTGTTTCCGCCTCCAATAAAGGCTACCAGCGCTAATATAGACAATTGCGGAACGAAGTTCCCTGTAAACGAGCCGATGTAGCGAAAAGTCGCTAGTGTGGTACGCTCCGAAGGCGACGGACTCATCACCCCCATCAATGCTGCATAGGGGAGATTAATCGCGGTATAGACCATTCCCACCACCGAGTAGGTAACGAAGGCGTAGACCAGTTTGAAATTTTCACTTCCGTCCGGAATCGTAAATACCAATACCCCGGAAATGATCATTGGGCCGATCATCCAGATGAGCCACGGGCGATACTTGCCATGCCGAGTTTGCGTACGGTCCGCTACCAGTCCCATAATCGGATCATTGATCGTATCCCAAAATCGTGTCACCAGGAGCAGTGTGGAAACAGCCGCTATTGGCAATCCGGCGACATCCGTATAAAAGAACATTAAGAACTGCCCAAACACAACCCAGTACATGGAACAGGCGAAATCACCTGAAGCATAGCCTGTACGTTCCATGAAAGATAATGATTTATCTGTAGAACTACTTTTCATATAATATTTCTTGTCTGATTTATCCAATATTCCTTCATTGTTGTTACATTAAATCCGAACGAATATTCCCACGAACCCAAAAGTTCGAATACTTCGCATTAGATTTATAGAAGATCCGCTTCCTTAGTAAGTAGACGATCTGCGAAGCATTGCTGAGAACGATTTATCCCAATCGTTTGCGTGCGCGCACAACATTCAATCCATGTGGAAAACTTCTTTCAAACCGATCGCCACCGGCGTTTCGAAGAAAGAACGGCGAGAGGGCTTCATTTTGCGCAGGCATTAATCGTTCATCAAACTTTGCTTGTAATCAAAATCTATATCGCCCGGAAAAAACCTTCAGCGGATTACATCCGCTGAAGGTTGAACTAACTACACTACTACTCAAAAAAATCGGCTAACCCGAATGAATTAGAATCCCCAACGCATACCTGCGTATATCTGCTGCCGACGACCAGGTATCATGGCTCCTCTGAAATAGAACTCATCGGTAAGGTTCTTTATGGCAAACTCGACAGTGGCATTTGTATCCGGAATCGGATACCACATATTCAGATTTAACACCGTATAGCCAGGCTGGCGCAATGCCCACAACCAGCCGTCGTCGGGAAAGGGAGCCGTTTCGCCACGATTGATGAATCCAAGCGTAAAGCCGGCACCTTGATGCTCTCCCTTTGGCACCCTGTAGGTAAAGGCGCCGCTAAAGGCGGTTTCATATCCGCCGTCACCAGCGGGATTGCCCTCCAAAAAGGGACTCGCCACATGGCTCACGATTGCTGTGTCCTGATCTACGTACTGGAAAAAGAGCGTGGCTCCATCGAAGGGATAAAAGAATGCCTCAAATTCAATGCCTTGCGAAGCTTCTTTTCCTGAGAGGACTAATTGGTTTCCTAGATTGGGATCGTTTCGAAGGATATTTTCCTGAATGATATCGTAATAGGAAACAGAGGCGACAAACTTCCGATCCATAGTGGCGAAGCGGAGACCTCCCTCGACGCCGCTGCCTGCCTTCGGTGCGTACGGGAATCTGTTAAAATCCTTGGTTTCGGTATAGCCGAAAAATCCGGTGATATAGTCGTTTCCATTACGGACAAACTCATAGGTGCCCCCCGCCATGTAGGTATCAAGGCTTTGCGTTTCGCCTCCAAAGGTGTCAGTCTGGTTACCTCGGTTGTCGTATCGAGTACCGTTTAAGACAGAGTTCTCTCCGGCGAATGAGTACGAGCGCCTCATGCCGAGGACGATATTTCCCCGATCGTTGGCGAAGTACGTGTTGCTTAACGCCCAGAGCGCGCCTCGCTCGGCGTGCACTATTTTGTCTTCCCAGTTATTCAGCTCATAATCTTGCTTGAACGTTGAGAAGCCCCAGTCTGAGTCGCTCGGGTCCGTGGGCGGATTTACGACATTGAGAGTGTTGCCCCTCTTGGGCGTGGATTGTCCGCAGCACCCAAAATCCCAAAAAATCATATTATCCTGGTCAAAAATGAAGTAATTTCCTCCTGTTACGATGCTGCCATGCATCCCGTTTTGCGCGCGCCACTCAATATTGAAGTCGGCCTGTATGGTCTCTGTTTCTCGGTACTTGTCCTGAAACCAGTTTCCCACCTGAATGTCGGGATTTGTAATATTTCCCGTGGCGTCATATTGCGGGCCGCCCATCATGAAACGGGTCCATCGTTCTTCATCAAACCACGTTTTGCGATGGGCCAATTTCATGCTCACGGACTCGCTGAATTGCTGTTTCCACGTTGTCGTTGCCCACCAAGTCTGATCCGAGCGATCACTTTGCGGCCCGGGAACATTGAAGTTTTCGGGAATGCCCGGCGCCAAGCCGATGGCGGCACCGCGGATAGGAAAATCCGGATTGGGCGGCTGGGCTTGTCCGCCAACCTGCGGGAAGCGCTCGTCAAAAGAATTCCAGTCCGGCGTATCTTGGTGGATCACCTGAAACTCGACAGTGGTCTTGTCTGAAGGATGCCAGGAGATCTGGGGCATGAGCGTATCAAGGGTCATTTCCCCGAAAAGAAGGTCCGTCTCCACTCTATTGCGCGCGCCAGAGAGCCGATAGCGCCATTTTTTTTCTTCATCGAATGAGCCGGTAACGTCTCCCTCTATCCGGTAGGAATCACGGCTTCCGTACATGAGTCGGATGTGTCCACTACTTTCCGCCATTGGCTTTTTCGTAGTAAGGTTTATTGCACCGCCCGGGGTACCCACACCATAGATCGTGCCAGCTGGTCCCTTTGCAATGTCAATGCGCTCGGTGATGATGTTGTCCATCTTTATATCCGTACCCCAATCGAGGTTGTCTACCTGGAAGGACGAGCGAAATCCGCGGATGGACACACCGGATTGTTGAAATCTGAAACGCTCGGCACCCCCGTAATAGATGGCCTCGTCGCTGCCAAACGCATTGACGTCATCAAGCAAATCTTTGGTCAGAGTAGTGATCTTTTGTGGAATACGCGTTAGAGGAATAGATATGCGAGTCCCCGATACGGATTCCTGAGCTAGATAAGTTAGCGAGTTGGACTCGTTAACTTCGAATGGCGAGAGTTCATAGACTTTTTCGTCTTCTGAATCGTCTTCTGAGTCGTCTTGGGCGCTTGCGGTTGCTAGACTGCTAGCAAATGCGAGCCCAAACAGCCCTTTAAACAGGCCGTTGATTTTAAATTTCTTATTTTTTTTGTGTAAATTCATTTCAGATTGATTTTCTAGTTCTTTAATGGGTGTTTTCTGTATAAAGTTTATAGAACGCTCCGGGACATTACCTCCTTTCTTCGCTCTAGGCATGATGGCGAATGCTTCCCCGCCGCTAACCGGGACGGCCTCTAATGGGGTGCCCTTCAGCATCCGATCCAAGGCTTCGGGGAGTGAAAAGAACCCGACAATTGGCTGCGTTCGCTGTCCTTTGACAACTCTGGCGCTGTACAGTATTTCGACCTCTCCCGCTTGCCGTGCCGCTTGCTTCAGCGTTTTTATCGCCTTCCCCTCCCGTATTGAAAACTCCAACAAATCGGGCTCGGCTACTGAAACGCAGGAAAGCGCAATCGCAAGAATGAGCATTACGCAAATCCTTCCAACCAGAAAGAGTTTCGAGCAGAACCTCCGAAAAAGTGGAGTATTGACAAGGGGCATTGTTTGATAACAGAGCGATGAACACATTCGCTAAGACGATTGAACTTAAAAATTTCGCTACATGAACTTATGAAAAATATAATAAATCCCATAAAGGTTTAACCACAGATTTCACAGATGATATTGACTGATAATGCTTAACATTTGGATGATTCGACTGACTTCTCCATAGTATAAAAACTTTGCTTCCGTAAACTGGACAAGCCACATCGCTTTTGCGATGTAGCTACAACTAGAGTCTATTCCAATTGAGGAATACCTATAAATTCCTGAGAGAGTATCTAATAAGTCGGTTTCGTCCTGTATCTAAGCTGTAAGGGTTTCTTCTGTAGGTCGCCTCGCTGAGGTGACATTCTTGTTTTTGACGGGTCAGCGACCCGTCCTACAATTGATGTTATCAAATAAAATGGGACTTATCAAACAGGCTCTACAAAAGCGCCTTATCTTATTTCGTTCTCCTTTCTCAGAACGATTTTCTCCGATTCGCTTCGATCAATTTCAAGGCCGATTGCGGCTTCCAGCAGCAGAACAAACCGTTCTATATTGTCAGAACGCACCGAACCAACGATAGGTTCGTCAAGCAAAACGGGGTCCGCAATGACTAGCTGTATTTTGTTTCGCCGATTAAACTGCTCGATCGCGACTGATAAAGGAGTTGAATCGAATTCTAAAACTTCATGTCTCCATTCCAAAAGAGACTCAATCTCCTCTTCCTCGATCGCTTCAATAACAAGATAGTCGCTGATATCATCCTCTGAGGTTATGATAGACTTCTGACCCGATACCATTTCTCGATAGAACAATTGCCCCGCATCTTCGATTTCGGTCAATCCATCCTCTTCCAAGGGCCGTTCCCATCGGACTCTGCCTTCTGTGACGACCACTTCCACGGCGTCACTTTGGTACCGAATATTGAAGGCGGTACCCAGAGCGCTCACTTCAGTGCCGTTCACCTCTACCACGAACGGTCGGTCCGGGTTTTTCGCTACCTTGAAATAGACTTCGCCTGCAAGGAGCTTAACCAAGCGCTTCTCGCTCGTATAGTTAACTTCCACTTCCGATCCTTGATTCAAATCCAGCTGAGAACCGTCATTCAGAAGCTGATACTGATAGGCGTCGGCTACGAAATGGGCATCCTGCAAAGCGTCAGGGCTCAGGTTCGGACCCCCAATATTCAGGTTTAGACTCAGGATGAGAGCGATTGATGCCGCTGCCGCCATTAGTCCGCCCCCCCACTTAATCCAAGGACGATCGAAACGATGATAGGCGAGCAGATCCGGGTTGGGTTCCTGGCTATGCTCAGGGCGCCACTCCGCCAAGAGATTCGCGTCGAGCAGCGATTGCCCGTGCTTAGAATACCTCTCCCCGTGGCACGGGCCATCCGCCAGCCATTGAAAGAAAGCGTCCTGTTCTGCCGCGGACAATCCGCCATCTTGCTTAATGACCCATTCCGCGGCCTCGCGGTCGATTCGGTTCTCATCATATGAATGTTTTTCTCGATTTTTCACTACAATCTATCCCTCTCTGTGCAGTAGGTTTCCATGTACTGCGTAAATTTTCGGAGTCCGGTCGTCATTTGAGCCGAAACCGTGTTTCTCGAGATATTCAGCTTCTTCGCGATCTCTCTCTGAGGCATCCCGTACACTTTTCTCAGCGTAAAGACCTGTCGGCAACGATCCGGCATCGACTGAATTGCCTTGGTCAATATCTCCAATTCCTGATTGCGTGCGACGATCTCCGCCACCCCAAAACTTAAATCTTCGAATCCGCTTAAGTCGTTATGCTCCAAGTACTCAGTTCGCGAAACACTCGAATGGCGAACGCTATCGATGGCCAGATTCCGTGCCGTCGCGAACAGAAAGGACTTAGGGGATGCCAGTGCTCGTTCCTCTCTTGCTTTCAAAACCCTGATGAATGACTCCTGAATGATATCGTCAATATCACAGCCTTCGCGAAAACGGCTGTGCAGCCATGCTCTGAGCATGTCTTCATGGCACTGCACGTTCTCGGCAAACCAACGAGCTTGTTCTGGATCTTCTATAGGCACGAGGCGACGGTTGGAATATTACTCCTGAACCTAAGACTTGTCACCTCTAAAATCTCGCTATGCTAAATGCGAAATTAATTTAGCGAGAGGGCTAGAGACATACTTCTCTGTTCGATCTCCTTTGTAAGTTGCCTCGCTGAGGTGACAGTCTTGGTCCAGCTCACGTCGGGTCAGCGACCCGACCTACAATGATCTGCTTGAAGAGAGACCCTCATTATCAGTCTTCAAGAAGCAGCCGCATTACAACGAGCGTGCAAGGCTGCTATCCGAATTGCGAAAATAATTACTCTTCACCTAGAGACTTACTTCTCTGCTCGATCTCGTTTGTAGGTTGCCTCACTGAGGCGACAGTCTTGGTCCAGCTCACGTCGGGTCAGCGACCCGACCTACAATGATCTGCGACAAGCTCTCGACCTTCGGTCGACAACAGGTTTCGCTATTTTCGGGCTCGATCGAATCTCTTAAAACCTAATCGGCGCCAGCCGACCTGTATCCGCAAAGCGGATCCTGACAATCAGATATTTAGACGATTTATGAAACGTTTAGGTTCACTTACGTGGAAGACATGGCACCCAATCTCCTTGGTCCCTAGAGATTTAGAGAAATCGAAACCTAGAGACCAACACTAGACGATAAACTCCCATAGACAAAATTAGCGTAAACTGATTCTCGAGTCAGTCGCATACTCGTTCCAACAAAACGAACGGCTCCGTTGAGCCTGCTAAACATCGTTGACAACCATAACGTTACACTTCACGGTTTAAGGATGATTTTCGAGTCTTCCGAAAAAAATAAATCGGCTTTGGACAAACACCGTCCCCTTCCCAATGACCTCGTACGGAATCTAGAGGAATGGTTTCGTATTGAGCTGACGTATACGAGCAACGCCATCGAGGGAAACACTTTGACTCGCCGCGAAACAGCGCTGGTAGTCGAGAAAGGCATCACAGTCGGAGGCAAATCCCTAGCCGAACACCTTGAGGCCGCCAATCACGCCGAGGCCTTGGACTGGGTTAACGTTCAAGTCAGCCGAAAGCATCACCAAATCTCCAATCAAGATGTCCTTCGTATTCATAATCTCATTCTAAAAGGAATCGACGACGCTAACGCAGGACACTTCCGCAGCGTTCCGATTAGAATTTCAGGATCAACCGTCATCTTCCCCAACCCTCGCAAAGTGCCGGACCTAATGGATGAGCTTTGCAAATGGCTCAGCAAAAAGCCGAAACTCCATCCGATCGAACTTGCCGCGGAAGCCCACTATCGATTAGTCACGATTCATCCCTTCGTCGATGGAAACGGAAGGACCGCCCGACTTCTGATGAATATGATCCTAATGATGAATGGCTACCCTCCCGCGATCATCAGGAAACGCGATCGCCTCAGCTACATTGACTCCTTGGAAAAAGCCCAGCTCGGAGGCTCAAACGAGCCTTACCTCCGACTCATCAACAAAGCGGTCAATCGCTCGCTCGATATCTACTTGAAAGCCGTTTCAGGAACTGAAGATGAAGCGAACGAAACCGATAGCGACATCCTACTGAAAATCGGCGAATTAGCCAAACGCGTCAAACAGCCGAATTCGACAATCCGTCACTGGACTAAGGAAGGGCTTCTAGAAGTGGCAGAAACCACGGCATCAGGCTATCAAATGTATAGCGTAGATATGATATCTAGGGTCGAAACGATAAAAGCTCTGAAAGAAAAGCGCCTGACTCTCGAAGAGATTAAGGCCGAGCTATCCAAATAATTGGTCAACCGGTAACCGCGACCAGGATCAAATAGGACACCACGCCCGGTCGTCGTTCCTTACTGTCACGAAGATGCCTTCGCTAAGCGAAGGCAGTAAATACTCCCCGGAGCAACCGTCTTCGTTCTTCGAACTACACCGAGTCAAGAGCCCTCTCCCTGCCGATTGACTGACGCTTCGCGCCAGCGAGGTATTTCTAGAGGTAGGGAGGACCGGCCCGATCCTCTTAGCAACCAAAACAGAGGCCCGAGCCTGTCCACCCTCCCAAAACCGAAGTAACAGTCTTCGGCCACAAGAGTCTAGGCCCGTCAAGAGCTTCGGGTTTAGACCCAAAGGGAATAAAACATCTCCATGGCAACCCTCGAAGCATTCAAAAGGTAGCGGTCGATCTCCGAGCGGCCACTGAACGATGAAATCGTTCAG